>CAYVGY010000037.1:2645-18430 GCA_964451065.1 uncultured Halobacteriales archaeon
ATCGCTACCTTTATTCGAAAGGGGCCTTTGCCGCGCGCGTGGGCCGGGTGATTTTTGTTCCGAGTCGGAACATGGAGAGCCCCGTCACCCGAATCCGCGGCCACGGATTCGCAAACCAGCTAAGGGACCGCGGCATCGAGTGCGAGGTTTTCCCAACCAACATCCCCGTTCGGTGGACGCCCGAAGTCGACATGGTTGCCCCGTCGCTTCGCGCAGGCATGGGAATCGTGCGACGCGCGTTCAAACTCCGCCGTTCGGACGTCCTTTACGTCATTCGGGGCGAGGACATTCCGGGCGTCTATCCCATGGCTCCTCTTCTCCGGCGACTCGGCCGGTACCGCTTCGTCTTCGATTTCGACGACGCAGTCTACCTGACAAGTCCGCGGGCGACCCGCGGCCTCTGCCGCGCGGCGGACGCCGTCGTCGTCACGAACGACACGCTTGCAGCGTTCGCGCGTGGGCAGAACCCCCACGTACATCACGTGGCGACGCCCGTCGATACGGATCGCGCCCCTCGCAAGGATTGGTCCGCGACGCCGCGATCCCCCATCATCGGCTGGGCGGGCACGCCATCCAACTACGCGCATCTCAAGCAGATCCTTTCGAAACCCTTGGCGACGATGGCGCGTCGCCTCGACTTTGAGGTCAGGATTGTGACGTGGCCTCTCGAGGGAATCGACGAACTGCTTCCGGGACGGACCCGCATCGTCCCTTGGACCCTTGATTCGTACCAGACGGAGATTAGCCAGTTCGACGTCGGCGTGAGCGCGGTCGTGGACAATCCGTGGACGCGCGGCAAGATGGGCTTCAAGCTTCTGGAATACATGGCGGCGGGCGTACCCGCCGTGGGGAGCCGGCTGTTCGCTTCCGGGCACCTCTTCGAATCGGGCAAATCCGGCTTTTATGCCGACACCCCCGAGGAATGGACGGATGTGCTGGAACGTTTGCTCACCGACGCGTCGCTACGGCAACAGGTCGGCGAGGCCGGGCGGATCCGGTGCGAAAGTGAATTCTCGATGCGCGTGGCGGGGCAAAAGCTGGCCCGGATTGTTGCCCCGCTCCTCGAGCCGTGACGGCCGACCTAGGCTTGGGGTCCCGCCCCCGTGGGCAGGTTTAATAGGCAAGCAATCTTCAACCATCGCCTCACCGGTCTGCCCATGACGTACACGGTCATCCAGCCGACCAAAGGCTGGGTCTCCCTCCAACTCCGCGAGTTGTGGAAGTTCCGGGAACTCCTCTACTTCCTCACGTGGCGTGACGTCAAGGTCCGCTACAAGCAGACCGTGATGGGCGTCTCCTGGGCCATCCTTCAACCCGTCTTCACGATGGTCGTCTTCAGCCTCTTCTTCGGCGCCTTGGCCGGAATTCCCTCCGACGGCGTTCCCTACCCCATCTTCGCCTATACTGCCCTCGTCCCTTGGACCTTTTTCGCCAACGCCCTCACCCAGTCCACCCAAAGCCTTGTGACGAGCGCGAACATGATCAAGAAGATCTACTTCCCCCGCCTCGTCATCCCCCTTTCGTCCGTCGCGTCCGGCGCCGTGGACTTCCTCCTCGCCTTCGCCGTCCTCCTCGGCATGATGGCATATTACGGCATCATGCCGACGGGCCACGTGCTCTGGTTGCCCTTCTTGCTCGCCCTCGCGTTGGTCACGGCCGTCGGCGTCGGCCTCTGGCTTTCAGCCATGAACGCCCAATACCGCGACGTTCGCCACGCCGTGCCGTTCCTCGTCCAGGCGTGGCTCTTTGCAACCCCCGTGGCCTACCCCAGCACCCTCCTCTCGGAGCCCTGGCGGACGGTGTATGGCCTCAATCCCATGGTGGGGGTCGTGGAGGGGTTCCGTTGGGCCCTCCTCGGAACAGCGACGTCCCCCGGCCCTATCATCCTAGTATCATCCGGCGTCGCCCTGTTCCTCCTCGTGACCGGCGCCCTCTACTTCCGTCGGCTCGAACGCACATTCGCGGACGTTGTATGACCGAGAACAAGACTGCCGTCGTCGCACGGGGGCTCGGCAAGCGTTACGCGTTGGCCGGAAGCCGTCCGGTGTACGGATCCTTCCGCGAGTCCGCGATGAAGGCGCTGGGGGCGCCCGTCCGCGGGTTGGCGCGCATCTTGGATGTCAACGGGCAGAAGGCGGGGCCGGCAAATACGTTCTGGGCGCTCCGCGACGTGTCCTTCGACGTCCGGCCAGGCGAGGTCGTCGGCCTCATAGGCCGAAACGGTTCCGGGAAGACGACCCTCCTCAAGATCCTGTCCCGCATCACGGAGCCCACGGAGGGCCGCGCCGAGCTCCATGGTCGCGTCGGGTCGCTACTCGAAGTCGGCACGGGGTTCCACGCCGAGCTCTCGGGGCGCGAGAACGTGTACCTCAACGGCGCCATCCTAGGCATGACGCGGCGTGAGATGGACGAGAAGTTCGACCAGATTGTGGCTTTCTCGGAGGTAGAGCGGTTCCTCGACATGCCGGTCAAGCACTATTCGGCCGGCATGTCGGTCCGCCTCGCCTTCGCCGTGGCCGCCCACCTGGACCCGGAAATCCTCCTCGTGGATGAGGTGCTCGCCGTGGGCGACCACGACTTCCAGAAGAAGTGCCTCGGCAAGATGCACGAGACGAGCGAGCAAGGCAAGACCGCTTTCCTCGTGAGCCACGACATGACCGCCATCTTGGGGTTGTGCGACCGGGCCATCCTGCTCGACGGCGGGCGCATCCGCGCCCAGGGCCCGGTCGACGACGTGGTTTCCGAATACCTTAGCGGACACCGGGACGATGCCAGGCAAGCCATCCACTTGAGTCAACGCACCGACCGGGAAGGCAACGGAAACGTGCGCTTCACGAGCTTCCATCTCGAACGGGACGGCAAGACCGTGTCCCATGCTCGTTCGGGCGATGTCGTCGACTTGGTCCTTGGCTACCGGGCCAAGGAATCCTTCACGAACATCTTCGTCCAGGTCGCGATCTTGGACCGGCTCGGAAAGCGACTCCTCTCCTTCTCCAACCGGGTCACGGGGGATGAGCTCGGGCCTGTCCCATTGGACGGACACTTCGTTTGTCGAATCCCCCGGGTGCCCCTCCTGCCGGACGACTACGAATTGGAGCTCGTGGCGGACGTGAATCGGGCGTACGCCGACATCATTCACGCCGGGGCGTTCGCGGTCGTCGAGGGCGACTTCTTCGGGACGGGAAAATCCTTCCAGCGACGCGAACATGGCGCCTTCCAGGCCGACCACGCCTGGTCGATCCGTGGCTCCCAAGTCGGCAATTCACGCACGATTTCGCCCGTGTCCGGGCCCCCCACCTGATGCATTTAAATGCCTCCGCAGTTTCAAGCTGGATTTCGGTGAGCAGCACGCGGAAGCCAGGCTCCGGCGGGCCGGTCGGAGCATCCCAGGATGGAAACGGCGGCCCGGAAGGCAGCGGGGGCAGCTCTAGGGCCCCGCCCGTGGCCGACCTCGATGGCAAGACAGTCCTCGTCACCGGCGGGACGGGGTCCTTTGGCCAGAAGTTCGCGGAGCTGGTCCTCGCCCGGTACACGCCCCGCAAACTCATCGTGTTCAGCCGCGACGAACTCAAGCAGCACGAGATGCGCCACCGGTTCCCCGAATCCAAGTACCCTTTCTTGCGATACTTCATTGGGGACGTGCGGGACCGGGAACGGCTCTACCGCGCCTTTGACGGCGTTGAAATCGTCGTGCACGCGGCAGCTCTCAAACAGATTCCGGCGTGCGAATACAACCCCCTCGAGGCAGTAAAGACAAACGTCCTAGGCGCCTCGAACGTCGTTGACGCGGCCATCGACCGCGAGGTGGAGCGGGTCATCGCGCTCAGCAGCGACAAGGCCGTGAACCCAGTCAATCTGTACGGCGCGACCAAGCTCGCCTCGGACAAACTCTTCATCTCCGCTAACAGTTACGCCGGTGGCCACATTACGCGCTTCTCAGTAGTCCGGTACGGGAACGTCCTAGGGAGCCGCGGAAGCATCGTCCCCCTCTTCCAGAAAGTTCCCAAGAACGAGTCCCTTCCCATCACGGACACCCGCATGACACGGTTCTGGCTCACGCTCGAGCAGGGCGTGAACTTCGTGCTGGCGAGCCTGGCCCGTATGCGCGGAGGGGAGATCTTCGTCCCCAAGATTCCGAGCATGCGGATCACCGACCTCGCGGAAGCCATCGCACCCGGGCGTCCCACGCGCATCATCGGAATCCGACCGGGTGAGAAGCTCCACGAAGTCATGGTCTCGGAGGACGATGCCCGGCACACGGTCGAATTCCCCGACCACTATGCGATCCTACCCGAGTTCTCGGCTCCTTCACCGGGCGCGGGCGTAGGCGGAAAGCCCTGCTCTGAGAGTTTCCGGTACAGCAGCGATACAAACTCGACCTGGCTCACCGTGCCCGACCTTCGCAAGCTTGTCGGCCTGGAGCCGGTCCCCATGGTCAGGTGACGACTCGGCGGCGAGGGAGGCCCCAAACGTGAAACGCGTCTTGGTTACGGGGGCGGCGGGCTTGCTTGGCAGCAACCTTGTTCACGTTCTCAAACAGGACCGCACCGTCTGCGGCACGCTCCATCTCGCCGAGTACCGCCCCGCGGGCTGTCGCATGGTCCGCGCCGATCTTGCCGATGCGCGCCAAGTCGATGCGGCGTTCCGCGAGACCCGACCCGATGTCGTCGTCCACTGCGCGGCGGAAACCCGGGTGGACTGGTGCGAGGACCATCCGGCCGAGGCGGAACGTGCCAACGTGACGGCAACGCGCCAAGTGGCCGACGCCGCCCAGCGGTCCGGCGCCCGTCTCGTCCACATCTCCACCGACAGCATGTTCGACGGCAGGGAGGGCCCCTACGACGAAGATGCCGAACCACGTCCCCTCAACGTCTATTCGAAGACGAAGCTTTCAGCCGACCGGATTGCGCGCGCCGTGCGCGGATCGCTCGTGCTCCGGTGCACGGTGTACGGTTGGAATGCGCAGGCCAAGAACAGCCTCGCAGAATGGGCGCTCGAGCACCTCGACCGCGGCGAGCCCATCCCTGGGTTCGTTGACGTGTCCTTTTCGCCGCTTCCAGCCCACGACCTGGCCGCCGTCATTCGTGACTGCGTCGACGAGGGACTCCAGGGTCTTTACCACCTGGGCTCACGCGACCGCATCAGCAAGTTCGCCTTCCTTCAGCTCGTCGCCCAGGCCTTCGGGCACGACTCGGGACGCGTCGAGGCGATGACCTTGTCCCGGGTACCCCTGCGCGCCCCGCGGCCCCTCGATACATCGCTGCGCGTGGGTCGCCTCGAGAAGGCCCTGCACTGCACGCTCCCAACGGCTGCAGAGGGCGTTGAACATTTCCGAGCCGCGTACGGTGCCGGCCTTCGCACCCAACTACGCGATGGAATCAAGATGGAGGAAGCGAAGCCATGAACCGCATTCGCATCGGCAGGCAATGGATTGGACCGCATGAGCCGTGCTACTTCATCGCGGACATGTCGGCCAACCACGATGGCGACCTCGACCGCGCGAAGGAGCTCTGCACGCTCGCCAAGAAGGCGGGAGCCGACGCTGCGAAGTTCCAGAACTTCCGAGCGCCCAAGATCGTGAGCCAAACTGGTTTCGAATCGATGGCGAAACAGTTGTCCCACCAGGCCAAGTGGAAGAGACCCGTCTTCCAAGTGTACCAGGACGCGAGCATTCCCTTCGAGTGGACGCCGGTCCTCAAGCGCCACTGCGACAAGATCGGCATCGAGTACTTCTCGACGCCCTACGACTTTGCAGCGGTCGACATGCTCGAACCGTACGTTCCCGCATACAAGATCGGGTCGGGGGACATCACCTGGCCTGAACTGCTCGAGTACGTGGCGGCCAAGGGCAAGCCAGTCCTAATCGCAACGGGTGCGTCCGACCTCATCGACGTGCGACGCGCCGTGGAGGCGCTGGCGAGGCACACGTCGGACATCGTCCTCATGCAATGCAACACGAACTACACCGGCAGCCTGGAGAATTTCAAGCACCTCAACCTCAACGTGCTGCGCACGTTCGCGCGCCTCTACCCCGGCCTGCCGCTCGGCTTATCCGACCACGCCCCGGGACACGCCGCCGTCCTCGGCGCCGTCGCATTGGGAGCCCGCGCCGTCGAGAAGCACTTCACCGACGACACGGGGCGGGAAGGCCCGGACCATCCCTTCTCGATGACGCCGGAGACGTGGCGGGACATGGTGGACCGGACGCGGGAACTCGAGGCCGCGCTCGGCGACGGAGAAAAGGTCGTCGAAGAAAACGAACAGGACACGGTGGTCGTCCAGCGCCGCGCCATCCGCGCCGCCAAGGTCCTGCCCGCCGGCACCGTCCTCCGCCGCGACATGCTGGAGGTCCTGCGGCCGGCGCCCCGGGACGGGGTTTTTCCCTACGACCTGCCCCGCGTCGTCAACCGCAAACTCAAGAATGCTGTCCAAGCGGGCCAACACCTGACGTGGAACGACCTCGACGGCGCGGGCGCCCCATGAAGATCCTCTACCTTTCACAGGAGTACACGCCGCACGACTGGCGGTTCCTGGATGCGCTGTCGGGCGGCGGCAATCACGTCTGGTACTTGCGCTTGGAGGAGGGCCCGAGCCTCCTCGAGCAGCGACCTCTGCCCCCCCGCGTGAAGGTCGTTCCCCGCAACCCCAACGCCGCCTCGGTGTCGACGGCCCGCGGTCGCCGGCAGTTCGGGGTCGAAATGAAGGACCTGCTCAAGGAAGTGCATCCGGACGTCGTTCACGCCGGCCCCGTCCACCCGTGCGGGTTCCTGGCGGCGCAGGCTGGGTTCCAGCCTCTTGTTCTCGCCTCATGGGCCTCCGACCTGCTCGTTCACGCCCACCGCGACGCAGTCGTGCGGCGTGAAAGCCGAACCGCGCTCCATGCCGCGCAGGTCGTCGTGGGAGATTGCCAGGCCGTGCGAGAAAAGATTCGTGACATAGCCGAGATTCCTGGAAGCCGCATCGTCACGTTCCCGTGGGGCGTCGACCTGTCCCTGTTTCGCCCCGCTCGCTCTTCCAGCCGGCTCCGGCGGGAATGGGGCTGGGAAGACCGCACAGTCATCGTTTCGACACGGACCTGGGAATCCCCCTACCAGGTTTCCGTCCTTCTTCGCGCCTTCCGCCGACTGCACACGCACCGCCCCGACCTCCGCCTCCTCCTCGTAGGCGACGGCGCTCAGGCGGACCGGATTCGGGCGTTCGTGCGTTCCCACGGCCTCGAAAACGTCGTCGCCATGCCCGGTCGGATCCCCAATCCAGACCTTCCCCAATATCTAACGTCGGCCGACGTCTACGTCAGCACGGCCCCAAGCGATGGGAGCTCCGTCTCCCTCATGGAAGCCTTCGCGTGCGGGCTTCCTGTCATCGTGGCCGACAACCAGGGCAACCGCGAATGGGTTACGCCGGGGCGCAACGGGCACGTCTTCCAGCCCGGCGACGCAGCATCCCTGGCGGGTGCCATGTCCGAGATGCTCGCTCTGCCGAGCGGTGCCCGGACGACCATGCGCCGTCGCAATGCAGCCCTGGCCCGGAGACGCGCCGACTGGAACGTCAACTCCGCCCGGCTCCTCGAGGCCTTCAAACGGGCCCTAAACGGGAACGGGGGCCGCCGTCGCGCATGACGACCGCTACCGTCATCCGGGTACGCATCCGCTCGACCCGCGTTCCGAGAAGGGTCATGGCCGATATCGACGGCAAGACCATGCCGGGGCGCCGTTTGGATGGCGCGCGCCGCGCTCGAACCACCCCGCGCGTCGTCGTCGGATCGATTCGGCAGAAGGCGTTCCAGGAGGGCTGACGTGAAGATTGCATGTACAATTGAAGCGCGTATGCGCAGCACCCGTCTGCCCAACAAGGTGATGCTTCCGATCCTCCAGAAACCCATGCTTGAGCTCATGATTGAGCGACTTCGCCGCGTCCCGGAGATTGACGAGATTGTCATCGCCACTACAACCGATTCTTCGTGCGAGCCCATCGTGGAGCTCGGCAGCCGACTCGGCGTCACCGTTTTCCGCGGGAGCGAGAAGGACGTGCTCGACCGCGTCCTCAAGGCCGCGCAAGCCGTCAGCGCCGATCTCATTGTGGAAACCACCGGTGACTGCCCCCTCATTGATCCCGCCACGATTTCACGTGTGATTCGTGCGTTACGGGAGGGCCCGTACGACTACTGCAGCAACAGGCAGACGCGGACGTTTCCGGTCGGAATGGACGTGCAAGTGTTCCCCACGCGCGTCCTTGCCGACGTGGCAAGCCGCACGGATGACCCCGCGGACCATGAACACGTCTCCCTCTACATCTACGAGCACCCTGGGCGGTACCGGCTGAAGTACGTCGAGAGCGGCCTTCCCCCCAACGACTCTGACCTCCGGCTCACGGTGGACACGCCGGAAGACTTTGCACTCATCCGCGCGATCTACGAGGCCCTGTACCCGACGAAGCCGAACTTCGACCTCAGGGACGTCCTCCGCTTCCTTCACGCTCGACCCGACCTCGTGGCCCTCAACCACCATATCCAGCAGAAGCCGGTCCGATGAAACTCCGAGCAGCCATTGTAGGATGCGGCCGCATCGGCAGCCAGTACTCGCAGGACGCCCGCACACCGGGCATCCACAGCCATGCCCACGCGTACCGCGCCTGCGCCAACACGGAACTCGTGGCCGTGTGCGACACGAACCGCGCCCAACTGAAGCGGTGCGCGAGAAGGTGGCGCGTGCCGGGCCAGTACGTGGACCTCGAAGATTTCCTCGACGAGGAACGGCCGGACCTCGTGAGCGTCTGCACGCCGGATGCCACACACGACCACGTGCTCCGCACGGTCCTCCGCCGGGCAGCGCCGAGAGGCGTCCTCGTCGAGAAGCCCCTGGCCATGACGGCGGCTCAAGGCCGCTCCATCATCCGTCTCGCCCGCCAGGTCGGCACCACCCTTGCCGTCAATTACACTCGCCGCTACGCGGAGAACCATTTCGAAGTCCGCAACGACGTGCAGGGCGGCCGCATCGGCCGCCTACAGGCGCTAAACGGATTCTATTCGAAGGGCACAATCCACAACGGGGGCCATTGGTTCGACCTCGCCCGTTTCCTGGCAGGGGAGGTCAAGGAGGTCCAGGCGTGGAACCGCCTCCGGGAGCCCGGACCGGACCCGACGCTCGACGTGCGGATGCGCCTTAGGAATGGCCCCACAGCGTTCCTTCTCTCCTGCGACCACCGCGCCTACGCTCTTTTCGAGATGGACCTCGTCGGGACGCGGGGCCGGATTCGAATCACCGACGCGGGCCACGAGATCGAGCGCTACACCGTCGGACCCAGTCCGCGGTTCGCCGGTTACCGCAGCCTACGCCCCACGAGGAGACGACCCGCCGCCGCGCCCCGCGCGCTCCTATCGGCGGTCGAGGATCTGGCCCGCGCCGTGCTCCGAGGCGCGCGCCCGCGCTGCACGGGGGAGGACGGCGTGGCTGCTCTCGCCATCGCGGAGGCGGCGCACAGCTCCGCTCGCGCCGGGAAGCCTATCCGCGTCCGGGGGCACCCGTGACGCCAGTCGTGGCGGCCATCGCGGGCGACCCGGGCGGGGCCAATGCCCTCGCGCCCGCCCTCGAAACGCTCCGGCGCGAGGGTCGCGCGAAGGTCTTTGCCTTTGGATATCGTGAGGCCGCCAAGCTTTGGAAGGACCGCGGCCTGGAACCCGTCCCGGCCCGAACGGGCGCCTCGCTCCAGGAGGTGGTTACGGATCTTCGGTCCATCCGGGCCAACCTCGTCTTGACCGGGACCTCCTACAACGACGTGGGTCTTGAGCACGTGTGGATCCTGGCCGCCCGGAGGGCGGGCGTGCCGAGCCTCGCGCTCCTTGACTACTGGTCCCATTACCGGGAACGGTTCTTGGAACCTCGGACGCAGGAGGAAGTCCTGCCCGACATCATCGCCGTCATGGACGAGCACGCCAGAGCGGAAGCCGCAGGCGCCGGGTTGCCGTCCGCCCGACTCCGGATTACGGGGCAGCCCGCCTGGGACGGGCTCGCCGATTCGCGGCGGAGCTTTTCTCGCTCTCGCCGGACGGCGCTGCGGCGCCGCATCGGGGCCCAACGCGACGACCTCGTCGTCCTCTTTGTCTCTCAGCCCCTCGCCGCCGCATTCGGTACGACCCCGCGCGACCCCCATTACCTCGGGTATACGGAACGGGATGTCATGCAACAACTGACGGCTGCCTTGGCCGGCCTCGCCGACGAGCGGAAACACCCCATCCTCCTCCTCGTCCGACCCCATCCCCGGGAGGATCCCGGGGCCCACCGGGCGCTCGTGCGTGGACGGCTCCGCGTCCTGCCCACGGCGGACCATCCTCCCCGCGACCTCGCCATGGCGGCCGACCTCGTCGTGGGCATGAACACGGCTTTCCTCGTTGAATCGTACTACCTGGGCACCCCCACGGTGAGCCTCCAGCCGGGCCTCCGCCGGCCCGAGACGTTGCCTCTCATCAGCCAAGGCCGCATCCGTTGTGCCCAACGGGCGGCTCGGGTGACCACCCTCCTAGAAGAAGCCCTTTTCAGCTCCTCAGGCCGCACGGTCCCGACCCCCCTCCCCGAGGGCGGCACGGCGGCCGTTTGCAGATTGGTTTATGAGATGATGGGTCTTGAACCCGCCTCGGTGTCCCCCAAAGAGAACGTGGCCCGATGACCAAACTCGCCCTCAACGGTGGAACCCCCGTCCGCACCCGCCCTTTCCCGCCCTACAACACGATAGGGGAAGAGGAGAAGCGGGCCGTGGCCCGAATCCTCGATAGCACCGTCCTCTCCAAGTTCCTTGGGACGTGGTCGGAGGATTTCTTCGGCGGCCCTACCGTGCGCGCCCTCGAGCAGGAGTGGGCTCGTTTCTTCGGCGTGCGCCATGCGGTCACCATGAATTCGGCCACCTCCGGGCTCTACGCGGCCCTGGGTGCCGCGGGCGTGGAACCGGGCCATGAAGTCATCGTTTCCCCCTATACGATGACCGCGTCCGTCACGGGCGCCCTCCTCTACGGGGCTGTGCCCGTCTTCGCAGACATCGACCCCGTCACCTTCTGCATCACGCCGGACACGATCCGGAAGGTCGCGACTCCTCGCACAAGGGCCATCGTGGTCGTCGATCTCTTTGGCCACCCGGCCCGCGTCCCGCAAATCATGGAGTTCGCCGAACAACGCGGAATCACCGTGATCGAAGACGCGGCCCAAGCTCCCGGGGCGCGCCTCGCCGGCAAGTTCGCGGGTACCCAGGCTCACCTGGGCGTCTTCAGCCTCAACTACCACAAGACCATCCATACTGGGGAAGGCGGCATCGTCGTCACCAACGACGACCATCTCGCGGAGCGCCTCCAGCTCATCCGCAACCACGCCGAGGTCGTCGTCGAGGACAAGGGCGTCACGGACCTCACCAACATGATTGGGTTCAACTACCGCATGACGGAGATCGAAGCCGCCATTGGACGCGAGCAGCTCAAGAAACTGGATCGCTTGCTGGCGGCCCGGATCGAAGCGGCGGAGTACCTGACACGGCGCCTCGTCCCCGTCGAAGGCCTCACGCTGCCACGGCCAGCCCCTGACGTTCGACACGGGTACTACCTCTACGTCATGCGGTACGACGCCGCCAAGGTCGGGATGCCGCGCGACGTCTTCGTCGCGGCGGTCAACGCGGAGGGAGTCCCCCTGTCCCAGGGGTACGTGAAGCCGATCTACCTACAGCCCATTTACCAGCGACGCGCGCATTGGGCCCTGCGGACTCCGTCCGGCTCCGCAATCCGATACGACCGCGGACTCTGCCCGACGACGGAGCGGATGCACTTCGAGGAGGTCGTCCACACCAACGTGTGCCACGCCGGCGCGACCAAAGCCGACTTGGATGACGTCGCCACGGCCATCGAGAAGGTGCTCGCCTCGGCCCAGACTGTCCGCGTGGGAGTGCAGCGATGACGGTCCCCTTCCTGGAAGGCAAGAGCATCTATCTCCGGGGGCTCCGACCCGAGGATGCGGACGGCCCGTACGGGGACTGGTTCAACGACGACGAGGTGTGCGCCGGCAATTCCCACCACTACTTCCCTTTCCAGAAGCAGGACGCCGCGTCGTACATTGAGCGCAGCCGCACCGACCGCAACCTCCTGGCGTTCGCCATCGTGCTGAAGGCAAAGGGCACCCACATCGGCAACGTGTCCCTCCAGGACATCAACTGGGTCCACCGGACGGCCGAGTTCGCCATCGTAGTCGGAGACAGGTCGGTCTGGGGCAAGGGCCATGCGAAGGAGGCCGCGAGGCTGACATGCGATCATGGGTTCTTCTCGCTCAACCTGCACCGCATCGGGTGCGGAACATTCGAAGGCAATGAGGCCATGACGCGTCTTGCGGCCCATCTCGGCATGAAGGAAGAGGGACGCCGGCGCCAGGCCGTGTTCAAAGGCGGCTCCCGTCGGGACGTCGTCGAGTACGGCGTCCTCCGGGACGAATACGCGCGGAAGTTCAAGGGAGGGCGTCGACGGGAATGACAGGCGCGACGGGTGGGCTCTTTGCTCAGTTAAAGTACTGCACGCGCTGCTGTATGCCCGAAACGACGGAAGGCATCGACTACGACGAGATGGGCATCTGCCAAGCGTGCCGGTCCGCGGAACAAAAGATTCACATCGATTGGACCGCCCGCGAGCGCGAGTTGCGGAAGATGCTCGACCATTATAGGTCTACGTCCGGGGACAACTACGACTGCATGGTGCCCATTAGCGGGGGAAAGGACAGCACGTTCCAGCTCCATGTCCTCACGAAGGTGTACGGTTTGAAGCCGCTCGCCGTCACGTTCAACCACAACTGGTACACGGAGACGGGCAAGTACAATCTTCAGAACGCGCTCGAGAAGTTCAACGTCGACCATATCATGTTCACGCCGAACCGGAGCCTCGTCAACCGGCTCGCGCGCGAATCCCTCGTGAAGATCGGCGATTCGTGCTGGCACTGCCACGCCGGCGTCGGCGCGTTCCCACTCCAGGTCGCGGTCAAGTTTGGCATTCGGCTCCTCGTCTGGGGCGAGTCGATTGCGGAGAGTTCCGGCCGCGCCAGCTACTTCGACCCCAAGAACCGCTACGACCGCGACTATTTTACCAAGGTCTCGGCCAAGGTCGAAGCCGACGCGATGGTTGGGCCGCGCCTGTCGCCGAAGGACCTTTGGCCCTTCCTGTTTCCTTCGCGAGAGGAAGTCGAGCGGGCCGGCGTGGTCGGAATCCACTTGGGCGACTACGTTTTCTGGGACGACGAGCGCCAGATGGAGTTCGTAAAAAAGGAGTACGCCTGGCGCGAGGACAAGATCGAAGGCACGTACAAGGGGTACAAGAGCGTGGAGTGCCGCATGGCGGGCCTTCACGACTACACGAAGTTCCTCAAGCGGGGCTACGGTCGCGCCACGGACCACGTGAGCCAGGACGTGCGCGCCGGCCTCATGACGCGGGAGGAGGCGTGGGACATCATCCGGGACTACGACCCCCGTCGGCCGGAGATCCTCAACTATTACCTGGAGATTACCGGCCTCACTAAGGAAGAGTTCTTCGACATCATGCGCAGCCACCGCGTGGAGAAGGCGAAGAATCTCCGGCTCGAGGAACTTTCACGCGAGGTCTCGGAGAAACCCCTGCCATGACGCAGGTCCTGCGCCTGGGCGCGCGAGAACAGGCAACGCCCACCCCGCACCAACTCTCCGCCAGCGAGGCCGTCGGGCTCATCCGCTCGGGGCGACTCACCGCTCGGCAACTCGCGGAGAGCTGCCTGGTGCAAGTCCACCGCTACGGCGCACCGCTGCACGTGTGGGCCCACGTGGACGACGCGCTTGTCCGCCGGCAGGCGGACGCTGTGGACTCGCGGCTCGCGCACGGAACCAATCCTGGACCGCTGTCGGGGATTCCTGTCGGCGTCAAGGACATCTTCAACACCTGCGACATGCCCACCCAAATGGGGAGTCCCCTCTGGAACGGATTCACGCCCGGCAACGACGCGCGATCCGTGTTTTCCCTCCGCCAAGCTGGCGCCGTGGCTCTCGGAAAGACCGTGACCGCCGAGTTTGCGGTCCACGCCTCCGGCGGCACCGTGAACCCGCACCGCCCCGGGTACGCGCCGGGCACCTCTTCGAGCGGCTCCGCCGTGGCCGTCGCCTCCCACATGGCCCCCCTCGCCTTGGGGACTCAGACCGCCGGGTCCATCATCCGGCCCGCGAGCTACTGCGGCATCTACGGCTACAAGCCCTCCTTCGGCTGCATCCCCCGCACGGGGACGCTCAAGACGACGGACAGCCTCGACACGATTGGCTTCTTCGCCCGGACGGTGCCCGATGTCCGACTCTTGTTTGAAGTGCTCCGCGTGCGCGGCCCCGACTATCCGGTCAGCCACGCTGCCCTCTCTGATCCCAAGCGGCAGGATAAGGGAAACCGGCCTTGGCGGGTGGCGGTCGTGGAACACCCCAAATGGGCCCTCGCGAAGGACTACGCGAAGCGGCACCTGGAGGAGTTCGCGAAGGGATTGGAATCGGTCGGGGGTTTCGAGATCCACCGCCCCCGCCTGCCCCGGAGTCTCGACCAAGCTCACGACGTGCACGCGACCATCTACGACCGTACCCTCGCATACTACTTCAAGGACGAGTTCGAAAAGCGCACCCTCATCAGCCCCATCATGTACGAAATCGTCACGAGGGGCAATCGAGTCACGATAGCGGACTACCACCGGGCCCTCGACCGCCAGGCGGAAATCGCGCACGAGCTCGACGCGTGGCTGCAGGCCTACGACGTCGTCCTCACGCTCTCCACCGCCGGCCAGGCGCTGAAGGGCCTCGACTCGATGGACATCCCCGATTCCTGCCTCATCTGGACCCTCTGCCACTTGCCCGCCCTCAACGTCCCCGCCTTCCAGGGGCCCGATGGGCTTCCTTTCGGCCTCCAGGTGGTGGCCCGCCGGTACAACGACTTCCTCCTCCTGAAGTTCGCTGAAGAAATCCGGGAACGGGGCCTCGTCCCGGACGCGCCCCATCCCGCGCCCGACCTCGACCGGCACTTGGTCGACGGAGGCGGCGGTCCGTGACCATCCAACCAAGCGGTCCCCCCTGGTCCAGGTCCTCCGCCGAGGCGGCTCGGGGCCCCGTACCCGGGCCACGTCGGCGCACACCTCGCGTAAGACCTGGGAGTCCTTTTCCCTGCCAAGTTCTCCCAGTTGCGACTACGCAAGACCGGTTTCGTACCGCAGGGGCGGGTGGCTGGGACGACGTAACCTTCTGGATGTTCGAGAGGGCGTCATGGCCAGCGTCTCCGGTCACCGGGGCCCGGCCGCTTTCCCCGTCCCTTCGGCCATGGGCGAACGTCGGTTCCAGCGCTCGCCGCTCACGCGGGGAATCGCGACGTCTCTGGGTCGGCGGGGGTAGCCGAGCCGGGTAGGGTTGCGTTCGGTGGTAGGTCGACGGGGGATGAAGGATTGGCCATGAGGCGGGCGAGGGCCGCGGCGGCTTGGTCTGCTGAGGCGTCGAGATGGACGAGGGCGCGGCCGAGGAACGTTCGTTGTCGTCGGATTACATCGGCGCGGAAGCGCTCATCCGTGCGGAGGCGATGAATCGCGTCGGGAAGCGCTTCGAGGGCGACTCTGAGACAGTTGGCCCGGGAGAGGTCATAGAGGCCAAAATCAAGGGTCTTGAGTTGGATGACGGGTACGTCGAAGAGCATGGCCTCGAGGAGGCCGGTGGTGGCGCCGCCTACGACGACCCCGGCGTGGGGGAGAAGGTCCAGCAAGGAGTAATCGTTCTGTACGAACGCGCAG
>CAYVGY010000037.1:18440-21106 GCA_964451065.1 uncultured Halobacteriales archaeon
CAGTGGTCGAGGAGGTCCCTCGGCCAGGTAGCCTTTACGATGCGCGACTCTGGGTCTATGCCCGGGTGCAGTTTGAACACGAGGTTCCCCTCTTGCACGATGGAGCGCAGGAGCTCAGCTGACTGGCGGTAGAATTCGTCTGCCTTCGATTGTCCAGCGTGGAAGAATAGCGAGTTGTCGGTGAGGTAGACGACGGGATGGTGGCCGCGCAGTTGCGGGATTCGGTCCGGGACGTCCGTCTTCAGGGAACGGCTGCGAATCCCATCGTAGCGAGGATAACCCACATGGACGACTTCGGACCCAGCGGCCCGCGCCTCCGCGAAGGCCGCGTCCCACCAGGGCCCCCAGGCCAGGTACATGTCCGAATGGTACGGCGGGACGAGGGTCGGGTCCATGGTGTAGATTGCCCCGTGGACAGGGAGAACGGTCTTCACATCGCGCCCCGATGAGGCGAGCTTGGCTGCGAGGGCGAGCCCGTTGGTGAACCCCAAGGCTACGAAGGCGCGACAAGGATGACGGTCAAAGTAGCGCCCCATGGCAGCTTCCCAGACGGCCAATTCAGCAAGGCGTGTGCGCGTGAAGTTGGGGTGTCGTACGAGTGCGTCCCGGAGGGGTCCCTCGCCGACGTCCCGCTCGATTTCATGCTGGTGGCGAACCGCTTGCCGGTAACCCGAGGAGATGCCCCCGAAGCCCACGAGTCCCAATATGGCATCGAACGAGATCAGTCGGGCGTGGCGCAGATGGGCGAAGCGGTGCCGCTCGGAGCGTAGGAAGTAGTCGAGGAGGATGATGTCCGTGGGTATGGCCCGCCGGTCGACCGCTTCGATGATTGGGAGAAGGTTCGCGAGGCCCGGGTGGTCGCCGTCGACGTAGAAGCAGATTCGCGGCTCGGCACTGTCTGGCAGGCGCCGGCGACGCAGGACTCTCTTGAGGCTCTGCCGCGCCAGCCACCGCCGCGCTGGAGGGATGTCCTGTGCCTCCAGGTCGCGCAGCCAATGCGAATGTAGGGCACCCACGATGCGGAGGAGCGCGGGATGGTTCTCGGCCTGGTTCAGGGCCCCGCGGAACTCCGGCCACGGCAGGAATGGCCCTCCGTCACTGGGCAACGGGCCGGCGGAGGGCCCGGTTCGGCTAAGACCTTTCCGCCGCCACCCGCACCGGGTGCATGATTACATCGGGGTGAACCCGCGTCGGGCGTAGGCTTGTCCGACAGGGTTCGTGTTGTACGCGATGATGCGCCACCCGATTTCATTGCCTTCGCGGCGGACCTTGCGGGTCCGCAACGTTTGGCCGAAGCGGCGCTTGAGGGCGCTGTTGGCGCTCTCGCAGAGGAAGCGGCGGCGGTGGAGGCGTCGCGTGCGGCTTCGGGCCCGGTGCCAGGCGGGGATGCCCCGCCCGCGCGCGTTGAGTTCCGTACGGCGGGCGTTGGCGCGGGGCTTGATGATCGGTTCCGCACCGTGGGCTTCGACGACGTCGTGGACGACGTGCGCGTCGTAGGCGGTGTGGAAGACGCAGTGCGCAGTGCGGGGCGCATGTGCTCCAAGAGGTGGGACGCCGACCGGACCTCGGCCACGCGGCGGGGCGTGAGGCGCCAACGGTGAACGAACTTCTCTATGTATTGCCGGACGCCTACGAGGAGGCTGAGCTGGTGGTCCCGGACGCCGTCGCGCCGGTGGAGCCGGATGGGTTGCCAGGAGCCGGACCCACGATATTGGTGCCCGGTACCATCAACCCCGCAAGGCTTGTTTGACGCCCGACCCCGTGCCCCCTTATCGTGGAAGCCACTAACTCTTGATTGAGGCGTCGCAGCTACGCCCCGTTGAACCGGTCCACGGGTGGCCGATGGTGCGTGGACTGGGGGCGGTGGCCAGGCCGATGCGGCGTCGTAGGCCGGGGCTGTCGCGCGGCCGGGCGCGGGTCTCGCGCCGAGCGAATTCCCAGAACGACAAGGGGGCGAGCACGATGGCCCTGGGTTGCCAGGCCTAGGCTATCTTGCGGCCTCGTCGACTCGCCTTGCAGGGCCGCCCAGGCTGGGCGTGCTTCGGCTCCCGACTGGGTGGAGTCTCCGTTTCCTGAAGGAGTCGTTTCAAGTGGTCGACCAGGAACCGTTCCTCGTCCAGGGCGGCACGTTCGCAGATCCGGCGTTCCTTCGGGCCACCCCAGACCGTCGTTCGACGCATCCCATCTCCCCGGCGGAGAGCCGCCTGGGCGGGTTCACCCGTTACGATTAATGCCCGAGTACCGGCGGCGGCGAAACCGATTTAGCGCATTGGCGACTTGAGAAACCCGTGAATGGGTTGACGCCGCAGGTGGTAAAGGACAGTCATGGAACTGCATTTAGGCTGGAGAGCGGCCGCTGCACTGCCTGTGACGTATCGCGGCCTCGCATGATTGGTCGCCGTGGAGGCACGGCACACAGGTACGGCCTCGGCGTCGAAACGTCGATTGTCTCGTGCGGGACCTGTGGTGTGCTTTACCCTGATCCCTTCCCAATACCGGTGGACCCTCAAGAACTCTATGGGACGCCAGACCAGTACTTCGAAGGGCACGACCCGGGTCAAAAGGTCGAAAACGCGCGAGCCCTGGCTCGCGACCTCAAGCGGAGGCTCGGCGCGAACCCATCGGTCCTGGTCGCGGTACGTCGCGTCGACGTCCCTCTGGCAGGC
>CAYVGY010000038.1:0-11331 GCA_964451065.1 uncultured Halobacteriales archaeon
TCGAACTCATCGACGCCAACCCCGGCATCCACCACCTCGAGATCATGCGCCGCCTCGACCTACCCAACGGCACCGCCCGCCACCACATCGGCAAACTGGTCCATCTCGGCCTCGTCACGTCCGTGACGACGCGCGGCTACACCTGCTTCTTCCCTCAGGGCAAGGTCGACTACTCGGTGATGGCGGCCGTCCCGACCCTCAAGTCCGACACGGCTCGCCGCATCCTTGCCACCGTGAAGTCCAGCCCCGGGGTCACCGCCTCCGCCGTGTCCCGCACCACCGACACGCACGTGAGCGTCGTGAGCCACCACCTCAAGCGCCTGAAGAAGGCCGGCCTCGTGACCGCCGAACGGCTCCCCCACGGGATCGCCGTCCGCGCGACGGCCATCGCCGACCAGGCGCTCCTCATCGCGAGCGGAGAGGCCCGCGTCCGACCCGTGAACCTCGCGCAGGTCTCCGTCCCCGTGCCCGCGGCACCACCCGGGGGCAGTCCCGCTTGAAAACCCAACCCACGGAGGCAACCACATGACAGGCTACGCTACGACCCACGGAAACGTCGACCGCATCGTCATCCTTGGGCTCTTGGCTCTCGGCATGGCCTTGGCCGGTGCACCGATCGCCGACCCCAGCGGCGCCTTGCTCCCGCCCGACCTTCCCTTCCAGGCCATGGGGCACGGGAACCGCACCTGCCTTCCCCCGCCGATTGACGATTTGGCCTGCGGGCCCTCCGGACCGATCTCCACGAGGTAGGTGAACCGGAGATGACTGCGAACCTTCGCCTCGCGCCCTGCGTCTCGGTGGCGGTTTTCCTCGCCTTCGCGGCCCCCTCGTGGGCCCACGACCTATCAAGCGGTGACGACGAGGTTCCCGACCCTTTGCGGCTCTCGCACGGTAACGAAACGTGTACACCACAAGTCTACCTCCCGCCGGGGCCGCCAATCGATCGGCGCTGCGTCCCCCCGCCTCCCCCACCGCCGGGAGGCCTGGCTGGCATGATTCCGTAGGTGGACCGGACCGGCCAGCGGCCTGGTGGCCGGGGTCTTCAACCTTACGATTGGAGAAGCTCGAGGCCCTTGGTGACCTCGATGTAGCACGGCATCGAGACCTTCATGGCGCACTTCCAGAGGGCTTCCTTGCCGCGCTTGACCATGTCCGGCGTCGTCCGGACCTCGAAGAGGGCTTGGCCTTTGCTTACGCGGGCGGCCTGTCCCACCGCGGCGCCGAAGGCGCGCCGCATACCTTGGGAGACACGGTCGGCGCCGGCGCCCGTGGCCTGCTTGTTCTCGCGGATGATGTGGTGCGGGTAGGGCCGGACGCGGAAGAAGTAGTTCGCCTTCCCGATGTGTTTCTCGAGGTGGCGGTTGCCGGCGATGCGGCCCGCCTCCAGCGATTGCGACCGGATCTGGCCGCGTTCGTCCGTGTTGAGCGTGATGATGACGGGGAAGTCCCGCTGGGGCGTCCCGGCTTCGAACTGGAGCAGGCGGGATTGCGGGACGCCGCCCATGTACTTGCGGCGCGTGTAGGCCATCTGGGTGATGTCGCGGTACATGGAGGCGGGCTTGCGGGCCATTGTCGGATCCCTTCCGGGAGGGGGCCCTAAAGACGCCTTCTATAAAAGCGTGGCGCGGCGGCGCAGGACTTTTCGGCTGAGGCTAAGGAGCCTAGCTGGAAGGTCTCGGACTCCATCAAAGTGGGGCTCCAAGGTACAAAGGCGCCGTTCAATCTCGTGAAGGGCCGCGAAGAAGGGCGGCAACTATTGAGCCGGCGCCGGCCGGGACCTGGCTCACGCCAGCCGACGAAGAAATGGTCGGGAACGAGACGGCGTCAGCCTTCGTCGAGAACCCAACGCGAGGCCACTCGGCTCGTAATGCGGGCCACGGGGATCGTCCTGCCCGGATCAAGAAGGAGCCGGATGCGCTCGGCGATGCGCAGGAGCGCACCCATCGACATTCGAGCCGCGTAAGCTCCGAAGAGGACGACGTGGGCCTGGATTGTCTTGGAACGGGGTTGGGGGCGATCCTGGCTCCACGAATTGAACAAGGTTTCCACGTTCCAACGGAGCCGGAACCGCCGAACCGATTCCCGAACGGAGGTTCCGACGGGCGACGCGAGAAGCATGCAATGTTCGGAATCCAAGACCCAGGCCGAAGCCGAGCCGGGTCCGCGCTTTAGGGCGGCCACGATCGTCAACGCGACGGCGGGCTCGTCCGGGCGGATCTTCGCGACAACAGACCGTCGACGCTCGGCCACGTGCTTCCCGGAGCGTGTATCCTTCCATGCGTCAATGGGAAGGTTGGGGTCGGCGGCAACGGCCTCAAGCAGCGATGGCACAGAGATTCGTTGCCCATTCGATTCAAGGTGGACGTGCCGAGGCGCGTACTGGTTTCCACCCATCGTAATCCGCAGACCCAGGGGCAGCCGGTGACCCGCTGCCACGTGGCGTACCCGCGTTGAATCGTAGCCCCGGTCGAGCAACAACGCTTTGGGCCGGATTCGCAGGCGCTTAAGAAGCCGCGCGCACTGGTCGACCTGCCGGTCGGGCGAGTGATCGAAGGGCGAGAGGAGGTCTAACCGCAAAGGTAGCGTGATCCATTCGCTGCCATGCAGCCAGGTGAGGCCCATGAGGAGCCATGGATTCGCGAAGGGGCTCTTCTTGTTCTCGCCGTGGGCCGCGAGACTGAAGCGATTTCGGCAACGAGCGGGTCGGCAACGGTGTTTTCCGCGCTTGGGCCAGTATTCCTCCTCGTGGCCGTCCAGGAGGGCGTAGACTTCGCCCTGCGTGGGCCGCCAGCGCCGCAGGGCCGCGACGGCATCCTTCTGGAACGACGCGTTCAGCTGGCTCAGGAAGCTGGGGACATCCACCTTGCCGATGCGGTCGCTGAAGGTTGAGGCTGAAATCCGGTGCGGTCCCGGTTCAAGACTTACCAAGGCCGGATTGTTTCCGGCTCGGGCGCATTCCAGTAGGAACTGACTCGTCGGCCCGGGCTTCGGGCACCCGGCCTCGTCGAGCGCCCTTGCCAGAGTGCTCGACAATATGGTGCGCGCCCTCCGCCTCATTTTGGACCTCCGGAGGTGGGTGGCAGAAGCTGGTAGCGCGTTGGCCCTTGGCGGGCTCGCTCTTCGACGAGGCGCCACCCTTGGCCCTCCAGTTCGTGCGCGCAGGAGCGGTGGCGGGTGACGATGGCGCCTCGGTAGTCGCTGCCCACGATGCGGTTCTCCTTTCCGGCTCTGACGTAGAACAGCCCGTGAACCTCCTCGGGCGTCGTCGCTGTAAGGCTGCTGATGAGATCGATGAGGGTGTACGGTTCGCCGGCCCGGGCGCGAACCCAGTCCAAGATTGCGGGACGTCCTGGCATGGGCGTCTCGGTGTCGCGGTGTGCTTCCTCTATGCCTGCCTCCATCTCCGCCAGCGTCGCAGGAAGCCCGTCCTCCACCAGGGCGCGTACGGCCTCTGCGGCGGCCCGGGCGCTGCCGCGAATGCGTAGGCGCGGAGGCGTGAGTTGGAGGATTTCGATCTCCACTCGGTCTTCCTCGCGCTCGTCCCGCATGTGTTCGCCTTCTCGGAATTGGGTCACTGGGCGAGGAAGAAGTTCTCCTCAGCGCGTTGGAGGAAGTCCAGGATGGCGTGGCTGATGAGTTCCTGTCGGGATGAGAAGGTTCGAAAGAGATGGACGTGGAGGTCAACTTCGTCGAGAAGCTGCGTTGGGATGGCAATTCGGGCAGTGTCAGGTGTCATGGGAGGCCTCGGAGCGTTGTCTGATATGTTGCCATATGTAACGACCAACTATAAAATATTTTGCCATACCTGAATGAAAATGGATATGGCAAAGAATTTCAGGATGCGATGACCTTGGGGTGCCGTGGCGGTATTCCGGTCCAAGGTTTCCAAGGCCGTCGCCCATTCCCCGAGCGTTCGGACGACGATCCCGGAGGCCGTCGCCGCAATCCTAGGTGCCGAGGCCGGTGGCACCCTTGAATGGGAGATCGAACCTGGAACGGGGCGAGTGTCAGTTCGGTTCGTCGGGAAAACGAGGAAGTAAAATCAACGCTCTCGAAGGCCCGGGGACCGGGACGCCCCGAGCATCGGAGGAAGTTCGAGTGCGGGTACCAGCTATTTTGGTGTCGAGGGCGGCGCCGAAACGTCCCCTGTTGATTCACTTTGGAACCTTTTGGGAAAAATCCGAGCAAGCAGGTCCCCATTCATTATTGGTGCGCCATTGGCCCACCCATTACGAACGACCGCCTGAGCATCCAGAACACCTGGAATCTCGTGAAGCGCCGCTTTGGCGTGGAAATTGAATTTCCCTCGGTCCCCTTCAATCAAGAACGTGTTCGCGAGCACGGCGAGCAGGACGGCCTCAAACCCTCGAGGAAGCGTGACGGAGTCCTTGAAGTGACGTGTAGCAATGTGATTCATTAGGACTGATTCTACGTCAGCGGCGCGCCATGGCCACGACGAACCAAAATACGTCACGCCGCAGAGAGTCGCAAGGTCCAGCGGCGCCTTTTTCTCCCAATCCTCGGCGAATGTCTTAAAGTTTGGCCGACGCAGGGCGGGCGCCAGTGTTCCTTCGTATAGGAGGTAGGCGTTAGGGAGCCACGATTGTTTTGTTTCAGGGAGTACTATTTCGACTTCCTTCATGACTTCGTCAAGGTCCATGATTCCTTTCCCGGGAATCAGGTCTAACACGAGGTACTGCAACAGACCACCGAAGAAGGACCGGCCCTGGTCCCGGAACGGGCGACGGACCAGATGGAGCCAATGCTGGGGCGCTGGGTACATCTGAATTGTGCCCGGGAATTCGCTTCGCCAGTCGAAGTCCTCGCGATCGAGAGCCGGCAAAGAGAGTACGAGCCGGGACACGACATGCTCGGTCATCCGTGCCAAGCCTCGGTATGTCGGATAAGGCTTGTTTTCCCAAGTAAACGTCTCGCCGTCTGCCAGCATCGGGATACCGAGATGCCCCTCCCCAGGATGAAGTTCGTGCGCGAACTTCGAACGGAGATGATAGGCATTCCTAATCAGGGAGTCGATCTCGCTTTGTCGAACGGCGTGGCGGATGCCGGCGGCCTCTGATTCGAAGAACTCGTCGGAAAGGTTCGACTTGACGAGCTGAACCATCCGAGGCGTGATTCTCAACGTCGCGTCAACAAGTAGCGCCTCCTGGACCTTTTTCAAAGTTTCCGGTGCGGAACCTTGGAGGGCTTCATCGATGCGTCCCGTCAACTCTGGGCTCATGTTGGCCCACGTTGGCTGAATCTGCGGCCCTGTCCGCAACAGGGTTTCCAACGAGAAGATAAGAAGCGAATACGCCAGTTGGAAATTGTAGTTGAGTGCCTGGATGGACAACTTAAAGTTGCGCACTGCCCTCAGGATTGTCGTGTAGTCGTTTCGAGAGAGTTTGACCAGCCGAGTGAGCTTTTCTTCGCACGCGGGGACCAACTGCGTGGCGTTACCTACATACGTTGCAAGCTTGGAAGGCAAGAAGTTGCGAGGAAGGCTTTCATCTCTCGGATTTCCAGCTCGGGCCATCTGGGCCACGTTGGATTCCCGCGCGTCGAAGTAGCCCGGCAGGAAAGCCGTCAATAGGGCCGACAAATCGTCGATAATTTCCTGATCGCCGCCCCGGATGAGCACCTGTCCCTCGCGTTTCTCCATCCGGTTCGTGTAGTGAAAGACGTAGCCACACATTCCAACCCGATTGTCGCTTTGGCGCAAGTCGCCCAAGGGTGTCTGGAGAGAGCTGAAAACCTGGAGGTTTGAGAACAGGACACCTTCCCCCGCGTGTTCGTGCTGCTCGAGGGTCCTGTAGAAGCGACCGGTTGCGATTTGAAACACGCCTTACGCCTCCAGGCCCATGCTAGAAAGAAGGAGTCTTGAGTTGCCGGATCATTCCTTCAGCCTCCCTTCGCCTCGAGCGGATCTTTGCAAGCTCGCGGAGCAAGTCGCTCTCGATCTCCGTCTTGCGAGGGCTAGTAGACGGGGCGCGGCCCCGCCGCGCGCCCAAAATTTCCGTTTGGGGCTTGTATCCGCTTTCGCGGATGAGGCTCACCAGCGTCTGCCGGTCCGGCGAACCGAGGTAGGCCTGCCACTTCTTTGAGAATTCCTTTCCGGCCAGCGGGGCGAGTTCGGGGTCCGACTTGGCTCGTGCCACGTATTCCGCGACGCGGTTCACATACAGGTTGGCGCGGGCCACCCAGGCTTGTTCTCGATATTCCCAAAGCTGCGATTCGGATTCAAGCTGCGACCGCTCGGTAGCACGGATCTCGTGCTCTAGGTAGCGTTGCGCCTCCTCAACGGAGGCGAAGGCCTGCCCCGAGGGGCTTCCCAACTCGGCCAAGCGTGGCAGAACATACCACCGCCCTTGGGCTTGCAGAAAATAGGCCACGTAGCGGCCTGAGGTCCCAACGCCCACGCGGCGCAGAGTCTCCCCGTCTGCAAGCGTCAGGGACTCTGGAAGGGGGCCCGGTGCATCGACCAGTTGGCCCAGTTCGTCTCGCGGAGTCACGAACCGTGATCCACGGAGGTCGATATCCGTCGACCCCGGCCGGAACGTGATGCGTCCGTTGGCCGATTCCCACGACTGGCCTTGTTCCCGCCACCCAGCGGCTCTCAAGGCCGGGGACAAGGCCTGCTCCAATTCCTCCTGCGTTACGGGAACTTTCGCCTTGTGTTGGACGAGTTGGCGCTCGTAGTGGTTTAGGAAGTGCCGGTTCTGGATATCCTCGACGTGCTGCGCTATTGTCACGTCGAGATCATGGACCATGGATTCAACGACGGCCTGCGGGTCGTCCTCCAGGCTCGCCGTCCGAAGCGTCGATTCCATTTGCTGCGCCAGAATAGGCTGGAAGTGGCCCAGCGTGGTAAGACTGTACTTGATTCGTTCCAGGCATCGGTCGTAGACGAGGTCTTCCACGGTTCCGCTGTATGTGAGGATGTGGATGTCGACGGTCGGCGACTTCTGGCCGATGCGGTCCACGCGGCCGATCCGCTGCTCGATCCGCATCGGGTTCCATGGTATGTCGTAATTGACGACGAGGCTGCACGCTTGTAAGTTGAGGCTCTCGCTGGCCGCGTCCGTGCAGAAGAGGATGTCCAGCGTGTCATTTTCGTCCGCGAACTTGGCCTGGAGTTCGGATTTCGTGCACTCGTTCCATTTCCCCTCTCGCCAAAAGAGGCCGCCATCCCCGGTGTAGGTCCCGACACGATCCCCGTAGAGTTGGACGAACCGGTCCTTGAGGTAGTTCACGGTGTCGGCAAATTGGCTGAATACGATGGCTTTCCGGTGGCGCGTCCGCAACCAGGACTCGAGCTGCCCGTCAAAGAAATCGGCTTTGCTGTCCTTGTTGTGGAAATCCAGCTGGCGCACAAAGTCCGACAGGAACTTCTGCTCTTCCCGCGCGACTTCCAATATGCGCCGCCGGTCGACTTCGCGTGGACTGGCGGCGGCTTCGATTCCCTCGGCTACCTCTTCCTCGTCTTCGTCTGACAACCCTTCTCGGTCGGTCTTTGACGGCAGGAGAGCGGCCACGTCGCCCGTTCCAATGACGGCGTTGAGACTCTGGAGTCTGCGCTTTAGACTTAGTCGGATTGCATGGAAGCTGCTGGTCAGGCGCTTTTCGTAGAATCGGACCACGAAGCCGGCACCTGAGCGAGCCTTCTCGTACTTGCGGTAGTATTTCTTTACGTACTCGCTGATTCGGTGGTACAGATTGGCTTCGGTGCCTTCCGCGTTCGGGTCGCCATCCAACGGCACGCTGTGGTGTTCCACATTGCGGTCGGCAAGCCGAACGTTGTATCGCCCGGCTCGGAAGTACTCCTTGAGCAACTGGCGGCTGTTACGGAACACCATCTGGCGCGCCGGGCTCAACCTGTACAGGATTACCCGGAGAGCCTGCCGCTCCGTTTCGGCAAGAGCGACCGCTGCGGCAGTCTCGTGGTCTCGAACGATGCGCATGAGCCGGTTAAGGTCGATCTGTGGGAATTCGTCGCGTAGTTGTTCCAGGCTTGCCGCGTCCTCGCCCCAGCGCGCGAGGGCGTCGCGCGCCATCGCGAAGAGAAACGCCCAGTTGGGTCCTTCATCGCCCGCGGGTTCACTTTTCTTGCTTAGCTCACCGTAGTACGAGTCGAAGTTGTCTTCATCTTGCCACTGGCCAGGGAGCTCGAGTAGGCTGAGCAAGTCCCACAACTCCCGGCGGTCAAGCTGGATCGGTGTTGCCGTAAGGAAGAGTAGGCCCTGGGTGTGATAGCGGAGTTCCTGGAGCGCATCGAGCAGCTTGTTAGGGGCTCGCTCGCCCCCTTTCTTGCGACCTCGCGCGTGGTGTGCTTCGTCGAGAATAACGAGGTCATAGTCGATTTCTAGCATCTGGTCGCGGCGATTTTCCAACCGAATCAACTGGCTACTGACCAAGAGGATGTCTTTGCTTCGAAACGGATTGGACGGGTGGGCGTCCTCGGCTAGGCGTGCCTCAGACTCCCGCGTCGGCGCGTATGGAACGACCTTGTCGCCTTCCAGACGCCATGCTTCGATTCCGAACTTTAGCTTCAACTCGCTCTGCCACTGCTTGAGCGCATTCTTTGGGGCAAGAATCAGGCAGCGATTCACGCGACCGGCGGCCAGGCTGCCATGCAAAATGAGACCGGCTTCGATGGTCTTTCCGAGACCAACCTCGTCGGCAAGCAGGTATCGCGGCGGCCAGTTTCTTAGAACGCTGGCTGCCACGTAGTCTTGGTGTTCGTATGGTGTAATGCCCACTTCGCCGAACGCGAACTCGTAGGCGTTCCATAGGCGCGGGGCATCGAACGCCATTGCGAGGCCGGGCGTCCAAACTGTCGCCCCGACGGCGGCCGGCGCCTTGACGCCTTCCTCTTCTTCGTCCGACCAGTTTGGGTCGTATTCCTTCTTGAATCGGAGTAGGCTTCGTCTTACGGCTTCGGGAAGCGGCACAACCTCGATGCCGGGTGCCTGGTGGTTCCAGAGCACCTCGAAATCGTCTGCAAGTTCGCGTACTCGTTCTGCCTCCACCCTGTTTCCCGTGGGCCAACTTATGAATGCGCTGAAGCGCTCGTAGTTGCCGGCCCAGCCGCCGGGCGTCTCGTTCGTACTTCCTTCGAAAGCGACCCGATTTCCTTCGCCATCGTCGAAGATTCCAATCTTTTCGTGATAGAGCCGGTGACTCTTGGGGAGCACTCCAATCTTGATTTCGAGGTGCCCCTTGTGGAGCATGTAGGCGAGAACTCCAAGCCGTTTCCTTTCTAGGAAGTCTGCGGTCTGGTCCAGGTCCCGAAGGACGTCCTGGCTAATACGATCAAGGAACTTCTTCGGATCTTCATACACGGCGCGGTCGTATTCGTCCAGTTCGACGCTGCACACGAGTTGCATCTTGCCGTCGTGCTCGATGAATGGCTTGAGACCCCGTGCGGCCATCGAAAACGTACGACTGTTGAAGAAGCCGCTACCTCGGCGATACGTCACGCTTCGACTTAGACACGGGATGTAGAAGTCGCGGACCAGGTTGTCCACTCCGGTGCGGTAGCGAGTCTTCACCGCAACATCGCGCAGCGACATCACTGGATCCCCCCCGTGCCGCTTAGAGTCGGCCGCCCCTCTCCGAAATCGAGCACACAACGGCGCATTGTTTCAAAGTCTTCCTTCGGAACCGCTTTTATCGGCTGTCCCTGAAGTCCCGAGCCCCAGTTTTTCCCCTTTGGTATGAAGCCGAGTTGGTTTTTCACCGCGGCGAAGGGCAACGGTTTCTCAAGCAGGGCAACGACTTCGATGGGAATACGATACGGGTACATGCCATAGAGCAGTCCGGTGACGTGTCCGCTCACCTTGGCGCCTGGCCCGGCAAAGCGAATCAAACCGCCAAGGGCGCTTTCGCCCCCTTGCGCCGTCAAGTATACGACCGCCTCCTTGCCAACAATGGCCCGCTTTGCGACTGCTGCGTTCTTGAACAGCCACTGGCGCCGATCGGCCAGCTTTTCCCAGGCCCCGCGCGACGTAATGACGATCAATCCGGTCCCTTGCTCAATCGGTTTGGTCATCCGAGGCTTCCCTTTTTTCCTCATCGCCGTCGTAGCCCGTCACAAGTGTTTGTCGAACGGGCAGACCGGCTGAGGTTGTAATCCGGCGAATCTGAATGCCGAGCTCAGGATTGGCCTCCAACATTTCAGCTAGAACTCGATACTCAGAAACCTCCTGCACAGGCGGCAACAAGCCCGGCTCGGCTAGGACTTCTAGGGCGGCCCTGTAGCCCTCACGTTTCAGAGCATCAGTGCGTTCATGGAAGAGCTTGAGATCAGAGCTCTTCCCAGTAGAGTACGCATACAATGCCGCTTGCACGTAGTCAATATCGTTACTGTGGCTCCTCTCCGTCGCTTTTAGAAATCCTCGGCGGAAGCGTTCCTCCGGCGTGAGTAAGACGACGAATTCGCCCTTCTTTTCCAGGAGGCCTTGGCTTTTGAGTTTCTCCACATCGACACCGGTAGCGATTGCCAGCCGCCGGGCCTCGTCGAACGGAAACTCGCGGGCTTGGAATGTATCCCAGGCCAAGACAAAAAACTGCGATACTGGGTCGAGCAGCTTGGCTTGGCCCCGAGCCAAGTGCTCAAAGCGGTAGTTCTTTAGAACTTCCCGTGCCCTGTCCAACGCTTCGTTCGGCCGAATCACGGAGCCATCCTTCTTCTTGACTGGCCATTTCTGGCTAATGACTTGGAGAGCCGGTCCAAAGCAGGCAATGAATGTGTCCTGGTTCGGAATCCCTTGCTTTGAGAAGTAGTCTGCACGATCCGTTACCTTCTTGTCGAGTTCGGGTTTGAGATCCTCCCACCACCCCTCTTCGTTTGTCAGGCGTTTCCTGCAAACCAGAAGAATTGTGCTGCTCGCAGCGTTTTTCCGTGCTTGGTGTAAGCTGTGCTCACTCTCGGTATGAATGGGCCAGCTTGCAGTAATCTCAAATCCTGCATTCAAGAGGGCAGCCGCCAGGGTATCCCAGGCTTCCACGCGCTTATGCGTGAACATGATCGTGAGTACTCCTTCCGATCGAAGTATTCTGTGGGATTCTTGGAAACAGGCTTGCATCTTGGCTTCGTAATCGCGTTCGGAAAGTTCGCGCGCAACCCCGCGCTTCTCTGACCTGAAGCGGGTGAAATTGGCCACGGCCTCTGCGTCTTTGTCAGTCGATTCCGCGCTGAACAAGTCCGGAAATGTGCGCCCCAGACTACGTTTCATCCAAACGTAAAAAAAGTCGCTGCACTCTGAGTACATGACATTGTCATAATAAGGAGGGTCGATGCAGATGAGATGGACCGAATCGGATTCTATTGGG
>CAYVGY010000038.1:11341-20315 GCA_964451065.1 uncultured Halobacteriales archaeon
GGAAGAACCGAAGCATTTCCGTTAATGCACGTAACTCTTCCCTTGGCGTTTGCTAGAGAGTTCGCCAAGCCACCGTAGGCCTTAGTCACTTGGTTCAGTCCGAATTCAAAGAGACTACCTGAGCCATCCACTTCTGCGTAACTCCAGGTAAAGGCGAAATCGTGCCGATCAAACGTGTTGACAATCATCAAGCGGGTCGCGTGCAGCCTGCTCTGAATACTGTTGTAATCGACACACTTATCGAAGGCTAACGCGAGGTATACCTGGAGCGCGGCCCTCTCGTCGGGTTCTGTTAGCTTTTCCCACGGCAAGTCGACTATGGCGGCTAACGTGGTAAGGTGAACGGCGAGTTGACGCGGATTGAAGAGCTTCTTCCACTGGTCGATTCCGAAGGGATGAAGACGCTGCGTTTCCTTGCCAAACGGGATTCGTTCGTTGGGCAGGAATCCGCGGGCCTCCCAGACTGGTGCCATGCGTTCAACGTACTCCTCGGCCCGTCTAATGGCTTCGAGGTCAGCCGAGCGAATTTCGCGAAAGCCACGTCCCTTTTGGTCTATTTTCTTGAATTGTATTGCGACTGGTTGATGGCCCATTCGTCCTTGGGCGGCCTCGGCCTTGATGTAGTCGCTTTCCGCGACTGAGGCGCAACGTGGACAAGTTCCGACTCCGTCGGAGATAGTCCCGTCGTCGGCTCTGAAGCTGGCATCCTGATGCCCAAGCGAAAAACTGCACTCATTTCCGGCGGCGGACGGTACGGAGGGGCGGTAGGCCAGTCCTGCTTTCTTGTCTAGCCAAAAGTTTGGCGTCAGCGGGATGGTTAGCCGGCACTTCGCGCAGGCGATTGTTCTGACCCATACCGTGTTACAAAATTCTTCGCCAATTTCGTGGTGGAAAAAGGGGCTCAGGTCTCGTGTAATCTTTTCCAAAACGTGATTTCCGACTTCTTCGATGCGTTTCCGGAGTGCCGGACCATGCGCCGCCGGGAATTCGATCGTTCCCTTTTCGATAATGGTGGCAACCGGATTCAATTCGTTGGCAACCACGGGAAGCCCCATTCGAACGCATTCGAACGGAATGCTTCCACCACCAGCAAACGAGTCGACCACTAATGGGGTCTCCGTCCCCCACACATCCTTCAGCATTCCCCGGAATTTCGCCATGTCGTTTTCGGAAACCGTAACGGAGAACGCACGGGGATATCCATACGGGTTCCCCCCTTCGTCTTGGCGCAAACCCGCCTTGACCTCAGCCAGTCTCTTTCGAGCGGCCACAGGGTCCGCTTTGCGGGGCACGCCGATGAGGGCAAGGAAGTCGCGCTTGTCGGTGTCCGCCGGCAGAAGGGAACCTAGGATGGCCCCCCGACTTAGCGTAAGGGGTCGGCGGGCCCACCACACGTGAAGATAGTAAATGTCCGGCATGGCGCTGACTGCGCCCCGCTCGCGCTGGGATTCTATGGATAGTTCAGCGATTGGACATTGCGACTCAAGGAAAACAGCTGGGCGACCGCCAAGACTTTGATTCTTCGCTAGTTTTGTCACGATCTTCGTCAGCCGTTCCACCACTAAGTCTCGCCTGCCAGTAGGGTGCGCAAGGCCGCGAGCCCGTCTTCCGCTCGGGTCCCATTATTGCGGCTTGTCTTCGCATGCCAGTAATAGGCTTCCTCGCGATTCATGTGAACTATTCCATTTACCACACGCTCCATTCCAGTTCTCTTACTAACCCGCGAGAGCGATCGGAACAGCACGTCCAGACGAATTCCCTCGGCTTCCGGCAGCAGGAATGGGAGACGGCGCCCGCGGCGCAGTTCACTTCCGTCATGTCCGCTTGCGACAAGGGACCGCGTGACTGCACCAAACGCGACTCGCAGTCTAAGGCCGCGGCATGTGCTTACCCTGCGCGACTCCCGGAGCCGCTCGTCCGCCGTTTCGCCAGGCCCGAGTTCAAGGAGTTCAAGGAGGAAGGCCGTTTCGCCATCGGCGGCAACGCGCAACTGGTACGCTGAGTCTCTTGTCTGACGCTTCATCGGACTTCCTCCCTGCCGTAGAAAGTGGCGTCAAACGAGCCCTCTTGGGTGAACTTGCCAACTCGCTCCGCGATAAGGGAGACCACGTCGGCCACCGCTAAGGAGTCTTTGTATTGCGCCCGCAGCGTGCCTTGGAAGTCGACACCTTCGCTCTGGGCCTCATAATTGACCCAAAGCGACTTTAGTGCCAGCGCCCCCTTCAGGTCGCCCTCGTAGACGGCCTCTAGTTTGTTGCCTGACTTGTATCGTTCGTCCAGTTTCATGCGGCAGTTCAGCTCCAGTGTGGCTCCGATGAACTGGGGCGCCGCGTTGAGGACCTTGATGAACGCGTCCCGGTTGTTGGGGCGCAGTTCAATAGTTTGGACCGAGTCGAGGTCGTTCTCCTCTAACCGGACCGCGAGTTCCCGGCCGATGCGTTCCAAAGTCGCCTTGGAAAACGAGACGTTTCTCGCCTTGGGGGGAGCAAGCTGGGTAACGACCAGCGTTCCCCCCATTCCGGCTGACGCTGTTGCATCGGCAGGTTTCGTGTACTTTTCGAGCGTTTGACGGCCAAGATCCGTGGCCACGAGCACCAGGTTCGTGTCGTCGTTGAATAAGGGGACAAAGCCCGTATGGTCTTTTTGGTAGTGGAATTTGCCTTCGGCGACGGCGTACCACTTGTTCTCCTTGACGCCGCGGACAACGGTCTTCTTGATCAGCTCGTCCGAAAAGTGGAGCCCGGCCGCAGGGTCCTTGTAGAAGAGTCGACGGAATTCATCGGTCGAGACCGCTTCGGGTTTCTGGTGGCGCCACAAAGCGTGGAGGACGTACTCGGGGCTGACTGGGTCCTTGGAAGGGTCACGGGCGACATCGTGGTCGATGAGGGCGGCCTTGATGACGTCTTGTTCGGTTTGCCCTTGATCCATGCGGTTGCGGACGTCTTGCTCGGTCCACTTGAGGGCAATGTGCTTCAGGGGACGTCGAGAGCTCGGGGCCAGTACTTCGCCGACGGGCGAGGGTACGTAGAGGTGCCGGTAGGCGAGGACGATCGCGATTCGCAGGTAGAGTTGCTCTTCCTGGAGCCGGGCTTTGAGCTGGTCTCCCTGCCCCTCGCTGAGCTCGGGAAGCTCCTTGGCGTCCAGGCGTTTGACCAGTTCGGTCAGCGCGAGGACCGAGCGTGTCATCTCTTCCATGTTGTCGCGCTCGTCGGTGTCGCTCACCAGGAAAGTTAGGTTGTTCGCGTAAATACGTGGCTTGCCTTGCGTTCCCTGTTTCTCGAAGAGGCTGCGGACAAGGTCCGGCACGGCGCCACGGGCGCCCTCGGCGCTCGCCTCATTGAAGTGTAGGACGACTAGCTTCACCTTGTTTGTATCGTCCGGAACCTTTGCCGGCTCCGTCGGGAAAAAGATGGGTTCGAACCAGACCTTGCCGCCATAAACGTCTTTTATTCGTCGCTCGAGTTCTTGCCATACCCGGCTCTGTTCGATCCGGCTCTTCGCGCCTTCGATTACCTTGTTCAGGCTCGGGTGCGGCTTGAAGAGGAGGTACGGACCGTCCCGATGAAGGTGGAAGCCCTTTTCCTCAAGGTCCTTCAGCGCGTTGCGGACGACCTTCGGGTCCAGCCCGGGGCGATGCAGGGCCAGTTGAATCTCGTCCTCAGTGGCTCCGCGTTTGACTTGCGACCCGCTCGCCCCGACCAAGCTGTGGAGGAAGATTGTGGTGGCGGCACGGGTTCCCCACGGTTCCTTGTAGTTCTTGTCGACGATTGACGCCCGGGCGCTTCCGGTCTCGTTGTAGATATCGGCCTGGATTGCGGCCTGTAACGGGGCATAGTCCAGCCGATCTACCAGCTCTCGCTGAATGGCCCCGACCTGGAGGTCGACGTGGTCCGCGTGGATGAGCAGGTCCTTGCTGCCCGTCTTCCAGAAGTTTCGGAGCACGATGCTAAGGAGTCGCAGGACGCCGCGCGTCCGGTTGAAGTTCGGAATCGTGCTTGTCTTCTCTCGTAGGATCCGGACGAGCTCTGGGTGGAATGGGTAGTTCTCCTCAATGGCTTCAGCATACGTGGGTTGTCGCGCGTAGTCCGGGATCTCGGGCGCGACGGCAGGGTCTTGGAATGCGCGGTAGTGAGCGTCGGCCGCTGACTTGGCCGCCGCCGCGTCAACTTTGGTGAACAGACGCTTGCGCACAATGCCGCCAAATTCTTCTTCGCCGGCCGGTTTCAGGTTGTGCACAAGGCGACTTAGGACCTGCTGGCCTTCCCGCACGGCCGCTTCTGCGTGTGCTTTCTCTACTCGCTTGAGGATTTCTTGGAACTGTTGCGTCTGTTCGGAGAAGACGGTCTGCGTGTCGAGGCTCGTGATGACGAGCGTCACGTTGGGCGCAGACGCGGCGAACTGCGCCAGCGACTGCAGGAACGCGACTGTCTGATTCGAGAGCCCGCTGTCGCCCACCTTCTTGCCGCTCGCTTTGACTAGGTAAAGTGCGATCTCGTCGAGGAGGACCAGGTACTTGGTTTTCGGGTCGAATACCTTGCCAAGGATTCCCTTCTCCGGGGCGACCTGTTCCTTGTCGTGGCGCTTGACCTCCTCGAAAGCCTTTTGCCCGATTGGCTTAGCCAGCGCACCCCACAGGGTTCCGGGATTGCCGGATACGGGAAGACTGGGGCCCTCGAGCGCGACGACGAAGGTCGGCGGCAGCTTGAGTTTCCCAAGGATATCCTCGGCCTCTTTGCAGACGGCGCCCTGCCGAGCCAAGTGGTAGAGCGCGATCAGGGTGTGGGTCTTGCCGCCGCCTAGTCCTGTTTCCAGCTGGATGACGGGCGACGCCTTGGGGTCGCCGGCGAGCCGTCCGAAGGCCTCGCGGGCGGTCTGCTTGAGTCCCGCGGTCGGGAACGTGTTTTGAAAGAACTTCTTCGCGTCGAGGTAGACGTCCGGGGCCTTGCCGTCTACGACCGCCTGAAGGTCCGCGGCGTAGTACTCGGTCCCCGCATCTCGCTCGAGGATTTCCTGCCGAGGTGTACAGGCGTCGATTACAGATTTCACGGTGACCTCCCCGCCGCATTTTTCAGCCGGCCTTGGGAGCAGGCACAGCCAGGCCGCTTCATAGCCCGCGATACCGGGAATGGTTATTTATAGGTCGTTTTGGAGGAACGGCCATGCCGTCGGGTCCCGACCGGTTCGCTCTCGCGAAGTCTGGTCCGGGGCGTGCCGCGGGCTTCGGGAACGTTCTCCTCCGGATTGTCCTTTGCGCCAGAATCCCTGAGGTCGTCCGCGTGTCGGTAGACGATGTGGGTTAGGCGATCCAACAGGCCGAGAATGCCCGCCACGGCGTACAAGACTAACCCTATCGCGACGTATTCGAGAGGTTGCCACGTCGTCCTGGCCAATAACGAAGCGACGAGGGCCGGCATTGCGACCATGCCCTCCCACCAGGAAAAAGTAGCAAAGCTCTGAAGGGCCCCCGACTTTGCCCCGGCCATCATAAGAGTGCTCCGCCGGGTTGATGATAGGAACGTCAGGTTAGCAGCCGCGAGTGACAGCCCAAGCACGCCCACCGTTGGGCCTGCCTTGAGGATCTCCGCACGAAGGGAGTCGGTGCTGGGCGCTACGCGGTAGACGTATTCGTTGGCCCAGAGCGCCAAGCCTATCAGCAGGCCTGCGAGGAAGTCCCAGTATGACACAATGGCCCATTTCTGCTGCCAAAGACGACGCAGAATGGAGTGTTCACTTCTTGCCAACCTTTCCCTCCCGGTGGGGCGTGCGTTGGCCATCCTTAGCGGTGGTTTCGGCGTCCTCGGCGGCTTTCAGCCACTCTTTTTCGATCTCCTCGGGGACCGTCACGAGACGCACCCATAGCATGAGCGTCTCCTTGACGCTGCTCCACAGGCGCTTGATCGTGCCCGCGCGACCGGTCGCCGACGCCGACCCGTACCCGGCTTCGACTTGCGCCATCCCCATCTTGACGAGGTCCGCGTGGACCTCCAGCCCGTTTCCCTTGTTGCGCAGCTTCAGGTTAGTTTCGTCTGCCTTGGCCTCGCGCAGCGCGGCATCCCATTCGCGGAAGGATGGCCAGGGGCTAGGATTGGTCGGCCAGAACTTGAACGAGATGTATGAGACTTCTTCCTGTTCCTTTACCCATTGCTCGAAGCTAGCACGTTCGCCGAGCGGTTGCAGGCGGATGTTTCCCAGCTCATCTTCAACCTTCTTGTCCTTGACGAGCCGCTCCCTCGCTTCCGCTAGGATCCCTTGCAGACTGCCCTGAATCTGCTGCCAGCTGATTTCCTGTGTAACTTCGGCAATCACCAGTTTTTTGTCGGGAGCGAACAAGCAAGTGATGTACGGAACCACTGGCTCGTCGCCCTCCTCTCGGAAGACGTAGAAACCGCCCTCCGCCTTCACGGTCGTGTGACGGAGGTCTTCACGGGCCTTACCGAGTTTGAACAGCATGTTCCCAGACTTTAGTTCCGCGAAATCCCCGGTGTAGAACGACGTCTTGCGGTACACACCTTTTTCTCCTTCAGGAAGGTGAAATGCGAACCTGGCAACCTTGAGAAGCGCCGAACGTTCCCACCAATGGGGATAGTTCAAGCGGAAGAATACGAGGCGAATCTGGTCGCGTTTTCTCGCCATGAGTTGACCTACCCCTTCTCCATGAGGTATTTTGCAAGCTTCCCAAAGCCGACAAGGCGCTCCCACTCTTGCCGACTTTTTTCCAGTTCCATCCTCTGGAGTTCCACGCGCTGGCTCACCTGGCGGCCCTCCGTCAGACTTTGCAAGAGCTGCTGAGAAGCTCGGGCTAGGTCATTCAGAGCCCGCAGCCCTTCCCTAAGGAGATCCGTGTCAGCGCGTTGCTTCCGCAGGCTAAGCCAAAGCTTTGCAACTGCCGCGGCCAAGGACCCAACCACGGCCAAATTTGCAAGAAATCCAGCTACGACCCAAACGTCCGCATCGCCCACGCACCGCCTCCCGGTGCCGGCCGGCACGATTCGCGGGCTTAAAATGGGTGCCCGGGGCCGCCGAAAGTGGCGTAGTGGCGTGGCGGGTTGCCCGAACGCTACGGTCCTAGAGTTTCGAGGAGGCGATGGCCTGCCCGGAAAGGTGCCTCGCCGGCCTTCATTCCTCGGCGTCTCTCCTTGACTATTTAAGTGTCAGCAAAGGCCCTAGCTGCGCTTAGCTGAATTCGCTTGGAATCCTGCCCCGGAGTCCGACCCGAAAAGTGCTGGCGGCGGTTCTGTTGCAACGGAGGTTGGTAGGCGCCCAACAGGCGAGCTGTTGCAAACGGGTTGGCCGGGAGCGCGCCCACTCACCCGATGGTGTCATATCACAGAAGGACGTATTATGTCCTACAGTACTATGGAAACGAGCGCCACCGTCTGGGAAGTCCTTGCCCGAGCCAAGCGGGAGGTCGTCACGAGCCACGACCTGGCGGAGCTTGCGCGCCGCCTCGACCGCAAGCCGGAACACGTGACCCGCCACCTGCGGAGGGAAGGCTACCTGCTGCCGCTGTTCAAAGGCTATTACTACGTTTGCAGCGCCGAAGAGATTCGGCTGCGGGAGGAGCGCCGCAACCCGCTGGAGCTCTTCGCGTTGGCCGCTCGCGCCAAAGGGATCGGGTCGTGGTATTTCGGGCTCCACACTGCCTTGCGCCTCAACGGAATGACGCATGAGGACCGCCGCGAGGAAACTGTCGTAAGCGACCGCTTCTACCGCATCCGGGGCGTGCGCATCGGCGCGCGGACATTCGTCATCCACAAGTGGGCACCTGAACTCCTCACCGTTGGCCTCATCGAGAAAGCGCCCTACTGCTACAGCGACCCGGAGAAGACGGTCCTCGACCTCGCCTACCTAGACTACTGGAGGCGAAGAAAGGGACGACCCGAAACGCGGGCATGGGTCGAGCATAGTGAAACGGTCGACACGCGAAGGCTGCGGCGCTACCTTACCCATTACCCCGAGGACGTCAAGGCAGCCGTGGAGGCGGTCGTCTGAAGGTCTTCGTGCCCATGCTGGGGGCCCATGCGGGCGTCGCTGACCAGGAACTCCTGGAGAAGGACGTGCGGCTGCACCTTTTTCTTGACGCTCTCGCCACCGACTCCCGTGTCGGTCCTGATCTCATCTTCAAGGGCGGGACGTGCCTCATCAAGTGCTACCTCAACTATCCCCGCTTCAGCACCGACCTCGACTTCACCTGGCGGCCCGTCCCAGCATGGGGCGCGCTCGGCACGAAGGAACTGCGGCGTACCCTGCGGCCACCGCAACGCAGGCTGATCGACCGGTTCAAGGAGCACGCAGCGACGCAAGCCCTCTCCTTTGACCCGGAGCGGGACATCCAATATGGCCAGAGCAACCGGATGATGACGGCCCTGCTCCGCTACGAGGGCATCGCCCGCCTCCCAGGACTCATCAAGGTCCAGGTCAACTTCGCCGAGCTTCTGCTCTACCCGATCCACGCGCGGGAGGCACGGGGCCTCCTGGGGACGCACCTGCCGGCGGCCATGAAACTCCTGGACTCGGACCTGCCCGCGCGTTACGCGCGTCCCGTGCGCCTCGAAGCGTACGACGCGCGGGAGATCCTGGCGGAGAAGGGGCGTGCCATCCTCACGCGGCAGGCCGCCAAGACGCGAGACCTGGTGGATCTCTTCCTGCTCGAAGCCAGGTTGGGGCTGCGGATCGAGGACCATGCGGACGCCATCGAGGCCAAGACCAGGACCGCCATCGAACGCGCGCAACGCGAAACCGGGCGACTCTGGTTTGTATGGTATGGCGAACGGCTAATGGACCCTTCGAGCCAAAAAGCGTTGCAATTGATTCACCAAGGCGAGATTGGGCGCCTTGTCAATTTCATCGGCCTTGGCCCACACAAGCTGAACCAAACGACTCGGCCCGCCTGGATGTTTGTGCCGGAGCAATACGGCGGAATCCTCAACGACATTGCCATCCATCAGGTTGAGATGTTCACGCACCTGGGAGG
>CAYVGY010000039.1:0-20283 GCA_964451065.1 uncultured Halobacteriales archaeon
GGCCACCTCAACTGGAACGAGACCCAGCTCTTCACCATCGAGAAGGGCGAAGCCTCCCACAACAGGGGCACGACCGTCGGACTCGTGGACCCCCTCCAGATGAAACCCGTCCAGAACTTCGAGACGCACTGCCTCCGGGGCGACCACGGCCTCCTGCACCCGGACCCGGCCCGGAACGAGCTGTGGATCAGCTACAACAGCAACTTCCGCGACGTCGTCTGGGACATGGACAAGATGGAAGTCAAGGAGACGATCCTCCACACGGGAAGCAGCCACAACGGCGCCTTCGTCCGATACACGGTAAACTCGGCCGGGCAATGGGACGGGGACGTCCTCTCGGATCAGTCCGGGCTCCACAGCACGGCCCGGGCAGCCAAGGAAGACATGCTGGACGTGAAGGAGATTGTGTTCGGCGCTACGAAGACGCCAGTGACGGTGTTCAGGTAAGGTGACGAGCAATGCGAAATCTTAGACCCAATCTGGGCGGGGCCGCCCTCGTCGGTCTCGCCCTGGCATCCCTAGCCCTGGCGGGCTGCGCGGGCCCGGACACGCCCGCTGTCAGCTCGGGTCCCACCGCCTCTTCAAAGGCATCCAGCGTCCCTCCTGCCGTGGGGGACGTCAAGGAGTTCCACGTCGACGTGACGGAGACCGGCTTCAAGGAGCAGCAGGGGCGTGAACTCACGGCGAAGAAGGGGGACCAGGTCAAGATCGTCCTCCACCACGCCGAACCGTACGGCGACGACCACCCGATCTACTTCACGTGCACGGAACGCTCGGCGACCGTGACCCAGACGGGCGGCTCGGCGTCGATGGAGTTCGTCGCAGACTCCGCAGGAGCGTGCTCGTTCTTCTGCACGAACCACGACTGCGGGCCCCATGAGGCGCTCCAGAGCGGAAAGCTCATCGTCCAGGAGTGAGTCCCACGGTCGGCGCCTCCTGGTTGGCACTGGTCGTGGGCATCGCGGCCGGTGCAGGAGCCATGTTGTTCTGGGCCGCTGCCCAGGGCCCCCCGGCGTCAGGCCCCGGTCCCGAGAGCCAAGCCCTCCCAGTCGGTTTGGTGGCCCCGCAGGGAGATTGGAATTCCTCCGACCCCGAGCCCGACGCGTCCGGCCTGCGAGTGGTGGAGATCGGAAGTACAACGGGTGCCGTGGCCGTGGGCGGCATGACGGAGCTCTGCGCGCGCGTCGTGGATGGTCAAGGCGACCCTCTTCCGAACGCAACCGTCACCTTCTCCGCGTCGGCCGGGAACGTGCCAATCCCCAGCGTTCGGAGCGATGCGTTGGGGATTGCCTGTGCGGGCTATGAGGCGCCGGGAGAGGTCGGGACTATTGCCATCGAGGCCTTCGCCCGGGAGGGAGACGCTGTCTCGTCTGCCGCGCGCAATTTCGTGGAGGTGGTCGGGCACGAGTCGCACCACCCTGGAGAACCGGAGCCCGCGACGACGCCGTTTCCGGCGGCCGCGATGGCCGTCGCGGTACTGGTCGGAACCTTGCGCCTGCTGCGTCGGCGTCAGCTGTGAGGTACGCGACTAAGCGTACTCGACCGCATCAGGCTACGTCCGCTCGCCGGTTCGCTTCAACCGTGCGTTGTACGGGGAGGGAACCTGGGGCGGCGCGACGCAAGTGAGCCAGGCGAGTCCTACGTAGTTCTATCGCGACGTCCACCAGCGCGATGGTGCCGCTGGCGCCCTTTTTCGGGGGATGGACGTGCCAGGAGACCGTGGATCTCCCGAGCCCGGTCTGATCGTCCCTGACGACGGACCCGCGGTTCGCGCTCAAGGGAGAACGGCCGCTGGCCGGACGGATTCCCAAGGCGCGTCATGCTCGCCGCCCGATGCCAACGCGACGAACCGCGCGGCATCCGTATGCCAGCGGAGGGCCAGCGCGCGAAGGGATCTCGCTTCCGTGCGGCGCCGGGCCGCGTGGCCGGCCTCGAGTTCGCCGAGTGCATCGAGAACCAACTGGGGCGGCGCCAGGGCGAGATCCAAGATGGTGCCGATTCCCACCGCGTTCAGCATTTCGGCCTGCCGGGGCGTCATCGAGGGAAGGAGAAGAAGGCCCGAGATCAGCCGGCACCGCAAAAGGGGGCCGCGGGGCAGACCGAGACGCTGGCTGAGGATGTCGCAGTCGACGTGCAGGAGTTGCGCCGCGTCGGTGATGCCGACGCTTCGCAGCCGCGCCAGGTGGTCCGGGGCGAGCCAACCGGACTTCTCGAGCTTGAGGATGGGCCGGAAGCGTCGTCGCCGGACGACCGAGACGGCGGTCACGCCGGACAAGGCGAGGACGACGAGGAGCGGGGCGTAGGTCCAAGGTCCTTCAGAGGGCAGGATATCGGAAGCGGAGCGGAGGGCGACGGCCCAGAAGCCGATGATGCCGATGACGCCGATTCCCAACACAACCATGAGGCGAACGGTGGGGACGCGCAGGAGGACGCCGAGAACGGTCGCGGTCGGGATGCCTCCCCCGTAGGCGGGCGCCCACGCCAGCAGGAGCAGTCCAAGGAGGCCCCATCGGTCGAGGAATCTTCGGTGGTCGAAGGCGGCCTTTTCCAGCCGGACGACGACGCCGCCTACCCGAGGCGAGTCTCGGAGGCGCTCCAAGGCATACCACAGGAGCGGCACCGTGATGAGGAGGAGCCCCAGGTCATTCACGATCGACGTAGCGGCGACCCAGGCTACCGGCGCCGGGTCTGCGCCTCGGTAGACCACGAGCATCGCGGCCTCCCGCCCCGAGACGGGCGTCAAGAGGAGCAACGTCACCATCTGCCGAAACACGGCTCGGTCGCCCGCGAAAAGCACCAGCAGGATCAGACCGTAGGCGAGGGTGAGGAGGATGCCTAGGCCGAGGGCCCATCGAAGCGGAACGGGGAGTTTGCGGCGACGACTCGCCAAGTACTGGCGAAGACGCGTGGCGGCGGGTCCTCGGTGCACGGGCTCGTGGACCGGGTGCCGGTCCAACTGGTCGGTTGCATGGACTCGCGTTGTCGGTTCCGCGCCCAACACGTCACCGTGGCCGCAAACGGGATCCAACGCTGATTCCAAGTTCCGCCCATGATGGCGCTGCCGGGCTAGGCTCCCATGGACCTCGGGGCGCCCACCCGAGCAGGCGGCGTGCACCATGGAGTGGAAGAGAACCCGCCCGTCGGGGGGCGGCCCTCGGTTCGTTGGCCACGGCGTTCCACGGCCCTAATGGCTCATGGGGTGGGCTTCCTCGTCGTCGCATGCGCACACCACGTCGTTCTTGATGTCCTGGAAGGCGCTGTAGGCGGCCACGACGCCCTCGGCCACGCCGGTGATGGCCTGCTTGAACTTCCGGTCGCCGACGTCGCCGGCCGCGTAGAGCCCGGACACGTTGGTGCGGGAATCGCGGTCCATGATGATTTCGCCTCGTCCGTTCGTTTGGACGCCGACGGACTTGGCGAGGTCGGACAGGGGGATGACGCCGATGGCGATGAAGAGGGCGTTGAGAGGGAGATTCTTGGAGCCGTCGTAGGGCCGGTCGAGCTGCACGCGGTCGGCGTGCTTCTCGCCAAGAATCCCAACCACGTTGGTGTTGGGAATGACGGTAATCCTGGGGTGGGATTCCACGCGTTTCTTGTTGATGGGCTCGGGCTTGATCTCGGGGCCGCGGGCGATGAGGTAGACCTTGGCGGCGTGCTCGGCGATGAGGAGGGCCTCCTTGGCGGCACTGTCACTCCCGCCCACGACGGCGACAACCTTGCCGCGGTAGAGGGGGCCGTCGCAGAGGGCGCAGTAATGGACGCCCTTGTTGCGGAACTGGTCGTGGCCGGGGACCTCGAGCTCCTTGTGCCGCGTCCCCGTAGCAAAGAGGAGCGCGGAGACGGCGATGACTTCGCCGTCCGTGTGGAGGTAGTAGTTGTGGCCCTTCTTGTCAATCGAGTTGACCCAGGCGTTCTTGATGGTGACGAGGTCGTAGCTTCGGGCGTGGTCCTCCAGCTTCTTGGCCAGTTCCTCCCCGGTGAGCCGAATGAAGCCCGGGTAGTTCTCGACGATGTCGGTGAGCGTGATGGTGCCGCCCACGTCTTGGGCCGCGCTGCGCTCGCCCGCGTTGCCGATCACGAGCGTCTTGAGGCCGAGGCGGGCGGCGTACATGGCGGCTGCCAGCCCTGTGACGCCTGCGCCGAGGATCCCGAAATCGTAGCGGACGGCGGGCGCCAAGGGTCACGCCCCGGCTTCGGGTTCGACGGATCCGATGGCTTGTCGGCCAATCACCATGTCGCAGCTGGGATGGGTCCGGCAGTGCTTCTCGCACTTCGTCGCCAGTTCCTCGTCACGATACGCCAAGAAGCAGACTTCGCAGTAGTAGGCCGTCGTGGCGTCGATTCGCGTCGGCTTGACCACGGGACCGCCACCTACTCGCGCGCGGCGGTCGAGGTCGCCAGGCATTCCTGGGCATGCTCGAGGACTTCGCGGAAGCTGGCTTCGAGGCGGTCCCGCGGGGGCGCGCCGACCTGCTCGCCGATCTCGCGGCCGCCGCAGAAGTACTTGAGGGTCGGCAGACTCGAGACTCCGTAGCGTTCCGCCAGCCCGCGTTCCTCTTCCACGTTGACCTTGACGAGCGCTAGCTTCCCCGCGTATTTGGCTGCGAGTTCGTCGTAGAGGGGGGCGAGTTTGCGGCACCACACGCACCAGGGGGCCCAGAAGTCGACGACGACCGGGAGCTTGTTGCCGAGGACGGAGGCATCAAAGTTGGCTTGGGTTACGTTTTGCGCGGTTGTCATCGCGGATCTTTCCTTGGTTTCCTAGACGTGCAAGCCCTATTAGGGGTCTGTTGGACGGTTTGACTCATGCTTGAACCGGCGGAGGAACGGCGGTGGTGGTTTCGGTGCGGGTCCGGTTAGCCGTCCGCGGAGGATAAGGGTTACCTGGCGTCGCCCCGCCGCCTGGGTTCGAGCGCCCACGTCCCGAATCGTCTCCGCGTTCCAGTCGGCCGCACGCTGGCCGTCAACCGGCTATTCCGCGGCGGCGAGGCGCTCCCCGGCTCGGATGTGAGACCTCAACCAGTTCGCCTTGGGCGGCAACGGGCACACGTAACCATCGTTGTACGCACAGTACGGATTGTACGCCATATTGAAATCGAGGGCCCCGACGCCTGTGGCACCTCCATCGAGCAACGGGTTCGGGACTTCGAGGTAGCGACCCGCCTCGTACGTCTCATCGCCCGAGGAGCCGTCCCGGAACGGAAGGAAGAGTTCGTCGGGTTCATGCGGGGCGTGACCTTGGTGGTCGTGGCGCGGCGCGTAGAGCGTCACCCGTTCCTGGGCGCCGGAGGGAAGGTCAAATTCGGCCTCAGCGTAGGCGACATACTCATTGGGACTGATTCCCCGGCTGGCCACGAGACGCAACGGCGTCGCCGCGGGGAGGCGGCGGAACGTGGCGCGGAGTCGCCAGGACGCGCTCACGGGATAGTAGGCCAGGCCTCGAAAACCCGACCGGTCTTCGGGGCGCAGGGGCGACTCAGACGCCGCCGCGAAGAAGCGGTCTTTCTCTTCGCGCCACGCGAGGACGTCTTGCCGCCAATGGTCCTGCCGGGTCACCTGAAGGTTGGCCATGAGTCCACGCTTCATCCAAAGCGGGCCATTAGAAGTTGTTTCAACCGTCCAAGTTGGGCCTTGAACCCGCGCGCCGCGCTTCGTGCTCCGTGGACGGGATCGTGGCCCCCGGGGGGGGGCGAACCGCACGCCCCTGCCTTTCGCGTGCACGAAACGCCTACATTCCGATTCGACAGGGCCGGTCTTCGACGCCGATGGGCGAGCTCCCACATGGGCCACCTTTGGTTGGCGGACATCGAGTTCCCGCCAAGTCTCCTTCCGACCCTGGGGCCACCGGCGGGGCCAGAGGGGTCGGGGCGGCGGGAAGACCTGTTCGAACCCGTTAACCGTACATGGTGGACAAGGCTTGGCGGGCGCGCGTCTCCGCCGCCTGGGTCCGGCGGCCTGCGTCGCGGATCGTCTTCTCGATGCGGACGGCCTGCTCGATGAGGGGCTCGAGGTCGACGCCGACGCGGATCAAGTGGTCGTCCAAGACCTTCACCTGGTATGCGGCGGCCCGGGCGTCCGGATGGGACTCGTGGGCCTCCGTCACCAATACCACGGTCGGGCGGTTTGTGGCGTGGGACATGACGAGCAGAGATGCGGGGATGCCCGCCACGATGCCGTCCGTCATGGAGGGAAGTTTGGTTTTCTTGGCGAAGTCGACGGCCATCTTGCCGGAAGCGATCGTGGAAACGCGCGTAGGGTCGACGCTCTCCTCGACGGCCTGCGAGTCGAGGACCACGGCGAGTTCAACCCCGGTGGCCTTGAACCGTTCCTCGAGGGCCTCGGCGACTTGCCAGAACGCCTCCTTCTCTAGGGGCACGCTGCTCGTGACGAGCAAGAGGCTTTCGCACTTGGAGCCGGGTCCACAGACGACCTCCTTCCCGTAGACCGCGATGGGGGGTTCCCATTGGCCGCGGCGCACGAGCACCGAGGGTGGCGTGGCGTGTGACCACAGCGAGCCCAGGAGGGGCAGTTTCAGTTTCTCGATCAGGTACTGGGCGGCGATGACTCCAGAGAGGCCGATGGTCGGGAACGCGACGACAGCCATGGGCTTTCTGAGGGTGGACTTCAGGATTTCGTGGTACTCCAAGCCGCCTCAGACCCCCAGGAGCATGAGCTTGCCCATCGGGGTGAGTTTGATGACCAACCTGCCCTGTTGCGCCCGATCGAGTTCGACGAGGCCCAACTGCTCCAGGCCCTTGCTGTCGCGCCCGCCCCGGATGTGGTAGCTCAGGAGGCTCTTGTCTACGCCGCCGTCCTCGGCCAACTCATTCAAGCTTTCGACGTGACCCCCTTTCTTGTCGAGGACCTTCAAGATGTTGAGCTTGGGTTCGCTGATGAGCTCGCTGTAGCTGAACTTGAGCACCGGAAGCGCGAAGCAGGCGTTGTTCTCAACGCCGATGGCCCGAACGCCGTTCACGAACGCGGCGCTCAGCGTGGCGCAGGCCTGCATCTTGTCTCCGCTGGCCGCGTTGATGATAACCTCGTCGTACTTTTCCCGATCCTCCTTGATGATCCTGGTCACGCTCCGCATCGTGTCCAGCAGGACGCTGTCGCCGATCCTCTCGAGCGCAACGGGCAGCTTCAGCACGTTCAGTTTCTTCTGCGCGTCGATGGCATTGCGTTCGTACTTCTTCGTGTGCAGGAGGACCAGTTTGGCCACGGGGTACTCCCGCACGGCGACCATGATGGGGTCGAGGTCCTCGCTGACGGCGGCGATCTGCAGGATGCGTGGCATGGTCCTCAGCAAGCCCTCACCGGGGCCCTCCTTATCCAACCCGCTTTCAACAGTTCAATCTTTTCTTTGAGAACCGACAAGGATTCGGGTGAACTTTGGGGAGAGATCCGGTAAACCCCCGCCCGCGCGACTCTTTCGCGTTGGGATCCCGGTGGCGACTCCGCCACACCAGAAGGCCCCACGCGTGAGCGGAGGAAAAAAAACGCCATGCTCGCTCTGGAAAAGGCGCCTCAATCCACCCAACGACAAGTGGATATTCTGCCAGGCCATCCGCCACCTGGCGCCCCAGTAATTCATGAGAGCGGCTCGGCGCCAATGATCTGGCCGCCCCACGGCAATCAAGGATGACCTTCAACGGTTCGAAGAAACCTCAATAGCCGAACACGGCGGATGGCGGTGGCGAAGACACATGGTTGAAGCATGGCTCTCAGGACTCATTGGAGGACTCGCGGGAACGATCGTCATGACCATCATGATGATGCCCATGATGAAGGGACAGCCGAGCGGCCCCGCGCTCCTTCTCGCGCGCGTCTTCGGCAAGAAACCCACCGACAAGGCCCTCATGATGCCTGCGATGATGATGCACTTCGGGTATGGTGCGTTCTGGGGGGTCGCACTTGCCTTGGCCGCGACGGAGCTCGAGTGGGACCCCGACCTCCTGTGGGCGTACGGGCTGGGGCTGGGCGTCTTCCTTCTCCTGGTCATGATGATGGTCTGGGCCCCCATCACGCAGATGAAGCCTCCGCCTGAGATGAGGACCAAGATGATGATGGGGATGATGGCGACCCACCTCGTCTACGGCGCGGTGACCGGTTTGACCACCCAGCTTCTGCTCTAGGGGGCCGACGATTCGCGGCGGGCGCAACGGCGGCAGGGATTCTCACTCGTGGGCTCCCCCTATCCGGGCTGAGCCTTCTTGCAGCCTTGTCACTCGTCGTCGTGTTCGACCGCATGCTCCACGCGATCCGCGCTCCGCTGACTTGGGGTGTGCTCCTGTCTCCGGGCGCCGCCTTCGCTGTTTGCGGAGCACCTGTAGCGGTTACGGCCTCGCGGCCGGCGCCGAATCGGCCGTCCGCCCAGTAAACGTGGCCTGTAAGACGTCCTTGGTGGCGGGCGGGAGGCGCCGGCTGGAGAGGAGGGATTGGGCCTGCATGACGACCATGCTTTGGACGTCCGTGGCGCCGGCGGGGATAATGAGACGCGTCACGAGGTGGCGAAGATGCGCATTGTCCCAGGCGACGACGCGCACGATGACGCGCCGCTCCCCAGTCACGTACAGCACCTCGACCACGTTGGGGTGCCGAAGCAGGGCCTCCGTGATGGACTCCATCCGGTCGGCCGGCAGATTGCAGGCCACCAAGCCCTCCGTGTGGTATCCAAGGCCCTGCATGTCGACTCGGGCTTGGTAGCCCCGAATAACACCTCCCCGCTCCATCCGATGGATACGGTCACGAACCGTCGATTTGGAGCGCCCCAACCGCTCACCAATCTGGTCATGGGTGAGACGCGCGTCCTCGACGAGGAGTTCCAGTATGGCCCGATCCATTGCGTCCATGGTTCGCCCTGTAGGCGGAAAGGGAACCGGCGATTCATCCATGCTCCGTCCAACAGTCGGAGAATGCCTCCAACTTTCGCTCGCGGAGCGAGCAACGCGCTTGAACGCGACTCGCCAAGGAATGATTGGAGCGCCCCTATGCGGCGCCTCCACCAAGAGAAAACACAGGTGAGGACAAACATGGTGAATCCGAACATGCCCGCGGAAAATTGGATGGTCAAGATGGCTCCCCTCGCGATGCTGATGGGCGCCGTTGTGACGTTGACGGCCCTCGTCTTCGGCTTCATCGCCGGCGCCCTGGCCGACGACGTGAACGCCGCCGAGCCGTCGCGCGGCGAAGTGAACTTCCGAAACGCGGTCCTTAGCTGGATCATGCCGCTCGCCCTGACCGGCGTCACCTTCGTCCTCATGGCAATCACGATCTTCCTGCGCGGAATCTTCAAGGGAATCCGCTTCATGGGAGGAAACGTCACCGAGGCGATCGTTCAATACGTGGGCTCCGGCCACGTGCACCGGGAGGCCCCCCCGACGCTCCCCGTGGCTAAGCGCGTCCGCGTGGGCGCCCCCCAGTAGACGCCGGTAGGAGGCGCCGCAGGTTTCTTGCGGCGCCTCGTCTTTCTTCCCAATTTCAGAGACGGGTTTGTCTTTCCCCGCGTTGAAGGACGCCTTCCACGGGCTGGGGCAACCCGTTTGGTGCCCAAGCCCCGTAGAAGTTCTTCATTGCCGAAGTCCTCGGGTGAGCGTTGCGCGTGCCCGCAAAGATGAAACGGTGCCCGCTGCTTGGCGACACGTGGACGCCCTCGATGTGAAAATCATCCGCACCATGGGCTTCCGACCCTACGAAAACCGCCCCCGGGACCCGAACATCCTGCGAGCCGCCCGCATCGCCCGCGCCGCGAAAGTCTCCGTCAACACCGTCAAGGACCGGATCGCCCGCATGGAGTCCTCGGGAGTCATCGCCGGCTACCAGATCTTTCCCAACCTGCGACACATGGGCCTCGCAGCCTCCGCCTTCTATTTCCGCGTCGGGGAGGACGAAGACAAGGACGCGCTCGTATCCGAGGTCGAACGGCTCGGGGGCCTGATGGAGGTGCACGACTTCCTCGGAACCGGAATCTGCGCGGACTTCGCCTACCGAGACGAAACGGAGCTCGAATCCAAGCTGGGCGTCCTGTCCAGGCTGGCTCGCGACCGTCGCCCCCTTCGTTTCTACGACCGCGACATGCCCGCGGTGGACCGCGAACTCAGCGCCGTGGATTGGCGCATCCTTCGGGCCTTGCGCGGAAACCCCAAGCGCCCGTTGCACGAGGTGGCCAAAGAGTTGGGCGTGGCCACGCGCACGGTGAAGCGGCGCCACGACCGCATGGCCAAGGAAGGAAGCTTCTTCGTGGTTCCCATTGTCGACCCCAGCAAGGCCCACGGCCTCTTCCTCTTCGAACTCCTCTTCTACTTGTCCCCCGGAGCCGGTCGCAAGCCCATGGCGGCCATTCTGGAGACATTTGGCGACCGCGCCGTCTACGGCTATGTCCCATCCTCCGCAGAGCTTGGCAACTTCGACCTCGTCCTCGTCGGAGAATCCCTTGGCCAGGTGGAGGAACTGCGCCAGAAGGGCGCACGGATGCCGAACGTGAGCCGTGTGGAAGCGTGGTTCTTCCGCGGCTTCCATGACCACAGCCGATGGCTCGACGCCGCCATGGACCGAAAGATCGGATCCAACGGCGCGTAGCGGGAAGTTGTCCAAAATCGTCAGCGACGCCGGCGCCACGACTATCACCCGCCGGGAGCTGCACCGACCTCGGACCCAATTGCGGGCCCGGAGAGATTCCGATGAGCACAACAGCCACAACCCAGTTCGATCCCGCGAAGTTCAAGCAAAACACGTTGGAACAATGGCAAAAGGTCGCCGGTCCCTGGCACAAGTGGGGACCGACCCTCCACCAGTGGCTCGGACCCGCCACGGATGCCATGTTGGACCTTGCGCACGTCGGTCGCGGCCAGCGCGTCCTCGACGTGGCCGCCGGAGCCGGCGAACAGTCCATTGCGGCCGCCCGGCGCGTCGGCCCCGCGGGCTCCGTGTTGGCGACCGACATCAGTCCCAACATCCTCGCCTACGCTGCCCAAGCAGCCAAGGACGCCCGCGTCTACAACATCGAGACGCGCACCCTCGATGGCGAGAACCTCGCCGGGCTCCCGGACGGGTCCTTCGATGCCGTCATTTCCCGCGTGGGCCTCATCTACTTCCCCGACCAGCAGAAAGCGCTTCGGGAGATGCGTCGAGTCCTCAAGCCAGGTGGCCGCGTCGCCGCCATCGTCTATTCGACCGCCGAGCGGAACAGTTTCTTCGCCATCCCCGTCGGCATCATTCGGCGACGCGCGAACCTGCCGCCTCCACTGCCGGGCCAACCGGGCCCCTTCAGTCTCGGCGCCGAGGGCGTCCTGGCCGCGGCGTTCGCCAAAGCCGGGTTCACGGACGTCGCCACTCGGGTCGTCCCCGCGCCCCTCCGCCTGCCCCATGCATCGGACCACCTTCGGTTCATGCGGGAAGGCTGGGGCGCCTTGCATGAAATGATGTCGAGCCTCTCCGAGGCGGACAGGGAAGACACGTGGCGGGAGATCGAAGCGGCGCTCCGAAAGTACGAGGGCCCCCAAGGGTTCGAGGGCGAGTGCGAACTCGTCGTCGGCGTGGGGGCGAAGTGACCCATGGCGCACGCTCAAGGAACCAGCCAGCGGCGGGTCTTCGACTACGGCTGCGAGATGGGGTTCTTGGTGCGAAGCACGGACGCCAACGAAATCGTCGGCGCCACGTTGACACACATGAAGAGCGCCCACCGCATGAAGGGCGATGAAAAGCAGATCCGGGCCGGCATCAAACCGGCCAACGGCTGAGGCCAGAATCCGGGACTCACGAGCGGGGCCCTACCGGGCACGGCTGGCAGCCCGACGTGCCGCACCGCCCCTGGCCCCGCCTCGCGACGCCGTGCGTCGCTTTCATGTGGGACGACGGGCGGCCTGCCGAAAACCGGCTCAACGACCTCTACGAACTCCAGCCCTCGCGGTTTTGAACCGGAACCCACATGGGGGGACCATGGCCGCCAACCCCTTCTACCACGACAAGTCCCGCGATCTCCAAGAGCGCTTCGACACGCGCCGCCTGGCCGACCGCCTCGTGGAGGTGACCGTGGGGGACGAGATCGACGAAGGGCTTGCAGGCTGGATCCAGTCGCGCGACATGTTCTTCCTCTCGACGGTCGCCCCAGATGGGCAGCCGACCGTTTCCTACAAGGGCGGCGACCCCGGCTTCGTCCAGGTCCCCGATTCTCGCACGATCGCCTGGCCCAACTACGACGGGAACGGCATGTACCTCGCGATGGGCAACCTCGACGCCACCGCCAAGGTGGGGTTGTTGTTCATCGACTTCGAGCACCCCAACCGCGTTCGCGTCCACGGGCGCGCCACCGTTCACTACGACGATCCTCTCCTTTCGAAGGTCCCAGAGGCGCAGTTCATGGTCCGCGTCGCGGTCGAGAGCGTGTTCCCCAATTGCCCAAGATACATCCACCACATGAAGCTCGAGGAGCGGTCGAGCTTCGTTCCGCGCGAGAAATGTACGACACCGGTTCCGGGGTGGAAGCGGGCGCCTTGGGCTCGCGACGTCCTCGCCAAGAACGATCCCGCGAGGCGGTCCAAAGCGTAACCAAGGACACGACAACGAATCGACCCCGTTCGACCTGGCCTCGTTTCGGTGTCCTTCATCGACGGGGCGCGTGGTGGAAGCCTGAGGAGAATTGGGCGCAGAAACGCCCGGTGTTCTCGCCGCGACGCCGCCCGAGGGGGCCGGCGCGGCGGTTCGCGCCACGGCCGAGTCCTCGATGCGCCGTCAGGTGTCTTGGCAACCTCGGGATTGGAAGGGATGCAACGACGCACGGCATATGGACGACTTGCCGTCGGTATGGGACGGCGATGTTCCAGGGCTCCCCGCGCGGAGAGCGTGCCCTAGGGATCCTCGGCAAGACCGCTCCGACCCCGGGGCAAGGGCAACCCTTGCGGGATGGCTTTTCTCACACGTCTTCCGGCCCCGGCACGGCGGGCTCCCTCCGTTTCTCCATCGCGGGCAGGGCGGATGGGGACGACCAGAGGGCCACAGCCAGGCCGATCAAGACGATGGAAGCGCCTACGATCTCTGAGACGGCGAGAAGCTCGCCCAGAACCAGGACGCCGCTGGCGAGGCCTGCGACGGGAATGAGGAGCGCGAAGGGAGACACGACGGTCGTCGGGTAACGGTGCAGCATCCGGTTCCACGTGGCGAAGCCGAACAACGTGGCGCCGTACGAGATGAAGGCGACGGACCCCCACGCCTTCACGCTCACATGGGCGAGTTGGCGCATCGGTTCGAATCCTCCCTCCAACGCGAAGGATAGGACGGCCAACGGGATGGGGGACACGAGGCTGGACCAGACGACCAAGGCGAACATGTCGGGCGCGTAGCGCCGGCCCGCGCTCGTGGCCACGATGTTCGCGCCGGCCCAGCACGCGGCGGCGGCCACCACGAGCGCGAACGCTGCCACGGGAATCGAACCGTGACCACCCAGTTGGGGGACGGCCAGGACGGCCAGGCCGGCGGCCGCGGCCAGCCCCCCGGCGACGTGCCGGGGCCGGACCCGGTCCCCCAGGAGGGCCGCGCCGAGGGCGATGGTGAAGAAGATCTGCACCTGGGCCACCAACGAGGCCAGCCCCGCCGGCATGCCGAGGCTGATGCCGAGAAAGAGAAGGCCAAACTGGCCCACGCCGATCGTGACGCCATAGACGGCGATGAGTCGCCAAGGCATCTTGGGGCGCGCCACGAAGAAGACCGCGGGGAGGGCGGCCAGGGCGAACCGGAGGGAAGCCAAGGTGAACGGCGGCAGTTCGGCGAGGGCCCACTTGATGGGCACGAAATTGAATCCCCAAAGGAGGGCCACGGACACGAGGAGGGCCAGGTCGCGTGGGGCGAGTCTCTCCGGTCCGTGCGCGCTCGTGCTCATCGCGGACGTCAACCCCGTTGGTGGGATCTCTGGACGGGGCTCACCCTCCATCAGCCTTGGACCGGCATATGCCGGTCGTGGGCGTCCGGCCGTCTAGCGGGCACGCTCGTCGCGCTTTTTGCGGTTGAGGGGCGGCGCCAACGGCGACGGTCGCGCACGCAACGCCAGGATCGGCGCCAGGGCCGTGAGGATCTTCGCCTCGGCCTTCCGGAGGTGCTCGTTGAACGTGGCGCGGCCGGCGCCGCTCCGGCGCGCGATCTCCATGAGCGAGGCCGCCCGGGGGTACCGGTAATGCCCGTGCTCCAGTGCCAGGAGGACGGCCCGTTCTTGCTTGGAGGTGAGCCCTCCCAAGAGTTCTTGGGGCGACAGCACGACGAGGTCGGCCAAGGAGGCGTTGCTCACCGGCCGCGTCAGGTCGACCCGAAGGTCCCCCAGCGTCGACAGCTGGCGAAACAGGACGGGGACCTTCGAATCGTCCAGGGCGATGGCCCGATGCCGCTTCCAGCCCGCCTCGTAGACCTTGGGGTGGAGGGAGAGCGCCCGGTGGGCGGACAAGATCGCTTCCGGGTTCTTCGTGAAGTCGGTGGGGCAGTCGAACCCCACACGTGACATCAAGTCTTCCTCGCCTAGGATCTCGAACGACGGGCCAGCGCCGCGCCGGATCTGGGCGCGCGTGCGGCGCACCGCCCCCGGGGTCGGCCCGCGAATCTCCACGATGTCGCGCCGCGGCGTGCACCAGACGGCGAGGCGGCAGGTCGGGTGGTCGGCAGAAGCCGAGGCGAGCAGGCCTGGACCCCGGAGGCTGAAGTGGAGCAAGCGCACGCGGGCGAAATCACGGCTTCCCACGAAAAGGGTTGCCCAGCATATGCCGGCTTCACGGCCCTCTTCGACCGGGGTGCCCCGGGCGGGTCCGCCGACCGGCGAAGCTATAGCGACCCGTCCAAATGGAGCCGGGACCCCCAGTGTCCTTCGCGAACGTCTATGACGATGCCAAGCGCGCCGAGGCCTACGCGACGTTGGATTTCCCCGGCACGTACTACCTCGCGTTCCGCGACTTGCCGGCAATCATCTCCGAACACGTCAACGGGCGCCAAGCCCTCGACTTCGGCTGCGGCGCCGGCCGCTCGACGCGCTTCCTCAAGCGGCTTGGGTTCGACGTCACGGGCATCGACGTCTCGAGCCGCATGATCGAGCTCGCGCGGGCCGCCGACCCCAAGGGAACCTACCGCCGGGTCGCGGACGGCGACCTCACGGCCTTCGAGGGCCGCCGCTTCGACTTCATCCTGTCCGCGTTCGCGTTCGACAACATCCCCGGCATCGCCCACAGGATGGAGCTTCTGCGCGGCCTCGGGCGCCTCCTCGGGAGCGGCGGACGCCTCGTGTTGCTCGGCTCCACCCCCGACATCTACACGCATGAATGGGCGTCCTTCACGACGGAGGCCTTTCCGGAGAACCGCCGGGCCAGGGGAGGTGACGAGGTCCGGATCGTCATGAAGGACGTCCCAGACCGGCGCCCCGTCGTCGACCTGGTATGGTTCCACGAGGACTACCTGGGGCTGTTTGCCGCGGCCGGGCTTGCGCTCGTGGCCGAGCATCGGCCGCTGGGGCGCGAAGGCGAGGGCCAGAAATGGTTGGCCGAGACGACCGTGGCCCCCTGGGCCATTTACGTCTTGAAGAAGCTGTAGCCGTTCCGTCGGTCGACGGGGATCAACCCACTGGCACCACGTCCGCATCAGGCCTCGTTCTCCCTGACACGCGGTTTCGACGCGCGCGCATGGGCACGGGCGACGAGACGCGTAAAGTCGTCGACCGGGGCCGCGAGTCCGTTCCACGGTTCCTGGGATCCGAGAAAGCCTGTCGCTCTTCCGACACGTAGCGTTCGCAGCGCCGGCGAGATCCGCCACGTGACCCCTTCCCCATCCTTCGAACCTTGTCAGGCAACGGTTAAGAAGCCCCGTCAAGGCTCGATGCGCGGAGGCTCTCCATGCCGTGGTTCAAACCGTTCCTGGCAGCCTGCATCCTGATCGGCGTCGGCTCCAGCCCCGCGGTCTTGGCGGACCATCCGCAACCCATCGAGAACGACGACACGAACACCATCACGTTCGACCACCGGGGCGGCAACGAATGGTGGGTCGAGGTCAAGGTGACCGTGTACGACGTCCACTCGGTGTACGCCCGAACGGAAACCGGGGATTGGCATCGCCTCGCGCTCGAATGGTGGGGAAACTGGGCGGCCTCGTTTCACATCCCGCCCGGGGAACGCGTCCAGTTCCAGGCGGCCTACTCCGGTTCCGGCGGCCGCTTCGACATCTATCGCGAAACGAGCTGTTTCTTCACGCATCCCACCGGCGCCGAACAATGCGACCCGGGGCCCACGGACGACTACCGGGTCACCTTCTGCAGTCCAGGCGGCAACGAGTGGTGGCAACAAGTGTTCGTCGACGCCAACCGGCCCGTGACGCGCGTCATGGCGGCCTTGTGGACGGTGGACGGCTGGATGGGGAAGGCCTTGAGCTTGAGGAGCTGGGGGGCCTGGGCCGGTTCGTACCAGGCCCCGCAGGGGACCACGGTCCAGTTCTGGGCCAACAACAACGCCGAAGGCGAGCGCTCCGAATGCTACCGTTGGACGACGGCCACCGTCATCGAATGCCCCCAAAGTCCGTCGGTGCCCACGTCGGCTTTCATGACCCGCTTCGACCACAAGACCGGCAACGAGTGGTGGGTCGAGGTCCTCGTGGGTCCCGTGAAGCCGACGCGCGTCGCGGCCCAGGACGACGGCGGCTCGTGGCAAGAGGTCACGTTCCGCAGTTGGGGCGCGTGGGCCGGCTCGTTCCCCATCGAGCCCGGCCATCGCGTCCACTTCCGGGCCCTCGTGGAGGGCGACTGGTGGGAGAGTTGCTGGTTCACCCACCCCAGGGGCCTAACACCGGAGGGGAACCAGGTGTGCGACAACACCTTCGTCGGCGACTGGTCGGGCCCATAGGCGCCGAGCGTCAGATTAGGGCATAGAGCCGGCGCTGCAGGGCCGACTCGAGGACGAGCAGGCCGGGCGGGGGGCGCCCGAGCGGCGCCTCGGACAGCCCGGCCGACACGAGCTTGGAACCGTCGGGCCGGCGGAAGACGCGAATGGTGAGGTCGATGGATACCTCGGAGCCGTCCCGGCGGCGCGCCGGCACGCGCACGGTCCGGCCTTGGAGGTTCGATTGGCCGGTCTTGACGTACCGATCGAAACCGGCCCGATGGCTGGGATGCAAGCGCGGGGGGATGATCGCCGTCAAGGGCTGGCCGACGATCGAGGCGTCCCATCCCAAAAGCTCCGCCGCCTGCGGCGTCGCGTAAGAAATCCTGCCATGATTGTCCACGGCGAGAATCGCCCCCGGCGTCTCCAACAAGACCCGAATCTCGTCCGGATGGATCACACCCAAGGAATCGAACGTGGGGGCACAAAAAGGCTTTGGCGGGCCGGGGGGACGGCTGCCGCGCCCACCTTGCCTCCATAAAGTTCGCGCCGCTACCCCGTGGGCGGAAAGTCGTACTGCACGACCTGATAGGGATCGTACCACGAACCGTGGCCGAAGCACGTGAACACGTCCCACGCGCCGTCGCCGTACCCGACCCGGGACGCGCGCCAGGTCGGCACCAGGCAGAGGTGCGCGCACGTCGCGAAGACGCCGAGGATCCCGTCGGGGAAGAATTGTTCGACGATCGTGGCCTCGAACTTTGAGGTGTCGACCTTGAGCAGTAGGCACGTGAGCGGGTTCGACGATTCGTGGCCCTCGCTCCGCCAAAGCACCGGCGCCCCACGCCCGTTCTCGGAAAAGTCCGCCGCCGTCGCTTTCTGGCCGAGCCGCGAACCGTACCACGCATCGATCCCCTCGGATTCGGTCTTCTCCAAGACCTGGCCGTCGACGGCGTATCGGAACACGTTGTCGCTCGTGAAATCCTCCCCGAGGTCGGGCGCATTGTTGCGACCACAGTAGCGGTACCAGTCGAGGTGGTCGGGCCGGCCCACGACTTCGCCATGCTCGTTGATGCGGACAGGGATGAGCGGAATCCCCCGCGGCGCCTTCGACCGCTCGCCCGTGCCCGGGTTGGGAATCACCTTCACAGCCCAATACTTGAACCGCGGCGGAGCCTTGCCGGGACGGCTGAGCGGGATGAGGGTCATGGCCCCACCCGCCACGGCGGCCCCCACCGTGCCGGCCACCACGCTCGCCTTCACGAATTGCCGCCGCGTCAACGGGTCCTTGCGAGGCGTCAACTCGTCCATGGGCGCCGACCCGAACGCTGGCGCTCGTTATCATTGTGCCGCGTCCGAACCTACTTATCCGCACGCCCCGGTATGCGCGCATGCAGCGGCGGCCCTTCGGACCCACCGGCGTTCAAGTGCCGGTGATCGGCCAAGGCACCTGGCAGCTGCGCGACAAGAAGGCCGCCGAGGGCGCGCTGCGGCTGGGCCTCGAACTCGGCCTCACCCACATCGACACGGCCGAACTGTACCGCGGGAGCGAGGAGGTCATCGCGCCGGTGTTGGCGGGTCGACGCGGCGACGTCTTTCTCGTGAGCAAGGTGCTGCCCCGCAACGCCACCTACCGCGGCACCCTCCAGGCCTGTCGCCAGAGTCTCGACCGGCTAGGGACCGACCATGTCGATGCCTACCTGCTGCACTGGTGGGAGAACGCGACGCCGGTTGCCGAATGCATGCGCGCGATGGGCGAACTGGCCGATCAAGGTCAGACCCGGTTCGTGGGCGTGAGCAACTTCACGCCCGAGCAGATCGAGGCCGCGCAGGCCACGCTGGGCCGCAAGCACCGCCTCGTGTGCGACCAGGTCTTCTACGACCTGAACCACCGCCACCTCGAACACCTCCTTATCCCGTACTGCCGCAAGAAGGGGATTGCGGTGGTCGGCTACTCGCCCTTCGGCAGCGGTGCGGGCCGCCTTCCGGGCCCGGAGACCCGCCAGGGCGCCGCGCTCCAACGCGTCGCCGGCCGCCATGGGGCGACGCCCCACCAAGTGGTCCTCAACTTCCTGGTCCGTGACCCCAACGTCTTCTTGATCCCAAAGGCGGAACACGTCGAGCACGTCCGCGCCAACGCCGGCGCCCTCGACTTCACGCTCACGGAAGAAGACGCGTCCGAGATCGACGCGGCGTACCCCGTACCCGCACAAGGGACGGAGCTGCCGATCATCTAGAAAAGGGTCCTAACCGTGGCGGCGGGCCTTCTTGTGGGCCTTGGTGCGTCGACCCACGCGCTTGCCGCCCAGTCGGCGGCGGACCCGCAACAGGTCCTTGTCGGAAGCCATCGAAGGTCCCCAAACCAGTCCTCCCTATCTACCTATCGGGTCCCTTGCGTCATTTCACGCTCGTATCTAGCACGGCCGCCTCTGTTCACGGTCGAATCCAATCACGGCTAATAGCCTCCAGGCGGAAGCTTAGGTCGGTGATCCGGTGACGCCGCCCAAACAAGCCACGGCCGTCGTGCCCGAGATCCGATCCGACGGCCCCCTCTCGGCTGAGGTGTTCGTGGCGCCGCGCGCCCTCACTGTCACCGTCGCCGTACCCCAGATCCGGCCCGCCGACCTGGACGTCTTCCTCACCCGACACTCCATCCGGATCCGATCCAGGCAGAACCCCCGGGCCGCGAGCTTCCTCATCCCCCTCCCCGTCGCCGTGGAACCCGAACGCTACGTGCTGCGCACGAAGAACGGCGTCCTGGACTTCCACATCGAGCGTTCCCACTGAACCCGGAAACCCCCCAAACCCCCGCCCCGCCCTCAGAGGCGTTCCTCCCTCCCGCTGAGGGCGGGCGGGCCCCCCTTTTTTTGGCGTTAGAATCGAGCCAGGCTTTCGGCCGCGCTACCGCTAACGAAAAAGAATCGATTTTCCCGGCCGGTGCGCTCAGACCGTCGCGGCGAGTTCCACGGCGGCCTTGCAGTTGAGCAGGCCGTGGCCCTTGGCGTAGTGGCTGCCGTCGTACCGGTAGTCGCCGCTGACGGCGTAGGCGCCGCCATTGGCGAACTTGGTCGCCGTTTCCTCGATGACCCACTCCGCCTCGGCCGGCGTGATCGACGGGTTCGCCTCATGCATGAGCGCGACGCAGGCGCTCACGATGGGCGCGGCCACCGACGTGCCCGACATCTCGGAATAGAGGAGGTCGTCGGTGCCCATGGCGGCCACGAGCGGCTTCGTAGAAACGATGCGCGTGGCGTGCGCGGAAATGTCAGGCCAGGTCGCCGGGGCAGCGATGGCGCCGCGGCTGGACGAGATGTAGATGTTGCCGTTGGTCTCGCCGGAGTTGTCGTCGTTGAAGCCGGCGACGCAGATGACGCCTTCGCGCGGGGCGCGGCATTGGCCACTCACCATGTTGTTGACGCCGTTGCCGGCGTCGTTGCCGGCGCTGAACACCACG
>CAYVGY010000040.1:0-14459 GCA_964451065.1 uncultured Halobacteriales archaeon
GCCGATTCGAGTCTGACCCAGGCGCCGACGAGTCCTCAGCCGCTTTCCGATTTACGGGAACGGGGGGACTAGGAAGTCGCGCCTCGGAACTTGAGGCCGTAGCGCCATTCGCCGTCCATGCCGTACAGCCGGCGGAAGACGGTCTCGACCGGCATGCCGATGCGGACGTTTTCGGGCGCCGTTTCCGTGAACATCGCCGGGACGCGCACGCCATCGAATCCGGCGACGCCCACGAGATAGTCTCCGACCACGAGCTGGAAGGGTTCGTATTCGCTGGGCCCCGCCCCCTTGGCAACGACGGTGAACGTCTCCAGCGTTCCGTTCCTCACCAGTTCTTTCGGGCCTGTCTTGCGGCCGCAGCGGCCGCACATGGGCCGCGGGGGGAATTCAAGATGGCCCTCGCCGCATTCGGTCCCTTCGAGCCGATAACGCGCGGCGAGGCTGCGATCCCAGGTGGCCCGGGGCACATACGCGCCCATGGTCGTCCGCTTGGCCCCCGATCTCTCGTGTTCGCCCACGAGTTCGAACGTGTCCCGGTCGGGTTGCCAGACGGGGGAAGGCGCCTCCAGGTCGGCGTCGTCCGGCACGCCGGGCCCCGAAAGCCGTGCCCGCGCCTCGCAAGCCGCATACGGCCCGCCGGGCCGCGGGGCGTCGCTATGGACATGGACGACGGGTCCTTCGCCGGGGTTGGAGAAGCGGGTTTGGCCGAAGAGAACGGCCGCCGCTTCCTCCACGCGTTCGCGCGGGATGCCCAACGCGTCCGCGATCACAGGCGCGAAGCCCGAGCCGGTCCGGCTCGAGACGACGACGCGGCGAAGTTGCGCTGGCGCCAGCTTGGCCGCCGCGAGCAAGGGTTGGACGGCGGCGACGGCCATCGTGGCCTCGTCTTCGTCGGCGAAGGGGAAAGGCACCAACGTCTCCTTCGTCGTGCCGGGCTTGAGCCAAGAGGCGGGGACGCGTGCGGCGGGGCGGTAGCGCGATTCCAATCCGTCACCTCCCGAAAACGTGGACGGCGCAGGTGGCGCCGCTGCCACCCACGTTGTGCGTCAAGGCGGTGACGGCGCCCGACACTTGGCGCTTGCCGGCCGCGTTGCGTAGCTGGAGGAACGCCTCGTAGGCCTGTGCGGCGCCGGTGGCGCCCAACGGGTGGCCCTTGGCTTTTAGGCCGCCCGACACGTTGACGGGCCGTTTGCCGTCGCGGCGCGTCTGGCCGCTCGCGGCCAAGACGCCTCCGCCGCCTTTCTTGCAATAGCCGAGGTCCTCAAGCGCAAGGATCTCGGCAATCGTGAAACAGTCATGGACTTCGGCCAGGCTCACTTGATCCACCGTGACATGCGCCTGCTTGAGCGCGTCCCGCGAAGCCCCCACCGTGGCTTCTAGCCGCGTCATGGAGGCGCGCTCGTAGACGGCTAGCCGGTCGCTGGCGGCGCCGCTGCCGCGGATCCAGACCGGCGAATCCGTGAGGGTCTTCGCCGTCTCTTCGCTGGCAAGGATGAGCGCCGACGCGCCGTCGGTCGTGGAGCAGCAATCGTAGAGGCGGAGCGGGCTGCATACGTACGCGGCGGCCAGGATCTTCTCCTTCGGCACCACCTTCTGGAATTGGGCCTTGGGGTTGTCCGCGCCGTGAGCGTGGTTCTTTTCGGCCACGGCCGCAAGGTGCTCTTCCTTCGTGCCGTACTCCTGCATGTGCCGCCGGGCCATGAGCGCGTACGTGCCCGGGAACGTGAGGCCGGCCATCCGTTCCCACTCCGTGTCGCCGCTCACCCCCAACCAGTACCGTTGGTGCGTCTTGGAGAGGTCGTTCATCTTCTCGATTCCGCCCACGAGGGCGACATCGCAGGCGCCCGCGCGTACGGCGAAGTACGCGTCGCGAAGCGCGTAGCCGCTCGAAGCGCACGCGTTCTCGACGTGCCGCGTCGGGATGCCGGTGAGGCCCGCCGCGTCCGTCGCGTACGCGCCGAGGTTCCCAAGCTGGTAGCCGCCCATTCCTAGGCTCCCGATCCAGGCCTCCTGGATCGATTTGGGCTCCAATCCCTTGTCGACGCTCGTCAGGGCTTCGCCGAAGGCCTCCCAGAAAAGCTCCCGCGGCGCCTCCGGTCGCGTCCCGAAGCGGCTCATGCCTGCCCCGACCAGCGCGACTTTTCGGTCCAAGCGGGGCCTGATTCCGGTTCGCCCCAAAAGGGTTTGCTGGCGCCGCCCCAACTCCTAACCCACGCGGCGGCGGGCGAAATGCACGATTCGAGGATGCTATAATGGCGGACTGGGCTCGCCAGGTGAGCCGCGGGAGTCGAGCTTCTGTGTTCGCCTGTCCGTCGTGTGGTGCCCAAAACCAGCCGAACGTGCCCTCCTGCTGGCAGTGCGGAGCTGCCTTCGCGGCCCCGCCGCCGCACCCGTGGCCCCAGCCCCCCGGCTACCCGCCGTACGGCGCCCCCTCCGCCTGGCAACCGCCCCCCGCCGACGGCCGCCTGGCACCGGTCTCCGTCGCCCTCCTCCTCGCCGCGGCCACGGCGTGCCTCGTCGCGACCATCCTCATCTTCGTGGCGGACTTCGGCGGAACGTACTACTACGACCCGCAGGACCGCGAATTCCAGAACAAATGCGACGATTACTCGCGCGAGACCAAGGACTGCTTCTTCTACATCAACCTCTACTCGAACCCGCTCGAAGGGATCTTCCTGGGCGTATCGATGGGCGGCTTCCTCCTCATGGGGACGGCGGCCATCTGGGCCCTCTTTGCGCCGCGAGGCAAGGTGCTCACTCCCATCAAACTCGCCGTGTGGTTCGGGTCCTCCGTCGTCCTCCTCGTCATCATGGGCACCGTGTCGTTCATCTCCCAGGCCTCGCCGGCCAACGAGTGGTGGTTTGGCCCCGTCTTCTACGTTGGCGCTTTCTGCTCTGTCGGGGCCACGGGCGGCTGCATCGCGGCCTACGTCGTCGAGAAGCTCCGGCCCCACGCGGCGCCGTCCTCGGCCTAACCACGCGCAGGATGATTCCGTGACACTCCCCTCGCCCGCTCCTCCTTGGGCGACTCCGGCACGAGTGTCACACGATCAATCTGCGGGGGGTTAGCCCGCCTAGTGGCCTCCAAGGTCCGGAAGCCTTAACGAAGAACCGCCTGATGCACGCGCGTGCCGCCGCTTCGCCGTTCCCCGCTCGAGGACCTCATCGGGGACACGCCGCTGGTCCGGTTGCGCGATTTCGAACCGCGCCGCGGCGTGGAACTTTGGGCGAAACTCGAGGCGCGGAACCCGGGTGGCAGCGTCAAGGACCGCGCCGCGCTCTTCATCGTGGGCGACGCGGAACGCCAGGGCAGGCTGAACTTCGGCTCCACGCTCGTCGACGCCACGAGCGGCAACACAGGCATCGCGTACGCGATGCTGGGCGCCGCCAAGGGATTCCGCGTGAAGCTCTACCTTCCCGAGAGCGCCAGCCCAGAACGCAAGCGAATCCTGCAGGCCTACGGAGCCAACCTTGTCTACACCGACCCGACGGAAGGCAGCGACGGCGCCATCCGCGCCGTGCGAGCCGCCGCGGCCGCGAAGACCAAGGCGACGTTCTACGCCGACCAGTACAACAACCCCGCCAACCCTCGGGCCCACCACACGACCACGGGCCCGGAGATCTGGCGACAGACGAAGGGCCGTGTCACCCACTTCGTGGCGGGCCTCGGCACGAGCGGGACCATGATGGGCGTGGGACGAAGACTCAAGAAGTTCCGGACCGGAATCCATCTCACGGCCGTGCAACCCGATGGCCCCGTCCACGGCCTGGAAGGCCTCAAGCACATGCCCACGGCCATCGTCCCCGGAATCTACGAGCCGACGGTGCACGATGCGCTCGTTGGGGTCTCCACGGAGGACGCGCAGGCGGCCGTCCGACGGCTCGCCCGCGAGGCCGGCGTCCTCGCCGGCGTCTCGAGTGGCGCCGCCCTCGTCGGCGCGCTCCGCGTAGCGGGCGGCCTCCGTCGCGGCGTCGTCGTCACGCTCTTTCCCGACGGCGGCGACAAATACCTTAGCGAACGATTCTGGAGCCTTTCGGACTGAGTCTGGACGGAACCGCCGGGTGCGATGCCTTTATCGTCCGAGAACCGTCAATCCAGGCCAACATGCCGGTCAAGGTCAAGGTCCCCTCGGCCCTCCGCCGCTTCACGCAGGACGCCCCTTACGTCGAGGCGCGCGCCGGCACGGTCCGCCAGGTCCTCGACCAGCTCCTGGCCCAACACGACGCGCTCCGACAGAACCTCCTCGACGCCAAAGGCAACCTGCGGAATTTCGTGAACGTCTACGTCAACCAGCACGACATCCGCAGCCTCCAAGGGGAAGCGACGCCGGTCCGCGACGGCGACGAGGTCATCGTGGTGCCCGCCATCGCCGGCGGCGCCGGACCCCCCCTCCTCCAGCTCGGCCGCAAGCCGCCCACGGAACTCACCCGTGAGGAACTCATCCGGTACTCGCGGCATCTCCTCATCCCCGAGGTCGGCGTCGAAGGCCAGAAGAAGCTCAAGCGGTCGAGCGCCCTCATCGTGGGCGCCGGAGGCCTGGGAGCGCCGCTCGCCCAATACCTGGCCGCGGCCGGCGTGGGCCGCATCGGGATCGTGGACTTCGACACGATCGACCTCTCGAACCTCCAACGCCAGGTCCTCTTTTCCACCGATCAAATCGGACAACCCAAGGCCGACAAGGCCAAAGAACGCCTCGAAGGGATCAACCCCAACATCCAGGTCGAGGTCCACAAGGAACGCCTCACCTCCCAGAACGCGCTGGCCCTGTTCCAGAACTACGACGTCATCGTGGACGGCACGGACAACTTCCCCACGCGGTACCTCGTGAACGACGCCTGCGTCCTTTCCGGCAAGCCCAACGTCTACGCGTCCATCTTCCGCTTCGAAGGCCAGGTGAGCGTGTTCTGGGCGGCCAAGGGACCCTGCTACCGGTGCCTCTACCCGCAACCGCCGCCGCCCGGCCTCGTCCCCTCCTGTGCCGAAGGCGGGGTCCTAGGCGTCCTTCCCGGCATCGTCGGATCGCTACAGGCCAACGAGGCCCTCAAGGTCCTCCTCGGCATCGGGGAACCCCTCATCGGGCGACTGGTCCTCTTCGACGCGCTCGACATGAACTTCGTCACCGTCAAGCTGCGCAAGGACCCGAATTGCGTCGTCTGCGGCCCCAAGCCTTCCGTGACCAAACTCATCGATTACGAGGATTTCTGTGGGCTCCGCGCCGAGGCGACGGCCCAGCGCGGCGCGGTCGCTACGGTCCAGGAAGTGAAACGCATGCTTGATCGGCGCGAAGACTTCGTGCTCGTCGACGTGCGGGAACCCTTCGAGTTCGAACTCGCGCAGATCCCAGGCAGCCGCCTCATCCCGATGAACGAGATCGAGGCCCGCCTTGCGGAGATCCCGAAGGACAAGGAGGTCATCGTCCATTGCCACACCGGTGGCCGCAGCGGTCGCGTCACGCAGTTTCTCCGCTCGAAGGGCTACCGGGCGCGAAACCTCGCCGGCGGAATTGCCGCATGGTCGGAAGAGATTGACCCAGCGATTCCTACGTACTAGGCCGCATTCTTCGCCCTTTTTCGCCCTACGTTCCGCCCGCTATTACCTGAATCCCCAGCTTACATTTAAGTATAACATGTAATGCATACATAGATTACATGCAAAAAAAACATGTTCAGGCGGAGCTGGTTCTTCCCGAATACCAACTCCTGCTGGAAGCGGCGGCCAAGGAAAACCTGACGCTGAAGCAGGCCGTGCGTGAGGCCACGGTCGCATGGGCGCGCGCCCGAAGCCGCACGCGGGACCCGCTCCTGGACATCATCGGCGTCGCAGAAGGGACGAGAACGGCGTCCAAGGACCACGACAAAATCTACGAGGAGGACTCCGACTGAAGGTCTTCGTCGACACGAGCGCTCTCGTGGCCTTGGCGCTACGCCGCGACGCCCACCACCCGGCGGCGAAGAGGTACATGGAGCACCTGCCCGCGGGGGTCACGCTGGTCACCTCCGACTACGTCCTTGACGAGACCTTGACGCGCCTGCGGCGCGTCGCCGGTCATCCCACGGCCGTCCGCGTCGGGGAGGCCCTGCGCGGTTCTTCGTTGGCCCGTCTGCTCGATGTGGAACGGGAAGACATCGAAGAGGCGTGGGACCTCTTCCGTCGGTTCGACGATAAGGAGCTCAGCTTCACCGACTGCACGATCATCGCGATGGTGCGACGCCTCGCCGTAGACGCCGTATTTGCCTTCGACGAGGACTTCCAGCGCGCGGGCCTAAAGACGGTGCCAGGCTAGCCCGGCCCCGTCACGGGTGGGTCCAGCCGACGGTCACGAGCGAGAGTCCCGTGAACCCCGCCGCGGCCGCAAGGTCCAATCCATGGTCCCATCGCGTGCCGCCAGCCACGCCGGGCGCGATGAACGGTCGGTGCGTGTGGGTCCCCAGTGCCTCGCCGGTCTTGAGGGCGACCGGGCTCCCCGAGTCGCCGGGCAGCGTCGCACCGGCCCACATGTAGCTGGTGGCGCCCCACGTGACGCCCACGCCCGCCTTGGGCCGCGCGGGAAGATTGACGGGCAACGCGACGCCGCTGCCGTGGCCGGTCTGGACGACGGCGGCGCCCTGGATGGTTGCGCCGGTGAACGCGGCGGTCGGTCCGCCCCAGTCGCACATCTCGGGAACCACGAAGGCGACGAAGGCGGGCGAGATCCGGACCAGGGCGAAGTCGTTGCCGAGGCCGGCGTTCCCGGTGCTGAAGACGACGGTGCCGACGTTTCCGATGCCGGCGACGATCACGGATTGGCCGGTGCTCACGCAGTGGCCGGCGGTTCCCATGTAGGTGTGGGCGCCGTCGGTGTAGACGAAGTTGAGGGTGCATCCGGGCCCGTAGAGGCTTCCGGGGCGGATGCCCTGGCAAAGGAGGTCGGCCGCGGTCGGCGTGGTTCCGGGGCCGTCGACGGTCGGTTCCTCGGGCCAGAAGTCGATGCCGACATCAAAGTCGGTCGCAGGGAGAGCCGCGACGTCGGGAGCGGACCGCACAAAGGCGGCGCGGAACGCCGGGTCCTGATCCGGGTAGTAGTAGACGTCGACGAATCCAGGCAGGCCGGCGTAAGCGGCGTGGATTTCCTTGAGGGCCCGATTCACGTCCGCGGCCGGAAGGCCTTCGAACGGCGTGGTGTCCGCGCTACGACAGTCCTCATCGTCAGTTGCGGCCTCTGCGTCGGAGGCGCCGGCGCCCACCGGAACTTGGAACGCGAACAACCCAATCAACGGCACCCACGTCAAACGGCGAATCGGAGCGTAGCCCATGGTTGGTCCCAACCGGCCTCCTCATCGAGGGGCGCGTATTTCTTGGGAGTGGTGAGAACGGGTGCGCCGTCGACTCCCGTCGTGGCCCAGGCCGCCAGGCCTTGCTGTCAGCGCGAATCCGGCGCGGTCGTGCACCGCGGAGCGCGAGCCGTCGACGCGAACGCTCATAATCCGCGACTCCGTTGAGACGGTCCCGCCCGATGCTTCCCCACCCCCCTCATCTGGCAGCGCTCCTGGCCCTCGTCTTCGCTGTGCCCGCGATGGTTGCTGGGAGCGGGGGTGCCGCCGTGCCAATGGTCCTCGTCGAGGAATTCGACGCGCTGGACCCAGCCGTCTGGCAAGTCAGCGACGGGCCGGGCCCCGGCTCGTGCGTGGGCTCGCCATGCTTTCGCGCCGACCATGCCGTGGTCGAGGGTGGGGTCCTCAGGCTCCGCCTCGATGAGATCTCGGGCGCGGGAGCTCAGGTTTTCACGCTCGAACGTTTCGGGCCCGGCCTCTACGAAGTACGGCTCCAGGCGCCCGTTGGAGGCGGAGCCATCTTCGCCTTCTTCCCCTATGCCTGCCCTCCGGGGGACGAGATTGATTTCGTGGAGCTCATCAATGCCAGCCACGAACTTCTCATTACGGGCTGGACGAGCAATGCTTGCACGGGCCTGGGCGGCCCCACGGCCCAGTGGACCGTGCCACTCGCCTTCGACCCCGCCGACGGCTACCATGCGTATCGCTTCCTTTGGAAGGCCGATGGCCTCGTCGTGGCGGTCGATGAAGGGAAGCCCGTCCTCCTTCCTGGATCGTTGCCCGCTTCGCCGCTTCATCTCTATCTGAACTTGTGGAAGCCCAGGTGGATTGACGCCGAGATCACCGACCCTTTGGAGGCGCGCGTGGATTGGATCCGCGTCGCGGGCGCACCGTTCTTCTGACCCGCCACTTTTCGTAGGGCGTCGTCGGTCGTCGCCGTACTCTTCATAACGGGCGCGTCCCTTCGCCGCCCCGTGGGAAAGGAAGTCGCCGCGCGCTCCATCCTGTCGACGCGTCACGAGTCGAGCCGCATCATGATGCCGCTCGACGCCAACCCGATGGGCAACGTGTACGGCGGCACCATCATGAAGTTCATGGACGAAGTGGCCGCCGTCTCGGCCGCGCGCCACGCGGGCGCGCATTGCGTGACGGCATCCATCGAGCGGATGGACTTCATGGAGCCCGTCAAGATCGGGGACCTCCTCATCCTCAAGGCGGCCGTGATCTTCACCGGCCGCACGTCGATGATCGTCGGCGTGAAGGTCGAGGCCGAGAACGTGCTGGAGGCCAAGCGCGTGCCCGCCGGCAAGTGTTACCTCACCTTCGTCGCCGTGGACCGCAAGGGTCGGCCAACGCCCGTCGAAACAATCGCGCCGACGGATGAAGAGGAACGTCGCTGGCACGACCGCGGCCGCAAGCTGTACGAGCTGCGCAAGGCCCTTCTGCGCGCCCAGCGTCCCGGCTAGAACGGCCGCTTCACGTTGGGCCAGTTCTTCCAAACTTTGATACCGCACCAGTGGTCGCCCTCGCTGCAAGGACCAATCAAGGGATGGTCCTCGACAAGGCCTTCCCGCACGAGGCAAGGCGGGCCGACGCGCTTCATGAGGCGGGGATGGACGCGTTCGACCTGCACGACCTCTTCGAGCGACGCATCATAGATCTCGCGTTGGGCGTTGAAGCAGGTCCGGAGCTTCCACTTGTGGAAGAGGTTGAGGAAGCTCCCCGTGGACGTGAACCGGACGCTCACCGCGTTCGGGAGGACGTAGCTGGCGAACTCGGGAGGCGCGCCGAGCTCGGTGAGTTTGTTCTTGGCCTCCCACAGCGACGTCATCGTGTCGTCGTAGACGCGGCGGGCCTTGGGGTCCTGCATGACGATCTCGGGCGTGATGTAGTCGGGGGCGGCCGTGTGCATCCGCGAGAGGAGCGGGCGCGACGCGGGCACCGTGCGGTGGCGCTGGTCCTGCGAATCGCCGGTGTGGCTGAGTTTCTTCTTGAACGTGTAGTTGGGGTGGTTGAGCGCGCGCATGAGCGGCGAGTGCGTGTGCGCGTTGAGCGTCTCGAGGAGATAGGGGTTCTTGGCGGGGTTCGCGACGAGGTCGATCGCGTCGTCGTCCGATAGCTCGGCGGGCGTGAGGCCCAGGACTTCGCGGACGCCGTCGGCCACGAGGTCCTCGCCGTTGGAGGTCCACGACACGAGTTTGCTCGTGCGGCCCTGGAGTTGGCGGTCGAACTCGCGGTTGGCCGCGTCCGGGTCCTTCGGCGCGGGCGTCTGGTTCTCCAGGATTTTTTCGGGCGGGATCGGAGCGTCTCCGACGATGCCGAAGAAGTTGGGGTCGACCTTGCGGACCTCCTCCACCATCCTGGCCACGACGAGGCGGGCCTCGTGCGGCGTGTCGTTGGCGTTGACGAGCCGCCAGTACCGTTGGAGCTCGATACCACTCACCGTGTGGTACATGCTGGTGAAGGCGCCCACGGGCACGACGTAGCGCGCCGTCTCGATGGCCTTCTTCTGCGCCTCGTTGTTGACCTTCTTCTCGGTGTAGCCCTTGATGCGGCCGATGGACCCGATGAGTTTCTGCAGCGGTTCGAACAGGAGCTTCTCCAATTCGTTGTAGGCGGCCCACGCGCGGAGCACCGCGTCCTCGTAGACGCGCCTGGCCGCGCCCTCCAGCGGCGGCACGAAGACGCGCGCGTCCTCGAGCACGACGTACCGCTGCGACGACTGTTCCGAGTTGTAGTAGGGGTGGCTATGGAGGAACGACCACGTGAAGTGGCGGCTGATGTTCTCGAGGCCGAACACGAACGTCGGGTGCTGGAACGGCGTGTGGTGGCCGGCCTCGTAGATGGCCTTGCCGAGCGACGTGCGCAACTGGTCGTTCACGTCGGTCGTATACTTGAGCCCGGGCGAGTAGCACGTGCGCGCGCTCGCGATGGAGATGTCGTATGGGTGCTCCGTGTAGGCGAGAAGCTTCACCACGGGCTCGCCCGTGGACACGACCTGGGGGACGACGAGCTCCTTCAACGCGGCTCCAACCGGCCGCCAACCTGCCGGTTCCACTTAACCGTTGGGGAGGGGCTTCCGGTGCGGTCGTTTCATCTCGAAGAGATTAAAGTCCGCCCGGCGCCTCCCAGACCCGCCCCCGCGGGCCTGGAGACGAGGGACGGCATGGACCAAGTGCCCTTCAAGCGACCCCGACTGGTAGGTCTCATCCTCCTCGTGCCCGCCTTGGCCCTGGGAACGTGGGCGTTGTACTACGGGGCCTGGCACTATTGGACGATGGACGTCACAGCCGGCGATATGTCCGCGAGTTCCGAATGGCATTGGAACGTGCGGGACGTCCAGTGTGACGCGACCGGGAACGAGAGCGCCGCGGACATCCTGTGCCCCATCCTTAGTGACGACTACACGCTTCTCGAGGACGGCTTCAATCATGATTACACGTTCGCTGGCGACGTTTTCCTGATGGCCCAGTACGCCATGTGGGGCGCCCTCGCCTTCCTCTTCATCGGCCTCGTCCTCTACACGATTCCCCAGTTCCAAGTCTCGTACCCACCGTGGCTTCGGCGCCTCTCTTTTGGGATCCTGTTCATCGCCGTCCTGGGGATGATCGCCGCCCCCGTCTGGGTCCTCATCAAGACCCCCGCCGCGTTCGAGAACGGCGGGTTTGAGGATCCCAACGCGGCCGACTCCCCCGCCCGGTCGTTCTGGGGCTCCACGTTCGAGGAGGAGGGCGCGAACTCGTTGGACTGGGCATGGCGTCCGGGCTACGGTTGGTTCGCCGCGCTTCTCGCCGCCGTCTTCCTCACAGCGGGCATCGCCCTTGGCTGGACCGACAAACGACTCGGGCGGGCGGCGCCGCCCGCAGCGACCACGGCCAGCACCGAACCGGAGCCAACGCCTGCCGAAGACGAGGAACCTCAAGCAACGGGACCCGTGGTGCCCAGGGATCTGCGGGTGCGATGCCCCGACTGCAAGGCCGCATTCGAGGTCATGGCCGGGACGCCTGTGGCGGAAGTCGCCTGCCCCAACTGCGGACGCGTCGGGGGACCGGGCGGCTGAACGGACGAAGAGGTTAAGCGCGCCGTCGGGTTGGCGGACGCGATTCCCATGACGGACGTTCTTACGGAGAACCGCGGCGGCGTCCTCATCCTCACCCTCAACCGGCCGGAGAAGTACAACGCCTTCGACGTCGGCTTCATCAAGGCGCTGCGCGCCACGTTCGAGAAACTCTGCCACGGCGGGGACGTCGACGCCATCGTGCTCACCGGGGCCGGGAAGGCCTTCTGCGCCGGCGGCGACGTGGCGGCCATGCGGGAGGCGTTGAAGCAGAAACCGCACCATCTCTTCCTCGAACTCACCGAACAGCTGCATCCCCTCATCGTCGACATCCGGAAACTCGCCAAGCCGGTCGTCGCCGCCCTCAACGGCCCCGTGGCCGGCGGCGGCCTCGGAATCGCGCTCGCCTGCGACGCCCGAATCGCGGGAACCACAGCGAGCCTCACACCCGCCTACAGCAAGCTCGGCATCGTACCCGACGGCGGCTCGACAGTGTTCCTTCCCCGGTTCGTAGGGTTCGGCGTGGCGCAACGCATCATCCTGCGGGACCAAACGATCCAGGCGGAGGAGGCCCTGCGCTATGGGCTTGTTGACGAGCTTGTACCCACGGAACGCGTCGTAGACCGGGCGGTCGACGTGGCACGGACCATGGGCGGGTACCCCATGGACTCGTTCCGTTGGACGAAGGACCTCCTCAACCAGATCGCGCTTCCGGAACTCGTGGTCCACCTCGAGAAAGAGCGGCAGAGGAACGCGGAGAGCGCCAAGGGTCCGTGGCTGGTGGAAGGCGTGAACGCCTTCTTCGAGAAGCGGCCCCCGAATTTCCGCAAACGCGACAAGGAACGCAAGAACCTCGTCACAGAAACGTGAACCCATGATGCCGAGCCCGCCCGCCAAGGTGAAGCCGAACCCCGCCGGCCTCGGGCTCCTCGGAATCACCCTGGCACTGCTCATCTTCGGCTTCTTCGGCACCTGGTTCTACCAGAAAGCCGAATCGTCGGGCGGCGGCCAAGAGGCCTCGGCCGAGAGCGACTGGAAGATGAAGGAACTGGAAGCGGAGGCGGGCGACCAGTCCGACACCACCGATTATGACGACGACGCCTTCAAGGACAGCAAGGTCGTCGACGCGTTCGGCATCGCGTTCTTCATCCTTGTCGGCGCCGCCATCGCCACGGGGGCCGCGCTGGTCCTCTATCTCATCCCGATGGCTTCGGGAGGCGCAAGCAAGGACTTCGCGGGCGGCGCCAAGCTTGCCGCCTTCGCGGGGATGGCGGGCGCGGCTGGGGTGGCCCTCTACATCATGTTCGCGGTCCCCGCCGCTTTTCGCGATGAAGCCAAGGAGGCCACGGGCGGGGACGCCGAGGGACCCTGCGCCGGCGAGCCCAAGTTCTTCTGGGGCTCGTGCAACCTGGACGCAGAGGGTCCGCCTGCGGCCAACGGAGTCCGGGTCCAGACCGAAATGCTCTCCGGCAAGGTGAGCTGGGGCGCAGGCGCGGCCTGGTACGCGGCTGCCATCGGCGCCCTCCTGGCGTTCGTGGCCGCCAAGATGGAATGGAAGCCCGCCGCCTCGTCGCACGCCTACGGCCAGTATCCGTATCCGCCGCCGACCTACGGCGGGCCGCCACCACCGGCACCGTACGCCCCGCCGCCTCCCCCAGCTTATCCGCCCCCCGCGTACGCGCCCCAGCAAGCCACGTACGCGCCGCCGCCTCCACCTCCGCCACCTGCGCCGGCTCCGACGTGGTCGCAGGGACCGACCCAAACGCAACCTCCGCCCCCGGCCGCGGAAGCCGCTTGCCCCAAGTGTGCTTCTATCCTCGCGCTGCCCGGGACGTTCCGGCCCGTCTGGGTCAATTGTCCTCGCTGCGGATGGGGCGGCCAGTTCAATTGATCGGCCCCCGGTTTTGACCCCACACCATGAGCTCTTGGCTCAGACGCCTACTGGCACGGAAACACGGCTGGATTCTAGGGCTGGCCCTTGCCGGGTTGTCATTTCTCCTGTACTTGACGCTGGTCTATCCTGGATTGGGCTGGATCTTTCCAGGGCCGCCGCTGGGGCCCGTCCTTGGATTTGCCTTCTTTGGCGCCTCCCTGGCGGCGTCGTTCCTCGGAATCTTTTTCCTGGTTTTCCTGATTGCCGGAAAAAAGGTCAACCTGAGGACGGCCTGGGCGATGACTGCGGCCTCCTACCTGACCGTCGGCCTGATTCTCCACTTCATAGCCGGTGGTGAATCACTTTGGCGGGACCTCGCGACGTGGCCGCTTGCCGTGTTCGCCCGCCTGGTCTGTGGGGAATGGTTCAACTGCAAGGACTAGTCGGCGTCCTGTTCGGCGTCACGGCGGAAACGGTCCGGAACCAGAAAGATTGCGTCGGGAGAACAAGGGTCGACCATCGCGTCAATCGAACGGCCTACGTGAGATTTCTTGAACACCGACCCGTCCTCTTGCTTCGCCCCCGGAGCCCGCGGTAAGAATACGTTTATAACGGATACCCAACTTTCGCGAAGCCCGGTTTCGGATGACGCACGTCATTACCCAACCCTGCATCGGGACCAAGTCCGCCGACTGCGTCGAGGTATGCCCAGTCAATTGCATCCACGACGGCGGCGAGATGTTCTACATCGACCCCGCGGAATGCATCGACTGCGGAGCCTGCGTCTCGACCTGCCCCGTGGAAGCCATCTTCCCCGAGGCCGACGTGCCCGAGCAGTGGAAGGACTTCACCGCCAAGAACAAGGAACTGTCGGCCAAGGGCCCCGTCGCCTAGTGTGGCGTAACACTAATTCGTTAGTTTATTAGACCCCATATTGATTGGGGTTTCATGCGGGTCGCGCCGGCCATCATCCTGTCCGAGACCGAACGTGTCGAACTGGAGTCGTTGGCGCGGGCGCGGTCGGCGCCGCAACGCGTCGTCCTTCGGTCCAAGGTGATCCTGGAAGCGGCCAAGGGTCGCGAGAACCAAGAGATTGCGGACGCGTTGGACGTCAGCGAACCGTTTGTGGGCAAGTGGCGGTCGCGGTTCCACCGCCTTCGCTTGAGCGCGATCGAAAAGGATGCGCCGCGGCCGGGGCGGTTGCCGACGGTGCCCCCG
>CAYVGY010000040.1:14469-20081 GCA_964451065.1 uncultured Halobacteriales archaeon
GTGCAGGCGACGCTGCACGAGAAACCGCGGGGCGCCACGCACTGGTCGACCCGGTCGATGGCGGACCACATGGGTGTGAGCCACATGACGGTGCAGCGCGTCTGGAAATTGTACAACCTCCAACCGCACCGGACCCGGTCGTTCAAGTTGAGTCGCGACAAGAAGTTCGTGGAGAAGCTCGTCGACGTAGTGGGGTTGTACGTGAACCCGCCCGAGAAGGCCGTCGTCTTCAGCATGGACGAAAAACCCCAGATCCAGGCGCTGGAACGCGCCCAGACGATTCTGCCGGTGCGGCCGGGCGTGCCGGAGGGACGCAGCCACGACTATCGACGCAACGGGAAAATCGACCTGTTCGCCGCGCTCAACGTGTTGGATGGGACGGTGATCACGGAGTTCCACCACCGTCACCGCAACCAGGAATTCTTGCACTTCCTGCGGACGGTCGAAGCGTCGGTGGCGCCCGAGTTGGGCGTGCACATCGTGCTGGACAATCTCTCCGTCCACAAGCCCGACAACGTGAAGCGGTGGCTCGGACGCCATCCGCGCGTCAAGTTTCACTTCGTCCCCACGGGGTCGAGTTGGCTCAACGCGGTCGAGAACTGGTTCAGTCGATTGACGGGCAAACAGATCCGGCGTGGCAGCTTCGCCAACGTATCGGAATTGACGCGGGCAATCCACGAGTACGTGACGGTGTACATGGAGAACCCGCGGCCGTTCGTTTGGACCAAGAGCGCGGAGGAGATTCTTCGCAAGATCGCCCAGACCCGGATAATTAACCGAGCGTCAGTTACACCACACTAGGTCGCCGACTTTTTCAGCAACCGCTGAGCATTTCCGTAGAGGATTCGCTGCATCGCTGCATCGCTGAGCGGTAGCGCGGCCACGGCGTCGGCGTTGGCCCGCATCCCGGGCACATGCGGACCGGGCCAGTCGCTACCGAAAATGGTCTTCTCGGAAAGGTCCTCAAGCCGCGGGAAATATTTTAGGAGATTCTGCGGCGGGATGCTAGAGATCTCAAGCCAGACGTTGGGATGCCGGCGGACCAAGAAGGCGGCCGTCTCCGTCCACAGGGGCCGCCCGCCGTGGGCGAGGATGATCTGGAGCCGAGGAAAATCGATGGCCACGTCGTCGACGAGGAGCGGGTCGCCGAACTTCGTCCGCGCGCCGGGGAAATTGCTTGTGCCTGTGTGGAACATGACGGGGACACCGGCGGCTTGGCAGGCATCGTAAAGGAGCTCAAGAGCTTTCATCCCGTTCTGGTAGGCGTTGGGGGCCACGAGCATGTGCGGCGGGTGAATCTTGATGCCGCCCAGTTCGTACTTCGAGAGAAGCTCGTCGATGGCCTTGGCGGCGTTCTCGACGTGTTCGGGGTGAAGTGACCCGAAAGGGATGAGACGTTTGCGGTCGGCCTTCGCGTACGCGTGCACCCACGCGTTGGCCTCGTGCGTGTACCCGACCACGGAGGGCGCCACGTAGTTGATGAGGCAAGCCCGTTCGATGCCTTCGGCATCCATGAGGTCGAGGAACTTGCGCGGGTCGTCGGCGTAGGTCCGATACTTCGCGAAGCCGGGCTGCGTCCGCCGCAGCACCGCCTCGACCCCGGGTCGCAGCATTCGCCACGGATTGATGTGGACGTGGAAATCGATGATTTTTGACCGCCTTTTCCGCGGATTCCTCGGCCCTTTTTCCACGATTTTGGCAGCCGGCGGCCCCTGTTAAGGTTTCCTTCAACGAACGTTTTATTCTTTGTCGGTGGTACAGATGGTGGGGTTACTAAGTGTCGAGCCATGAGGCCAATTTCGAGGTCTTCTCGGCCGTTGCCGTCTTGGGTCTTGCCCTCCTCCTGGCCGGCGTCGCCCTCCTCTCGTACCACCGCCTGCGTCACGCCCGAGCCCTCTGGATCGGCGTGGCCTTCCTTGTGTTTGCGGCCAAAGGGGCGTACCTCCTGCGAGAGTCCTGGGCCAGCCGAGGGTCGGAGGGCTGGTTGCTGCCCGTGGCCGCCGCGGACCTCCTGGTGCTCTTGCTGCTCTACTTGGCGCTCCGCATCCGCTAGGGACTTCAATGGAAAACCCGCAACGACTCCTCGAGCTCGACTCGCGTCGGCGCATCTACGAGCACGTCTGCCGAGCGCCGGGCCTCCACCTGCGCCAGCTGCAGCGCGACCTCGAGATGCCTCTGGGCACGCTCGAGTACCACCTCCACCAGATGGAACGGGCCTCCCTCGTGGTCACCCGTGAGGAAGGCCGCTTCAAGGCGTACTTCGCCAACGACTCCCTCGACCGACGCGACCGCGATTTCCTGTATTACCTGCGCCAAGAGATGCCGCGGCGCATCGCACTCGAGGTCGTCGGGACGCCCTGCATCACCTTCCGCGAGCTGGGCGGACGCGTGCCCATCAGTCCCAGCACGCTCAGTTTCCACCTAAAAAAGCTCCGCCTTGGCGGACTCCTCGAGGAGCAGCGAAACGGGCAACAGAAGACGTACTTATGCACGGACCCCGAGCGGGTGCGGACACTCATCGTCCGTTACCGCGCGACGTTCCTCGACGACATCGTGGACCGGTTCGCCGACGCCTGGATCGACCTCGGCATGTAGGAAAACGAGGGGGGCGGCAGTGGCGTTCCTTCGGAAAGGGCCGGACCTCAGGTTTGTTTCTGCCGCCCCGCAGTCATCACGATTGACGCGAGGGCCACGAACACGACGCCGCCCAACAGGCCCCAGACGACGGAAGGCGGTGGGGGCACCACGGCGAGGCCGGGAAGCCCCGCCAAGCTGGACGCGGTGAAGACCTCGAAGACGTGGGCGCTCCAATGCGGAACCGACACGAGGACCTGTTTCCCGTTCTCGTCCTCTATGAGCCAGAACTCGGGCCCTTCGCCGCGCTCGATGGCGAGGACGTCGGCGATGTCGTCGGCCTTCTGGATGGGGACCTCGACGGGGAAGCTGGCGTTGTCCAAGTCGTAGAAGCGCACGCCCACGTCGCCTTCCTGGAACGCGCCAGGAGCGAAGTTGACGACGAAGACGCGTCCCTCGGTGAGGTCGGCGTCGACGAGGAACCGGAACGTCAGGTCATCCGGCTGGTGTGCCCGGATGAGGACGTCATCGAACGCGAGCGCTTCGTGAACGACAGAGCCGTTGACCACGAGAACGTCGATGCGGCCGCCCACGTGTTGGTTCGTGATCGCTTCGCCGATGGCCGCTTCGGTGGGGCGCTCGGACTGGGGCGGGCCGCCGGGATGCACGAGGAAGTTGCCTTTGGCGTCCGACGTCTCGATCGAGCGGTCGTTGAGAAGAAGGGAGGCATCGTCGGTGACGAACAGGTTCGCAAAGACGCCGCCGGAGCCAATCTCGATGGATCCGCCGTCCTCGGCTGGGCTCGCTTCGACGCCGGGCGCCAACTGGAACCGAACTGTCTCGCGCCGTTGAACGTCGAACCGGATGAGCGCCGTGGGGTTGTCGTGGAAGCGAAGCTTGGAACCACGGTCCTCGCCCTCGATCTCCACAGCGTCGACGCCGCCTTCGGAGCCCCCCTTGGACGTGAGGTTGCAGGAACTGGGAAGGTCGATGGACGAGAAGATGGCCACGCCCCGCACGTGGAAGTCCAGCACGGTGCAGGTGTTGCGATCCAGGCTGAATTCAACATAGAACCCGTTCACGGTCGTTCCGGAGACGTCGAAGTGGCCCGGGTTGCGGTTGCGCCCGACCTGCACGGGACCGGCCTCGTCTTCACCCTCCTCACGCTCCTCGTCCTCCTCGTCGTCCCCGTCCGCCGTCACGGCGATGCCGCCAAACGAAGAACCGACCAGAAGGACCAGGGTCATCCTGGCAATCCGGCCCGGAAGCAAAACCCTCGACATGTGTGCGACCTCTTATTCCGCGAAGCCCCAGGCGGAAACATGGTGGGGTTCCCATGGGGGCCGACCTTCCAGCGAGCGCCTCGTGAGGGCTGGGATGGGGGACCTCAATGGAAGGACCTCGGGAGAGGACGATTCGGCCCAAGCCATGGGAACCTGCCGACCAAGGACTCCCCCAAGAACCCCTATTAAAGGTCTCGAACGAATGTCGAAGCCCGGGGCAGTCGACCGGTTAGGATAAAAAGCGCGCCGACCGTCGCCCCCCGGATGGCCGAGACGGTGCAGGCGATGTTCGCCGGCATCGCCCCGCGGTACGACCGTGCCAACGCCGTCCTCTCGCTTGGCCTCCACCAACGGTGGCGTCGGCGCCTCGTCCGCCTCTCCCAACCCCCCAAGGGGGGGCGCGTCTTGGACGTGGCCACCGGCACCGGGGACCTCGCGTGCCTTTACCGCCGTGCCGTAGGCCGCGGAGGCCACGTCACCGGGCTCGACTTTTGCGCCCCCATGCTCGACTTGGCCCGCGCCAAGGCCGCCCGCCAACGGCTGAACATCGACTTCCACCAAGGTGATGCCCTGAGCCTCCCCTTCCCCGCGGCCCAGTTCGACGTCGCCTCCATCGCGTTCGGGGTCCGAAACGTCGACGACCCCCCGCGGTGTCTGGCCGAGCTCGCCCGCGTCGTGCGACCCGGGGGGCGCGTGGCGGTCCTCGAATTCGGGCAACCGGACGGCCTCCTCAAGTGGCCCTTCCGCGCCTACAGCGGCGTCGTCATCCCCTTGGTCGGCGGCCTCGTCACCGGTCGGCCCAGCGCCTACCGGTACCTTCCCCGGACGGCGGCCCGCTTCCCGGCCGGCCCGGCATTCCAGGAAATGATGCGGGCCACGGGCCGCTTCTCGCAGATACGCGCCGTGGCACTATCGGGCGGAATCGTGCACGCCTACGTGGGCGTCGTCGACGCGTAGTCCATCGCGGATTGCAGCCAGGTCCAACTTTCCGGTGGCAGTTTGGGGGAGGGCCCCCAGGACGAGCAGCCGCCGGGGGCGTTTGAATCCGGCCAACCTCGAACGGCAGTAGGCATCGACCGAGTCAAGGTCCAACGGCATTCCAGGGCGCCCCACGATCGCCGCCACAACCGCCTGGCCCCACTGGGGGTCCTCCACGCCGACGACGACGGCTTCGGCGACGGCAGGATGCGAGGAAAGGACCGCCTCCACCTCCGACGGGTCGACCTTTTGTCCACCGCTGATGATGACGCGGGAGGCTCGACCGGTCACCCAGAGGTTTCCGGCCACGTCGAGGAAGCCTTCGTCGCCCGTTTGGAACCACGACTGCGCCGGCGATGGCCGGGGGGCTTGGCCGAGGTAGCCGAGAAGAAGCGTGGGTCCCCGAATCTGGATGCGCCCAGGCGTCGACGTTGATCCGGTCCCGTCCTCGATGCGGACTTCGACGCCCGCCAGGGGGGGGCCGACGGACCCGTCCGGCGTGTCGGGGGCCGCCGTGGCCACTTGGCTCCAGGCCTCCGTAAGGCCGTAGGTGAGGCGGACGGGCAATCGGGCCGTTCGGGCCGCGCGTTCCAAGTCCCGCGGGCACGCGTCCCCGCCCACCAGAACGCATTGAAGCGTGGGAGGGGCGGAGGCCGCACCGCGTTGATCCATCCATCGACGAAGCATCGTGGGGACGAGGGAGACGTGGGTGACGCCGTGGCGGCGGATCGTGTCCTCGAGGTCGCGGGCCTCGTTGGGCCCGGGAAGGATGAGGGT
>CAYVGY010000041.1:0-19966 GCA_964451065.1 uncultured Halobacteriales archaeon
GGAGCCGTTGCGTTGGAGGCATTCGAGGTTGACGTAGGGGCGGCCGTCGTCGTGGCGGCTCGCGGGGACGAGCGGTGTGCGCCACGCGATGCCGCGGATGCGTCCGGCCGCGTCTTCCGCGTCGGCCAACGTGATGCGCATGTCGTCGCCGGTGGCCATGGGGTCCCGGGAACGCGCCCGTGCGGTTATGGAGTTGTCGGCAAAGCTCAAGGCGGCCGGCGGGTTTTCGTGGAGGCATGCAGCCGGAGGAGAGGCTCGTCCAGTTGGGTCTGCGATTGCCGGAGGCGCCCAAGGCGGTCGCGACGTACTCGTCCGTTGTCCGCAGCGGCTCGTTCCTGTTCGTGGCGGGCCAAGGCCCCATGATTAAGGGCCAGCCCAAGTACCGGGGAAAGGTGGGCGAGGCCGTGACGCTCGAGGAGGGCTACGAGGCGGCGCGCCTCTCGTGCCTCAACGCGTTGGCGATTGCGCGCGACGCCGTGGGGGGCCTCTCGAAGATTAAACGCGCGGTGCGGGCGACGGTGTACGTGGCGAGCACCGACACGTTCGTCGACCAGCCGAAGGTCGCCAACGGCGCCACGGATCTGCTTCGCGAGCTTTTCGGCGAAGCCATGCTTCCCGCGCGGGCCGCCGTGGGCGTGAACGTGCTCCCGATGGACATCCCCGTCGAGGTGGAGTTGCAGTTCGAGCTCGGCTAGGAACGAGGGAAGCAGCCTGCGAAACGGCCTAGTGCGCGTTGGGTAACGGGACGTCCTTGCACGGCTTGTCGATGGTGGGCAGGCGCTCGATGTATCCGCTGCAGACGCGGACGCAGTAGAATTCGCCGCACTCGACGTAGTCGCCGCAGGCGATCTCGTCACCGCTACACGTGGCTGCGGCCGGGCCGACGGGGCCGGCGACGACGACGGCTGCGGCGGCGATCAACAGCGTGCTGGAAATGGCTAGGGTTCTCATGATGCTTCTCCGGGCCAACATGGCCCGGGTTAAGCGTGGGCGCCGTCCGTTATGCCGTTTGCTTCAGTTGAGGTTCCGGAGGACGGCCCCCGCCGGCGACGGACGAAGAGGCGGCCCAATCCTTGTCGTGTCAAGGGTCTGCGGGAAGCCTCCGGTCGCCAGCGCGCCCCGGCATGTCCCCGATTCTATTTTATATTATGAGGAACCCATAACAGCGCATAATGGCAACGACCATTCCGATCGACCCCGCCGTGCGAGACCGGTTGCGCACGTATGGCACATCGGGCATGACCTACAACGAGATTCTTCGGGGCCTCATGGACCAGGTGGACCGGGAAGCCTTCGTTGCCGAGATTCGGCGCCGGGTGGATGAGATCAAGAACTGGGTGGATCTGGAAGACGCGGCATGAGGTTCCGCGTCCGACTCGACCCCGACTTCGCCGCCCCTGTCCTCCGCCGGTTGCCTCCTCCGACCAAACGGCGAATCCGCGAGGGCCTGCGAGCCCTGACGCGAGACCCCTATGGTATCGAGGCGAGGCTCGACGTGCGCGAACTCGATCTGGACCGCAAGGAGCCGCGGGTCTTCCGACTCCGCGTCGGAGACTGGCGAATTGCCTATGCGGTACGTGCGCGGGACGCGTTCGTGGTCCGCATCTTCCATCGCAGCGAAGGCTACGGTTGGCTGGAACGATTCGAATAGGCGCCCAACTCGATCGCGCCGCCCTACCCGCGAACGAAGGTGGATGCCCACCTACTCGAACGGCGCGGACTCCTTGAGGAGTTCCACGTGCGTGAGGATCATGCGGCGGCAGCAGTACCGCTCCATGTTGAGCGAGTCGAGGACCTTCTTGGGGGCCTCGCCGACGCCGTCCGGTGTTTCGGGTGGTCAGTTCCCATAATATAGGGAAATATTATATATATTATCTTCATTATGGGAAACTAGTGTCGCTGGCGGACTCTGCGGCCTTCCTATCAATCACGGAGCGCCTAGTGGGGGGCGTACCGCCAAAAAACGCCTCGGCTCTCTTGGAGGCCGCTGAGGTCTCCACATCGACGCTTTACCGGATCCTCGGCTTCTACGCCTACCACCGCGCCCTCGACTACGCCGGGACGCCTCTAAGAGCGGACAAGAAGAAAATAATTGCCCTCGCCGGAGGACTCCGTGCCGACCGGGCCGTTCCCGACACAGTCATCAAACAAGGACCCTCGCTCCCGGAAACCCATCGACGACTTGACGCGGACGGAATTCGGCACGTTTTCGGTTTTGCGAGCGCCGCGAACCTCCTGTCCTACTTCGAACCCGCTGGAATCACGTCAATCTATCTGGCTCCGGGTTCCAAGAAGAAGGCGAAGCGAATCCTCGAACGGAAAGGAAGGGAAACCATCCACGTCCATGTCGAGGACATGGCACGCATCAAGGCGGAAACGACGGCGGAGGAGTACCCCATTACGTCTCCCGTCAGGACCTTGATCGATCTGACCACGGACCCCAACGGCGGAGCCCATGCCGCGTTCCTGGAAGAGGTCCTGCGACGCCGAGGGGTCCTTTGACCCCAACGCCCCTCGAGGATCACTACCGCTTGGTCGAGGAACGCGAAGCTCACATCGGGCTGGCTGATACCCTAGACCTTCTTCGGGAGGCCGGCATTTCCTTCGTCGTGGAGGGGGGATGGGCCCTGGCCGCTCATGGTTCACCGACGCCCTCGGTCGACTTGGACGTCTTGTTCCCGTCTGACCAACTTGACCAGCTCCGAACGGTGGCGCTCAACTCGAGAGGGATCCAAATTGATGCGGCAGCAGGCAACCAAGCGTTGGGGCTAGACTGGAGCTTCAGCGACGAGCGAAATCCGCTCTTTGGAACGCCTGACCTGTACTACGTCCCCGACGACCTGCTCAGGAACCGCATAGACACCCGCGTAATTCGATCCGTGGGGGGGGACCTCTCCATTCGCGTCCCGAGGGCCGACGCTCTTTTTTTCATGAAACTCAAGGCGTTCCGGGACAGAAGTCTTCAATGGGGCCTCAGCCGAGACGCTCTGGCGCTCGCTGCTCTGAGTCGAGAGGAAGCAGCCGTCGTGCGCCAGCGGCCGACGGCCTATTGGGAGAGGAAGGCCGGGAAGGACCTCTACGACATGTGCTTCCTCATGGGTGGCGCGGGGCTTCCGCCCGCCTTGATCCGTACGCTCCTCCCGGGCGAAGAACTGGACAGGGAGTTGCTCCGGGCGCTCGACGCGATTCCCGAGCCCCTATCGGCCTTCGCGGCGGCAATGGCGCGGCGCTCGCGCGTCGCAATCCAGGAGCCTCGACGCCTGCTTCAACTGCTGGGCGGCTAGGCGGAAATGGGGGGGTTCCTGCGACCGCCTACTCGAACGGCGCGGACTCCTTGAGGAGTTCCACGTGCGTGAGGATCATGCGGCGGCAGCAGTACCGTTCCATGTTGAGCGAGTCGAGGACCTTCTTGGGGGCCTCGCCCTTGGCGACGCGGTCCCGGAACTTCTCGAAGTCCGAGGCCACGACGCGGCCGCAGGTGAAGCAGCGGACGGGGATGATCATGGCGTCACCGGTACGACTTCTGGCGTTTCTTGCGTGCCCCACGGCCGAGCTGCTTCTTCGGCAGCTTGCGCCGGACGTCGGGCACGAGGAGCGTGCGGTCGAAGACGAGGTACTTCTCCTTGAGCTCGTCGTCGCCCGTGAACTCGACGAGGCCGCGCGCGATGGCGGTGCGGGCCGCCTCGGCCTGGCCCATGATTCCGCCGCCGGTGATCTCGACCGAGATGTCGACCTTGGCGACGCGTTTCTCGGCAATCTGGAGCGGCTCGAGGAGTTTGAGGCGGGCGAGCTCGGGCTCGATGAGTTCGAGGGGGACCTTGTTGATGCGGACGCGGCCTTCGCCCTTCTCGACGTAGGCGCGGGCGATGGCGGTCTTGCGTTTGCCGGAAGCGATGATGACCTTCTTAGCCAGTGGGCGTCACCTCGATGTCCTTGCCGAGGTACCGGGCGATGTCGCCCAGGGTGAGTCCGAACTGGTAGGGCCGGACCGCGTCGGTGATGGTCTCGGGCTTCTTGTCCTTGAACTCGGCGGGCACGCCGAGGTGGCAGGTGAGGCGCTTCAGGGCCTCGCGGCCGTTGGGGCGCTGGTACTGCATCATGCCGCGCACGACGCGCTTGAGCATGAGGTGCGGCATGCGGCTGGGGAAGGGCCCCTTGCGGCGCGTGCCGACGGTCGTCTTGAAGATGTAGCGGGCCTTGATGGCGTCGGGGGCGCCGGTGATCACGGCCCTCTCGCTGTTGACGACGACGATGGTCTCGCCGCGCAGGAGGCGCTTGGCGAGGACACTCGCGAGGCGGCCGGCGATGGCGCCGGTGGCGTCGATGACCGTGGTCTTGCCCTTGTTCTTGGCGATGAGTTCCATCTCGGCCATCTTGGCGCGCATGCGGGATTCCTTGTTAGGCAACGATGCGCACCCCCTGGCCCTTGGGCGAAAGCTTGAGCGCGTCAGCGATGGAGAGGCATTGGCCGCCCGCCTGCTCGATCTTTTGGCGGGCGTTCTCGGAAAAGTGGATCGCGGCGACTTTGAGGCCCTTCTTGGGGTTCCCGGTGGAGAGGACCTTGCCGGGGACGAGCGCGATCTCGTTGTCGTTCACGACGGCGCTCACTTTGTCGACGTTCACTTGGGCCCAGAGGCGCGCGGGAGACGCGAGACGGTCGGCGATTTCGCGCCAGAGGCCGACGTCCGTGGTGGCCGCAACTTTGCGGAGCTCGGTGATGAGCTCGACGAGCTGCGGGTTGGTTTTTCGCTCGAGACCGGCCACGGGCATGCGTCCGTTTCTCCTGGAATTTTGGGGCGGTAGCCCGCGGCAAAGAAGGGGGGGTATAAGAGCGTATGGGGGTCGGGTTCCGCCTCCGCCGCGTGAAACGCGTGCTCGACGAACCGTGTAGCCGCTTTGGCCGTTCGAGTCGGCCTCTTTATCCCCGCGCCCGTGAATTCTGACCGTTTGGGCGGGTCGAGCCATGGTGAACCGGTCCCGGCCGAAAACAGACGTCTGGCCGCTTCCTGACGTGGCGCGCTTATTGCGCTCGTGAGCCTCACCGCCGCCCGAGCAACCCTCCGACGACGACGCGCCCAGGATTGATTGGCTTTGACGCCTACGCGCTTTTCGCCTTCTTCTCACGCATCTTCGCGTGCAGGCAGTTGATGTGGACGCCCTTCTCGCAGCGTACGTCGTCGGAACCCATCGTTTGGCCTCGGCTGGACCACAAATCTTGGCCCTGTTTGATAGGCTTATCCGTGGCGCCAAGAAACCTTAAGAACGCGGCGCCCGTCCAACGGAACCCAGGCACGCGTCGATGGCCGACCCGGAACCCCCCGAGACGCCCGGAGACCCGCCGCTACGCGCCGTTCCGTTGGAGAAGGTCCGCGGAGTCCGGGGCGAGACCAAGATTCCCGTCCCGCGCAGCAAGGTGGCCACCACTCGGGCGTTCCGGCGGATCCGCGCCGACCGCGCCGCCGGCGTCCTGGGGCTTGTCGCGCTCCTCGTCACAATGTGGCTCCTCTTCAACTGGGAACTCGCGCCGGAGCCGCCGCCCCGGACCTACTCGGTCCGGTGGATTGACCAGCAAGTATCGCTTCCGGACGACGTCATCTTCATCCCGGCCGATGCCACGCAAGACGCGCCGTTTTCCAAGACCTATTCGATCACCGACCACAACGTGACCAGGATCATCTTCAACGTCACGATGCAGGACGACGTGGGGAACGACGGGCAAGAGGAGGACATCCTGAACTTCCGCCTTGGCGGCCCCGAGGCGGCCAACCTCACCCTCGTCATCGATCAGAAGGAAGCCCCCTACGACCGGGAAATGACGTACTACGCCAACGGCACGGTGGTCACCCCGCCCAACGTCCTCGAAGTGCCCGCGCGCGACATCGACGAAGCCGTGGCCGCGCTCGGCGACCACATGAACGGCAACGACAACGGGACGGGCACGTGGACGCTCACGGCGTGGTTCACCTTCGTCGGCGACGACATGGGCAACATCCCCCCAGGGGGGGGCCCCGGCGACGAGCCCGCGCAATGCCCCGCCGACCCCATCGCCACCGGGACGGTCTGCCAGGAGGATCCCGGCAACAACGTCACGGTTCGCATCGCGTACAAGGTGTACCACGTCGAATTGGCGTCCAAGTGACACGCTCCTCCGGGCGAAGATTTTAAAGATGCCGTGGTTTGGCCCCAACGGCTCGGGCATGGTCGCTAGTGACACCGTCGTCGGCCTCGTAGGTGCCGGCATCCTTTTGGTCGCCTTGGTGGGCGTCTTCATCGTCGAAAGCCGCGACTCGTCCGAGGAAGCCACCCTCGAGCAAGTCTCGCACGCGACCAACGTGGGCGGAACCATCGAGTTCTCCCGACGGGGCGGTGACCGACTTCCGCTTACCGGCGGCTGCAGTCCGGCGCCGGGCAACGTCTGCACCGAGGATTGGACGAATTCCACCGGCCTCACGCTCAAAGGCGTCGACGCCATCGAGCCCCCGCTGCACTACGTCGCTTGGCTCACCAAGGCCAACGGGGCCTCGCCGGAGCGGCTGGGCGCCTTCTCCCTTTCGGGCGCCGACTACCGGCTCACGTTCACGATCCCGAAGAACTTGCGCGACTGGAACGAGCTCCACGTGACCTTGGAGACGAAGGCCGAACCTTCGGCGTTGAGCCCGCTCATGGTCAACATGGCGACCCTGTCCATCGGTTCCGAGAACCGCGCCTCCGTCAGCGTCGCCTCCGCGTTCGACGCCGTCTACGGGACCGGGACCTGTGACGCCACGTTCAACGACGTCGCCTCCGGTCTCCAAGTCGATGTGAAGCTCGACCAGGCCTACAACTACACCGGTCTCCAGTATCGCGCCTGGCTCGTCAAGGAAGATTCGCGCCCCGACGAGAGCGCGTACGTCTTCTTGGGCAACCTCACCGCCAAGGGGTCCCTCATCAACGCGACCGTGACGAAGGGCGTCGCGGACCTGACGCTGGGCGACTTCAGCGAAGTCATGGTGACGCTGGAGCACGAAAGCGTCGATCCGGCGGCCGACGACGCCAAGCCCAAAGGCGTCCTCGCGTTCCGCGGCGACGTCCCCTAGGCCGGGCGGTAGCGGAGGAGCGCCGCGGCGCCGCCCAGCCCCTGCAGTTTCTTGCCGGCCTCGTGCGTCGTCGCCACGACGTGGCTCTTGGCGTTGATGGACCGGGCCAAGTCCAGTAACGATTCCCCCACGGGCGTGCGCAGCAACTCGTCGCTTACGACGAGTAGCTTGACGGCGCCCAGGTTGAGTAGCCGCTCCACGTCCACGACGCCGTAGCCCACCTCCCCGTCGCGGGCGATCTCGGCGAAGATCTGTTCCACGAGCACCGTGTCGGCGGCCACCTGCTGGTCCTTCTGGATGCGTTCCACGATGCCCCGCTTGAGGGCCTCCTGGACCCCCACCATGCCAGACTGCCCCGTGCCCTCCGTGACGAACTGCGACAACCACGTGGATTCCCGGGCGCGCACGAACGCGATGAAGTGTTCCCGTATGAAGCCCGGGCCCACGATGACGAGCGGCGACCCTTCCGGCCGCGCCCGCTTGAGCGACGCGAGGGTCTCGCCGAAGTATTGGTCCCGGGACTCGTCGGTGCGGAACATCTTGCCGCCGCTCGGACCCTTGATCACGGCGTGCAACTGGACGCCATACTGGCGAAGGACGGCAATCGTGGCCTCCTCGTCATCGATGCACAGGATCGTCACCAGCGGCCGCTTGGCGGCCGTGATGGCCTCCTGGAGCCGGTCCTGGTGGTGCGGCCGGAACCCCCGCTCCTTGAACACCTTGAGGTCGCTCTTGCCATCGGCCTCGAACGTGAGCGTGTGGTAGGCGCCGGCGTCCTCGGCGCCGGCCGCGATGGGGCCCCGGATCCGCAGCCGGTCCGCGAACTCCGCAAATTCCACCTCTTCCACCTGGATCGTGAGTTCGACGCGGGCTTTGGGGGCCTTCTCGGAACGCACACGGTCCTCCTTCTGTTCCTTGGTGCGCCAGGTCCACGCCGTGACGCGGTCGCCTTTGTCCACGAGGTGCGACAGGTGCCAGAGGTCGTCGAGGGTCTCCGGGACCAGGCGGAGTTCCTGGCCCTTGGGGTCGCGGTGGAGGACCCTCACGAAGCGTCCTCCGGCAGGCGGACGATGCGAATCGTTCCGGGCGGGAGCGCGGCCACGGCCTCGTCGACCGTCACGTCGAAGAGCGGCGCCAAGCGTTTGGCCGCCTCGGTCGGTGTGAGGTCGCCCCGCTCGACGAGGGCTACGCGGTCGGTGAACGCCCCGAGCGCCGACGGGGGCGCCCCGACGAGTCGACGATGCGGCCCCCCCTTGGCGAGGCGGCCCTGGCCGTCGAGCTCGACGATGCCGACCGCGGCCTCAAGTTTGAGCTTATGGTAGTAGTTGCGGTGGCCACGCACCATGAACCCGCCACGGGGGAGGAATTCGCCGCTCTCGGCCGTCTTGCTCACCTGCTCCGGGAAGACCCAGTACGCGTCGGCGGCGGCGAATTGGGCGAAGGCTCGCGAGTACGTGACGCCGAACTCGCACGCCTGGCGCAGCGTGGCCTCCCCCGGTGTCTTGCCTTCGCACTTGATGACGCAGCTGGGCGCCCCGTGGATGTCCGCGTGCACGTACCGATCGCCGGTCGAGAGGTGGCGCTTCACGAGCTTCTCGTTGGAGGCGGCGTCGCGCCCCGCCGCGACGAGGAACCCTTCGCTCGTGTAGAACCAGCGGAGAGGCTCGAACCAGAACCGCTTGACGGGTCCCTTGGCGGCCCTTGCCGTCTTGGGTTTGGCGGCGACCGCCTGCTTCTGCCTGGCGAGCCTTGCCCGGGCTTGCCCGACGGCGGCCTTGGCGTTCTCGAGCTTGGCGCGGATCCGCTTCGACTCGTCGTAAAGACGGGTGGCGTTGGCCTCGACGCCTTGGAGGGGGTCGAGCGGGACATCTGCGCCTTCGAAGGCGGCGACGATGCGTGCGCGTTTGGCGTCGACCGACTTGATGGACGCCGTCCAATCACCTTCGCCCCGTCGAGGGTTCTGGGTCCGTTCGGCGAGGCCCGACCACCCTTCGGCCTCGAGCATGGCCTTCGCCTCTTGCAGCATGAGGGCCGCCACCGCGTAGTGGGCGAACAACAGGTGCCCGCGACGTTCCCAGTCGCCGGCCTCCTTGCCCAACTGCTCGATGCCGCGTTCCTGGTGGCCGATCTGGCGTTCCAGGCGGGCGACTTCGTCGTCCACGGGCGTGGGACCGCGCTCCTTCTCCAGTTCGGCGGCCTTGAGAATCGCCTGGCTCAGACTCGGCAGGAGTTCGCGTTCGGCGTCCCGGAAGAGCGGGGCCTCCAACGGCACGGACTGCACTTGGACCCCGCGCACCGTCGTGACGAGGGCGGGCTTCGCGGGTTGTTCGAAGAGGTCGCGTAGGGAGGTCCAGAGCCGATCGAGGGCGGAGGGTTCGAGTTGGGCGATTCTTGAATTCTTCTCCAGGCCGGCCCGGTGGACGAGTTCTTCCGCGAGGTCGCCTCCGAGGCCGAGATCGAGGGCTAGGAACCGAACGACGTCCTTGTCGGAGGTCGCGACGAGGGTCTCGAACTGGGAACGGGGCAAGTGCACGGGGTTCACGCGCGCCGGCGGCATGACGAGGACTTCGCCGCGCTTGATGGTCCGGTGGGCGAAGGCCTCCGTCCGCTGCGCGATCAGGATGCGGTGGTCGGGACCGGCCAGGATGAGGTTCCCCTTGCCGAAGAGTTCGATGAGGAGTTCCAGGGGCTCGCCGTGGCGTTCCAGTTCGAGGCGCAGCACGCGGTCGAACTCGTGTTGGTCGACGCGGCGGATCCGTGCATTCGCGAGCTGTTTGCGGAACGCCATGGCAAGCTGGGAGGGTGTCTCCGGCGTTTGGGGAGCTACCGTCGCGTGGGCCGCGAAGGCGCCGGAATGGACGACGAGGTGGCTGGAGCCGGCCTGGGGTCGGCGGATCTTGAACACGAATTCATCGGTACCGGTCTGGTAGACCTTGTCGATGTAGGCGTCCTCGAGGGCGCGAAGCTCGTGGGCCAGCGCGCGGACGTCCAGGCTGGACAACTCCACCATGGAGGAGGCGCGAATGGAGCCTTCCACGGTTAAGGTTTGACGGTTCTCGGCGGCCCGTGAGGGTCGGGTTCAGGCCAGGCGGAGCGAAAGGTCGGCGCTGCGCGCGCTGTGGGTGAGGGACCCTAGGCTCAAACGGTCCGCGAACGGCGCATAGTGCCTCAGGCGCGCCGGCGTGAGGCCGCCCGAGACTTCGATGCGAATCAAGGGCCGGATGCGGCGCGCCGCCTGGGCCAGCCGCTGCGCGGGCGCGGGTTCGACGTTGTCGATGAGGAGCCAGTCGGCGCCGGCTTCGGCGGCCTCGCGGGCGCCCCGTAGCGTGCTCGCCTCGACCTCCACGGGGAGCCGGGGCCGGAAGCGGAGCGCCCGTTTGACGGCGAGCCGCGTGGAACCGAACGCGTCGACGTGGTTGTCCTTGATCAGGATGGCGTCGTAGAGGCCGTAGCGGTGCGGGTCGCCGCCGCCCAAGGCGATGGCCCGTTTCTCGAAAGCGCGGAACCCGGGCGTGGTCTTGCGCGTGCCGGCGACGCGGCAGGACGGGTTGATGCGTGCCACCCGGTCCTGGAGACGGCGCGTTTGGGTCGCGATGCCGCTCATCCTGCCCGCGATGTTGAGGGCGAGGCGCTCGGCGGCCAGGATCCCCCCAATCGGTCCCCGGAGCGCCAAGAACGTCGAACGTTCGTCGACCCAGTCGCCCTCGATGACGCGCGGCTCGGCGCGAACGTGGAACCGCTCGAAGGTCTCTGCCGCCTCGGGGATTCCTGCCGCGACGACGCGTTCGCGCGTGAAGAGGCGGGCGCCAACACGCCGTCCGGCCCTTCCGAAAAGAGCCTGCGTTGTGACGTCGCCGCGTTCGCCGAGGTCTTCCTCAAGGAACCGGTCCAGGTCACGCATGACGGTGCCGCCGGACGAGGACGACGAGGCCAACGAGCGCGACGAGCGCGAGGGCGCCGCCGAAGCCTGGTGTCTGGCCGGGGGCGGCGTAGCCCTGCTCGGGGAACGACGGTTCGTCTTCATCGCCCACCGACACGCCGAGCCCCTGCAACGACTCAGGCACGGTGATGCGGAATTCCCCGGAGACCCAGACGTCGCCTTGGACCCGAGCTTCGGCGGACCGGAAGTACGTGGGCTGCTCCACCACGCGGATCGTGATGTTGTAACTTCCGAGCTTCCACCCTTCGAAGCTCGGATCCGTTTGCCACCAGCCTTGGTCCGCCTTGTCGTCGTTCTCGTGGCGGTCGAAGTTGTACCAATCCGCAGCGCCCGCCGGCTTGAACTGGACGGCCCGCGTGTTGAGTTCGGGTCGGACGCGAACCTCAAGGCGGTCCGTCGTCTCGTCGAACGTCACGTCGCGGGGCGGCGACCCGATGAGGGGGACCCCGACCTCGAACGTCTCCCGGACCTCGGTCCACTGCCCGCTGGAGTCTTCGGCACGCACGAACGCCGCGTACTTGCCGGCCTTGAGGGCGCTCGTGTTCATGCTCCAGAACGTGTTGCCGACGGTCTTCTTCCAAGCCGATTGGCGGCAATCCGTCCGTTGGGCCTCGCCCAGGGACGCGTACTGCGGTGCGTCGTTTGCGGAGTAGGCCACGATGCAGAGCTCGACCGTTTCGGACCGGATCCCGGTGTTGTCGGCCACGTACGCGCCGAAGTCGATGGTCGCGTTCTCGACTTGGATCTTGGGGCTCACCGCGAACTCAACCACGGGGGCGGCGGCATCGGTGAGCGGCGGGTTGGTAAAGAGCAGGAAAAACCCCAACCAGAAAAAGAAGAACAGCGCCGTCGTGCCGAACCACTCCTTCTTCTTCCAATGGCTCATGTCAATCTGGGTCGCCTTGAACAGGAACCGAAGGAGGCCGAGACCCAGGGCTAGCGCGATGAGGATGTGTACGATGAAGCGGAACTCGGGGTTGGTGCGCCAGATGGCATAGGATAGGCCGGCCACGGCGATGCTGAAGAAGAACAAGACGAGGGTGGACTTGAACGAGATGAGCTCTTTGCGGATGAACTCCTTCTCTTCGAAGGGCGGCACCTCAAAGGGCGCGTCCTCGGCGACCTTCTGTTCCTTGGAGCTCATGAAAACCCAGGGCGACTCGCGAAGTCAGGGTTCGTTTAAAGGCTTTCCATGGCCCCGCACGAACGGCTAAAACCCGCGCGGCCTCATGGAGCCGCGTGCGCCCCGGACCCCCCGTCGAGCAGGTGCGCCGCGCGTTGGCGCCGGCGTGGAGCGCCGAGCGCGTCCGCGCCGTGCCATCCACGTACTTCCGACTCGGCGACGTGCTCCTCCTGAATCTTCCGCTGCCCGAACCGGTCGAAGAGGTCGCCGCCGCGTACGCGGGCGTCCTCGGGATGCGGACGGTGTTGGGCGTCGAGCGAGGCATCGAGGGAGAATTCCGCCTGCCGAAGGCCCGAATCTTGTGGGGCGAAGCCGACACCGAGACCACCCATGTGGAGGACGGGATCCACTACCGACTCGACCCACGACGAATCATGTGGAGCCAAGGCAACCTTTCGGAACGCCGCCGCGTCGCTTCCTGGCGGTGTCCCCGAGAAACCATTGTGGACCTCTTCGCCGGCGTGGGCTACTTCACGCTTCCGCTCGCGCTCCATTCCGGCTCCATGCGCGTCATCGCCATCGAGAAGAACCCCGTCTCGCACGCCTTCCTGGTCCAGAACGCGCGGCTCAACGGAGTCGCGTCCCGCGTGGAGGCCCGGCTCGGCGACTGTCGGGAAGCCGCCCCCAACGGTGAGGCCGACCGCGTCCTCATGGGACTTCTCCCCGATTCCTTGGAGTTCCTACCGACGGCCGTCGCGGCGCTCCGCCCCGACGGAGGATTCCTCCACGTCCACCGCGCCGTCCGCGTCGAGCGCGGCGTCAAGGCGGCGTACGACGAGGTCCACGCCCGGATTGGAACGCTGGGCCGCACGGCCCACCTCCGGTCCCACCACCGCGTCAAGTCCTACGGGCCCAGCACCGAACACGTCGTCCTCGACGTCGAGGTCCGGCCATGAGGCTCGTCGTCTACCATGCGGACGAGGACGACCCCAAGAAATGCACCGCGCGCAAACTCAACCGGTTCGCCCTCTGCGCCCTTGTCGACCGACCCACCGCCCTGCCGCCGGGAGGCATCCTCCTCGACCCCTTCGCCGAGAAGGCCCTCTCGCCCGAGGACCGGGCTGCCGCCAAGGCGACCGCCCTGTGCGCCCTCGACTGTTCCTGGGAGACGGCCGAGCGCGCCTTTCCCATCGCGCGCCGGCGCACAGAACCCCGCGCGCTGCCTTACCTCGTGGCCGCCAACCCGGTCAACTTCGGGAAACCCACGAAGCTGTCCACGCTGGAAGCGCTCGCGGCGAGCCTCTTCATCTTCGGCGACGATGCGCAGGCGCTGCGGATCCTCGCCCTCTACAACTGGGGCCACACGTTCTATGAGGTCAATCGCGAACCCCTGGCCGCGTACGCCAAGTGCAGGACGAGCGGCGAAGTCGTGGAAACCATGCGGGACTTCATCCCCGACGAACGCCCGTGAGTGAACCACCTCCAGCCAGAAGATACACGGGCAAACCACAAAGGCCTCTAGACGGCTCCGCGCTCTCCTTGTGAGGAACCCCCCCATGCGGATGATGCGCTATTCTGTGCTTTCCCTCGCCCTGACCTTCACACTGCTCGTGCCCGCTGCGTGGGGCGCCTTCGCGACACCCCAACTGGCGGGCGACGATTCCGAGCCGGCCGCCGCCCACGACGCGTGCGACGACACGGCCCCCGCCGACGTCGAGAGCTACACCGCGGACGAAGTCGCTGAATCGCTTCACATCGACGCGACGCTGCGCGGGCTCTACGCACGCTACCAGGGCTTGCCCGGCTTCATCGACGTCTACTACAGCCCCGACGCGGATGTCGTTTACCGGCCGATGTTCGTCGAGGAGGTACCGGTCGAGGCTCTCGCCCAGGCCACGCCCGTGGAGGTCGCCTTCGACGTCATCCCGGCCTATCCGGTCCCGGCCAGCTCCGGACCGGCCCCCGATGCCAGCGACCTGCGCTGTTCGCTCATCCGACCCGGCGCGGAGATGGCCAGCCCGTCCGGCTGCACCTACAACTGGGTCTTCACCGCCGGCGGCAACACCTACATCGGCACCGCCGGCCACTGCATCAACGCCGGCCAGACCGCACACCTGACCGGCATCGGCATCATCGGCAATGCCGTCTTCAGCACCGGCGACGGCGGCGTCGGCAACGACTTCGCCCTCATCAAGGTGAACGCCGACAAGGTCCAATGGGTGAACCCGGAAATGTGCCAATGGGCCGGCCCCACCGGCACATTCACCGGCGCCACCAGCTTCACCGGCAAGGTCACCGTCCAGACGGGCCACGGGCTGGTCCCGAGCGTCTCCGCCCTCGTGCCTCCTCGCCCCAAGACCGGCGTCGGCGTCAGCTACGGCGTCGACTCGTTCACATGGTCGGGCACATCGTGGCCCGGCGACTCGGGAAGCCCCATCCGCCTCCAAGGGGGCTTGGCCGTCGGCGTCGTCACCCACCTCTTGCTCGCGGCGCCCGTACTCAACTTCGGCACGTCGCTGCCTCACGCCATGGCGCTCACGGGCGTCAATGGCCTCACCCTTTCCACCGTCCCCTACGTCCACCCCATCTAGCGCGTAGAACTTCCCGGCAAGGTTTATGAGGGGCGCCCGTCTGCGAGGCCACTGCAGCCATGGTACGGTTTCCCGAGGCCGAGGCCCGCACCCTCAACAAGAAGATCTGCATGCGCTGCGGCGCCACCAACGCCCCCAAGGCCGACCGGTGCCGCCGCTGCCACACGAAGGAGCTTCGTGTGAAGGCCAAAGAGACTCGCGGCATGTAATTCCGCGGCGGCCGTTCCTTGTCGCGCTGCCGGCGCTTGCCTCTATCTGTTTTCACCATGTGGTGACAACCGGCCCCAAAACCACCCGTTTTTCAGGGGTTTCTTGACCTGTTTTCACCACGTGGTGACAACGACGTTCCCAAGCCTCCCGCGGCTACGCCTTGGCTCGCCGGCGCTTGGTGGGCGACGCTGACGGTTCGGGGCTAGGTCCCGCCACGGCCCGCGTCGGAGGAGGCACTTCCTCCCAATGGCTCCGGTAGACGCGCATGATGGCGACGAACAAGGCTAAGATGAGGGGGCCCACCACGAACCCGACGAGGCCGAACACGAAGATGCCCCCGAGGGCGCCGATGAGGACGAGGAAGGGGTGGATGGCGGCGCGGGCACCCACGAGTTTGGGCCGGATGATGTTGTCGATGGTGGAGACGATGGGGCCGACCACCAGGAGGACGCCGAGGGCGGCGAAGGTCCGATCCGAACTGAACACGCCGTCGACGGGACCCTGGGTGGCCAGGAGGTAGATGCCGACGGGGACCCAGACGATGAACGGTCCGATGACGGGGATGAGGGCGCCGATGAGCATGACGAAGCCCCAGAGGTAGGGTCGGGGGACGCCCAGGAGCACGAAGCCGAGGGTGCCGATGGCGGCCTGGATGATGCTGATGAGGACGTGGCCGACGAAGACGGCGTTCACGACCCGACGGACCTCGTCGATGAGGAGGTCTTTCTCTTCGCGGTGGAGGGGGATGGATCGTCGGACGGCCTCGACGAACCGGGGCCCGTCGACGAGGCCGTAGAAGACGGTGAAGCCGAAGATGAAGAGGCCGATGAGGAAGCGGGCGACGCCGGCGATGACGTCGCGCGCGAAGTCCGCGACGAAGGTGCCGGCGTTGTCGCGCAGGGACTGCGCGATGTTGGCGGCGGCGTCGAGGATCGTGTCGGAGTCGGGTTGGAGGCCGAACGCCGCGGCGAGGCTGCCCAGCGACGAGGCGACGAGGTCCTCAAGGTTGGCCTCCTGAAGGAATTCGGCGAAGGCGGCAAGGTCCTGGAAGACGAACGCGCTCACGACGACGAAGGGGAGGAAGAAGAGGAGAAGGACCACAAAGACGACGATGGCGGCCGCGAGGCCACGCCGGCGGACGCCGCGCCAGATCCAAAGGTAGGGTTTGTAGAAGAGCCACGCGAGGAGGAAGCCCAGGATGACCCATTCGAGGAAAGGCTGGAAGATGAGATACGTGAGGTAGCCCAGGAGGAGAATCGCGCCGATGAGGAAGAGCGTCTCGGCGCGGGCGCGGGATTCGACCATTTACGCCCCTGCGGCCGCGGCGAGACCGGAGCGCATGGACGAGAGACGCCGGAACCGGCCGAAGAACTTTTCTATTTAGAGTTTGCCAGCCAATCGCTGATTCGACGGGCGCGTGGAAACCGATCGACGCGCAAGCCCTTGGGGCGGGAAAATCCGTTTCCCAAATTCTTTTCTCTAGGCGGCAGTACGGTTCCATCCGCAGGGCCCCATGACCAAGCTCGTCATCGTCGAATCGCCTGCCAAGGCGAAGAAGCTCAAGGATTGGCTTCCCCGGGGGTACCGTGTGGAGGCCTCCGTCGGCCACATCCGCGACCTTCCGAGCGGCGATTCCAAAGTTCCGGAGCACTACAAGAGGAGGCCCGTAAAGCACGGCATCGTGATCGACGACGGGTTCGAGCCGATCTACGTGGCCACGGAGCGCGGCGCGAAGGTCATCGCCGGCCTCAAGAAGAAACTCAAGGACGTCGACGAGGTGTTCCTCGCCACCGACCCGGACCGTGAAGGCGAGAGCATCAGTTGGCACCTCAAGGAGGCCTTGCAGCCCAAGGCGCCTGTGCGTCGGGTCGTGTTCTACGAGATCACCAAGAAAGCCATCCAGGAAGCGTTCGCCCACCCGCGGGAAATCGACATGGAGCTCGTGCGGGCGCAAGAGACGCGCCGCGTCCTCGACCGCCTCGTCGGCTATGAGCTCTCCCCGCTCCTGTGGACCAAGATCGCGACGGGGCTCTCGGCCGGCCGCGTCCAGAGCGTCGCGCTGCGCCTCCTGGTGGACCGGGAACGCGAACGGATGGCGTTCAAGACGTCCGCCTACTGGGACCTGCAGGCGACGCTGGCGTCCGCCGAGGCGTCGTTCGAGACCCACATCTTCACCTACCGCGGCAAGGAAGTCGCCAACGGGAAGCGGTTCTTCGACGAGAACACCGGCGGCCTGGCCGACCCGGAGAAGACGACGCTCCTCGACGAGCCCACCGCGCGAGACCTCGCGGTCCGGCTGGCCGCGGCCAAGTGGAAGGTCTCCTCCGTCGACGAGCAGGAGAAGACGAGTCGCCCCTATGAACCGTTCATCACTGACACCCTCGTGAGCGCCGCCAACGCGCGGCTTAATCTCTCGGCGCGCGACGCGATGCGCATCGCCCAGACGCTCTACGAGAACGGGTACATCACGTACCACCGAACGGATTCACCCGAACTCGGCGAGGAGGGGCTCCAGGGCGCGCGCGCCGCGGCCAAGGAGAGCTTCGGGGGAGAGTTTCTTTCCCCCCAGCCTCGCGTCTACGCTTCCAAGAGCGTGAGCGCGCAGGAGGCCCACGAGGCCATCCGTCCCGCGGGGGAAGCGTTCGTCAAGCCCAACGAGACCGGCCTCACAGGCAAGGAGCTCGACGTGTACACGATGATCTGGCGCCGCACGCTGGCGTCCCAGATGGCCGACGAGCGCTTCACCAGCACCACGGCCCTCTTCGGTTCCCTCGACGCGGTCTTCAAGGCGACCGGCAAACGCGTCGACTTCCCCGGCTGGCGCAAGGCCTACGGCTATGAGGAGGACGAGGACGGCTCCCTGCCGCCTCTCCGTGAAGGCGACGATGTCTCCTGCCGCGAATGCCGGGCCGAGCCGCACGAGACCAAGCCCCCCGCCCGCTACAACGAGGGGTCCCTCATCAAGGCGCTCAAGGAGGACGGCGTGGGGCGGCCCAGCACGTACGCGGCCACCATCGAGACGCTGCTCAACAAGGAGTACGCGACGCGCCAGGGCAAGGCCCTGGTGCCTTCCTTTACCGGGTTCGCGGTCACGCAACTCCTCGAACGGCACTTTCCCGCCATCATCGACATCGGGTTCACGGCGAAGATGGAGGAAGAGCTGGACGAGATCGCATCCGGCAAGGCTGAATGGCAACCCTACCTGTCGCGGTTCTGGTCGGGCCCCAAGGGTCTCGAGGCGCAGGTGGCCGAGCGGAGGGCCAAGATCGACCCGCGCGACGTGGGCGAGATCCGGTTGCCACAACTGGAGGGGATCGGGGCCGTCCTGCGCACGGGGCGCTACGGGCCGTACCTCGAGACCAGGAACGACGCGGGCGAGACGGTCCGTGTGAACGTCCCCCAGGATATCGCGCCGGCCGACCTGGACCGGGCCGCGGTCGAACGCTTGGTTGCCATCGCCTCCAAGGGTGTCGAGCCGCTCGGCATCGACCCGAAGACCGGCAAGCCCGTGTTCGTCCTCGACGGGCGGTTTGGCCCGTACGTCCAGCTTGGGGAAGTCGAGGAAGGCGCAAAACCCCCGCGTTCGTCGCTTCCGCAGGGAATGAATCCAGCGACCTTGACCTTGGACGACGCCTTGTTCCTCCTCTCGCTCCCTCGCCGGCTCGGCGAACACCCCGAGGGAGGGACGGTCGTGGCGGGCCTTGGACGCTTTGGACCCTACGTGATGCGCGAGAAGCCGGACGGCGCAAGGGATTACCGAAACCTCAAGGACCCCGAACGGTTACGCACGGTCACGTTGGACGAGGCCGTCTCGTTGCTCGCTCAGCCGAAGTTCGGTCGCGGCAGCCGGGCGCCGCCCAAGGTTCTCAAGGACGTTGGCCCGCACCCCGTCGACCAGCGGCCGATTCAGGTTCTCGATGGTCGCTATGGCCCCTACGTGAAGCACGGCGAGACCAACGCGACGCTCCCCAAGGACCAGGCGCCGGGCGACCTCACGCTCGAGCAGGCGGTCGCGCTTCTCGAGGCCGCGGCTGCCCGCGGCGGCGGGAAGCGGCGAACCCGACGCCGCTAGAAAACGGCGCGAGAAGCCGCGCGACGATGGCACGTTGCCCTTCGCTTCCGCCGCCCCTTACGCGACGCCGAAGGCGCCGCGAAGCGGTACGAACGCGCAAGCGCCGAGGTCCTCCTCGGCCCACCCGGTCCCTTCGGCGTCCCGCCGGGCACGGACGAGCCGAGACGGCATCTCTCCGATGGGCGCCAGAAGGATTCCGTCGGTCTTGAGTTCTTCAAGGAGCGGGGGCGGGATTCGTGGGGCGGAACAGGTGAGGTAGATCCTGTCGAAGGGGCCGCCTTCGACGCCTCGCGAGCCGTCCGTGTGAAGGACTTCTACGTTGTTGATTCCGGCGCGGCGGAGGCAGGCCTCGGCCCGCGACGCGAGCGGCTCGATGATCTCCGTCGTCACGACCGTTCCGCCGGGTTCCACGAGGCGCGCCGTGACGGCGGCGTGGTAACCGGACCCGGTGCCGATCTCGAGGACCCGCTGACCGGGCTGAAGGTCCAGGTACTCGCACATGATGGCGACCATGTGGGGCGCGCTCATGGTCTGCGACCAGCCAATCCAGACGGGTCGGTCTTCGTAGGCGAGTGACCGGTCCCGCGCCTCCAGGAAGGCCTCTCGAGGAACGAATCGGAGGGCCTCCGCCACGCGAGGGTCGTGCACGTAGCCGCGGTCCAGCAGGTCGTCGACGAGTCGGTCCCGTTGTTCGTGTATCGTTACCATGGTGGCTGGAGGGACCTCCATCCGCGTGTTTGGGGCTCACAGGGGATAAACCCGTGCTCGGGACCCGGTAAGCCGTCTAGGTCCTTTTTTTCTTCCACCAGAGGAGCCCGCCCGCCGCCGCTCCGCCCAGAACCAGCAGGACCACCAAGGCAGCCATCAGCGCCGCAGAGCCGCCACCCGCTTCGCCCAGACCGGTCAGGGTGGCGTCCGGCTCTGCAGGAAGGGCCTCCAGGTTGCCCGCCGCGT
>CAYVGY010000042.1:0-19924 GCA_964451065.1 uncultured Halobacteriales archaeon
GCCCGGCGACGTGAGCGCTTTGCATGACGGGCTGGGCGTCGTCGTCCCAGCAGTCGAGCGCAGCGCCCAGACGTTCGCCGCGACCGCCGTCGAGGAGTCGCGGGAAGGGTTCGAGAAGGCCATGGGGCGCGTGCAGGAATACCTCCAAGGGATGCAGCACGACACGTACCTGGAAGAGGCGCGCATCCGACGACGCCTCGGCGAGATCCAATCCAAGCTCTACTTCACGGAGGACGGCCTGCGCGAGATCAAACTCCAACGTGAGCAGGAGAAGTTGACGCACGACCTGCACGCGCTCAAGAAGAAGAACATCGAGGCCCAGACGGCCATCCACGACGAGCGCCACAAGCACGAGGACCAGTTGCGGCGGCGCCACGAGCCGAAACTTCGGATCGTGCTGGCGGGGGCCACACTCATCCGGGCGCCTGGCGCCGCCGTGACGACGCCCCCGCAAGGGCTCGGCGCAGCCGACCAGCAATGACGTTTTTCGTACAGCGGCCTGGGTGTTGCGTTACAGCCTAACAGCCCCGCGAAGCGCCGTTTAAGGCGGCCCGGTTGCGATTGCCTTAAGTCGGCGGGGAACTAACGACGGACTCCCTGGAAAACCCTCCCCCATGTACGTGATTCTTGGCTGCGGCCGCGTCGGCGTCCGCGTCGCGGAACTCCTGCTCGAATCGAGCAACCACGTCTTGATCGTCGACAAGGACCCCGTCCGCGTCGAAGCCCTCCAAGAACGGAAATTCCACGCCGAGATCGGCGACATGACCGCCCTCGACTGGCGCCGCGAACCCTACCAGTCCGCCGACGCCTTCCTCGTGCTGGCCCGCGACGACAAGACGAACGGAGCCACCGTGAGGGCTATCAAGAAGGCGCTTCCCGACACCCCCATCGTGGTCCGCGCCTCCACCGAGTCCGCCGCCAAGGACCACAGGGAAGCCGGCGCCAACTACGTCGTATGGGGCCCCGACGTCGTCGGCAACGCCGTCGTCAAGGAGCTGGCGGAACTCGAACTCGTCAAGCGTACCGACGAACTCGTCCGCATCATCAAGGACGCGGGCGAGGGGGGCCTCGCCATCTTCCTCCACGACAGCCCCGACCCCGACTCCATCGCGGCCGGCCTCGCGCTCCAAAAGATCGCCGAGAAGATCAAGGTCAAGTCGTTCATCTACTACGGCGGCAAGATCGGCCACCAACAGAACCGCACCCTCGTGAACCTCCTGGGCGCCCGCATGAAGCAGATCACGCCCCTGGACGATGTGCGCGCGCTCCTCAAGCGCCACAACAAGACCGCCATCCTCGACTGCGAAATCGCCGGCCAGAACAACGTGTTGCCGCGCGACGTCGTCCCGAACATCGTCATCGGTCACCACCTCACGTCGGCCAACAAGGCCGTCGGCGAGTTCATCGATGTGCGCCAGAACGTCGGCGCCGTGAGCACGATCCTCCTGGGCTACCTCCAAGAGCTCGGCATCGTGCCGGACCCCAAGATCGCCGCGGCGCTGCTCCATGGAATCCGCGTCGACACGGCCGGCCTCACCCGCCACACGAGTCCCAGCGACCTCAAGGCGGTGGGCTACCTCAGCCCCTTGGTCGACCAGAAGATGCTCGAACAGATCGAGAGCCCCCCCATGACGAACGAGACTCTCGACGTGATGGGGCGGGCCATCATGAACCGCCACCAACGCGGGGCCTACCTCGTCTCGAGCGCGGGGTACATCACGGACCGCGACGCCCTGCCGCAGGCCGCCGAATCCCTCCTCAATTTGGAAGGCGTCTCCAGCATCCTCGTCTTCGGTATCCAAGGCGACCATGTCCACTTCAGCGCGCGCAGCCGCGACACCCGCATCAACCTCGGCGAGATCGTCCAAAAGGCGTTCGGGGAGCAGAACGCGGGCGGCCACGCCCAATCCGCGGGCGGCGCCATCCCGCTCGGGATCCTCGGCGGCACCGAGGACAAGGACGAACTCTTGGACCTCGTCGAGAAGGCGATGCAGAAACGGTTCATGACGGCCGTCGGGGCGCCCGAACCCGTCGTGGCCGAGGCCGCGCCGGAAGAGGCGCCGCCGAGCGAGCCGGCCGGCTCCACGAACGGAGCCCCCCGGCGTCGAGCGAGCCGTCGCGTGCGCCGCGCGTGAAACCGATGCGACCGCCCTTGCTCGGACGCCAATCGCCGGCAAGACGGGCTACCGATAACGGCTTTCCTAGGGCCGCCGAACTGAACGCGCGTGGCAACCATCGGTGAGGCATCTCGCGCGTTTTGGCCCAGTCGGCCAACGCCAACCGCCTTTCAACACTCGGAACGAGTCGCACGACTCGTCGCGCTGCTCGCCGCCCTCCAGTTCATCCTGAACGGACTCAACAACCTCGTCACGGGATTGCCCATGTTCTCCTCCTGGTTGGTCGCGGCCATCCTTGTGGGATTATCCACGCTGCGAATCGAAAGATACTTTGCCCGGCGCAGGAGATTGGAACAGCGATGACGACGCTGTCCGAACCGCAGAATGACGACGGCATCTCGAAGGACCCGTACTATTATGGCCTCGTCGGCGTCACGTGGCTGGCCGGTCTCCTGCTCCTGCTGTCCCTTCTGGCGATGTCACCCTGGTCCCCCTGGCCGTAGCCTCAGCCAGCGGCGTGCGCCGCGCGTGAGGCTTCCGCCTTCGATTCCCTTTTAAGCGACCCCCTCCCTGCCCCGCCGACAGAACAGTGGTCGTCGAACGAATCAACGACCGGCTTCTCCTGGTGGGGACGGCCCACGTCTCCCCCGAAAGTGTGCGCGAAGTCGAGACCAGCATCGCCGAATTCCAGCCCGACGTCGTGGCCGTCGAACTCGACCCGCTGCGGCTGGAGGCCCTCGAGGACAAGCAGAAGTGGGAGAACACGCCGGTCCACAAGCTGCTCAAGAGCGACAAGCTCTGGCTCTTCCTCACCCAGGTGATGCTCGCCTCCTACCAGCGCAAGCTCGGCGAGGTCTACGGCGCCGAACCCGGCACGGAGATGCTGGCCGCCGTCCGCGCCGCCCGCGTCCGCGGCGCGCAGGTGGCCCTCGTCGATCGCGACGTCGGGATCACCATGCGGCGCGCTGTGCGCAAGATGCGGTTCCGGGAAAAGGTGCGCCTCTCGTGGGAACTCCTCAAGGCCATGGTCGGCGGCACCCAACAAGAGGAAGCGCCCCCCACGACGCAGGCCCTCACCCAGGAGGACGCCGTCACGTCCATGATGAACGAGCTGGGCCAGCTCGCGCCCAGCGTCAAGACCGTCGTCGTCGACGAGCGCGACGCCTACCTGGCCACGCGCATCCAGGGCGTCCTGGCCGACGGCGGCTTCGCAAGTCGCGTCCGAGAACAACGCAACGGCCGACCCAGCAAAGTCGTGGCCGTGGTCGGCGCCGGCCACCTGCCCGGCATCCGCAAGCGGATCGCCGACCAGGCACCACCCGCCGACTTGGCCGAACTCAACGTCGTCCCGCCCAAGCGTTTCAGCATCACCAAGTGGGCCTTCGCGTGGGGACTCCCCCTCTTCATCGTCGCCCTCTTCGCCTACTTCGCTTACCTCGGGGCCCAGCAAGGCAATTGGGACAAGCTCACCGAAGCGTTCCTCGCCTGGACCCTCATCACCGGCACGTTCGCCGCCATCGGGGCGCTGCTCGCCCGCGGCCACCCCTTCTCCATCCTCACCGCCTTCGTCGCCGCCCCCATCACGACCCTCCATCCCGCGCTCGCCGCCGGCTGGTTCGCCGGCATCGTCGAGGCCGGCGTCCGCACGCCCACCGTCGCCGACTTCCAGGCGCTCCCGCGCATCACGACCGTGAAAGGCTTCTTCGGGAACCGCGTCATCCGCGTCCTCATGGTGGCGGCACTCGCGAACCTCGGCGCGATGGCCGGCTTCTTCTTGGCCTCGTACCGCGTCCTGCGCATCTTCCAGGGAGGCTGACCTCCGTGGCTGGCTCTGGCGGCCGCGCCACCAACTACAATCCGATGTACGGAGTGGACGAGGTGGACGACTACGACGATCTCGGCATGCGCAAGTTCAGCTTCAGCGGCGTCGAACTCCTTCACATCCTGGGCGCCACCATCCTCCTGGCCGCCATCCTCTTCTACGCCTTCCTCAAGAACCCCTGGATGGAGACCATCCGCAAAGGCCTCCCCATCCCCGGACTCGTCGGCGCCGCCCTCATCATCAGCTTCCTCGGCTTCGTCCTCCACGAACTCGGCCACAAGTTCACCGCGCAACACTTCGGCCACTGGAGCGAGTTCCGCGCCAACTGGTTCTGGCTCCTCTTCGCCAGCGCCTTCGTCCTCCTGCCGCCCCACTTCCCCGTGGCCGCCCCCGGCGCCACGTGGCACACCGCCGAAGAGCGGCGCGACCAAGGCCGCATCAGCGCCATGGGCCCGCTCATCAACTGCGGCATCGCCGTGGCCGCCCTCCCGTTCACCGTCGGGCGCGTGAACACCGCCCCCGAATTCTTGGCCGGCGTCGTCGTCCTCTTCAACGCCCAACTCGCCCTCGTGAACCTCCTCCCCTTCGGCATCTTGGATGGAAAAGCCATCCTCCGGTGGAACCCCCTCATCTGGGCCATCATGATCGCGCTGGCCATCGGGCTCTTCGTCCAAGGCGGGCGGCTCGTGCCGTCCTAGTGAGACCATTACGGAATTCGGGCCCCGCATCACAGGGCGAGCAATTCCAGTCGGAAATCGAGGCGGGCCTCGACTCCAAGCAGGATACTCCTCTCCCCCTTGGCGGCGCCGGTCGATCCGCCGGCCGACCATTGCGCTTCGCGAAGATTGACGTTCATTGTCACAATCGGCTGGCTCAGGTTGTTCGTGAGCGCCACCGTTCGACCCTTGTCCTCCCGTACCAACCAAAACTGGAAAACCAAGAAGGACTGCCCCGTACCATCCCGGACATCTACGCGGCCCGGCGACTGGGCACCAGGGACGGACGTCGACCCCCCCGACGACGAATTGAAGGCCGGAACGTCTGGCTCGGGCGCCTTTACACCCGCCGGCGTATCGATGCCGTAGAAGAACTTCAACGGGACCGCATCCGATTCCTGCAACAATTCCACGCCGTCGAACCAAAGTTCGATTGCCACGTCGTGCAATGGATCCATGTCGAACACATCGGAGGCGTCATCGCCGTCCGTGTTCTCGTTCGTCGGGTTGGTGAACCGACGCAAGAACTCTTCCGGATCCGACAGGCCATCATGGTCTGTGTCCGCGACAGTAGGGTCGGATTGCCTCATCCCGAGGCCCGGGATTTCCATCCCTTCCACTTCGTCCCGGTCGGACAAACAGTCATCGTCCGAGTCCGCGTGATTGAGTTTGAGGCCGCCCCGCTGCTCGAAAGCGTCCGCCTCGCTGAGTTCCATCTCGCGGAGGTCCGTCAAGCCGTCGCCGTCCGTGTCCGCCGACCGCGGATCGCCGGACCATGTCCGCTCAAGGCCGTCGTCCATGCCGTCACCGTCCGTGTCATACCTTTGAGGCTCTGACGTCAAGTTCAACACCGTCGGCGTGACGCTTGCCCCCGGCACGAAGCAGGGGACAATCGCTTGCCAGACCCGGAGCTGCCAACCCTTGTTCTCCACGACATCCTGCAGATAATCGCCGTCGCTGTCACCTTCGATGGGCTTGTCCCCTACCATACAACCTGCAACGAGGCCTCCGAGGAAGACCGCGAGAACCCCCCTCGCCGCTTGCCGCATGGCCCTAGCGCCTTCTCCTCTTCGAAGAATTCGGCGCCCGGTCGGCGACGGTTTTCGATTTCTTCCGGGCCTTGGAGGGTTTGTCCGGCTCGTCTGCGTCCGCCGGGTTCCCCATTGGGGCGTCGGCAGATGGAGCTGCAGACTCCTGCGCAGCTGGCTTCGCGGTCCGATGGAAAAGGCCCAGCCTTCGCTTGGGTTTGTCCTCGACAGGGGTCTCCGGGCCAGCCTCGGTGGCCGCGGGCGCGGACTTTCCGAAACGCAGAAACCGGAACCGCGTTCCCGGCGTCTGCGCCGGAATCAGCTCATCCATGCCCTGCGTCGGGGTTCCGGGGACCTGCCCCGACGCGGGTCCTGATCCGGGCGAATCAGGGATCCCAGGCGCCGCCTTGGGCCTCCGCCGCAACCAGCCGCGGCTTCTTGGCGCGTCGTCCACTTCTGAAGCCTCGGGCGCGGCGCCCTCCACCTCCGCCGGTGACCCTGCCGCATCATCTGGACCAGCAGTGCCGAAGCGGTAGTTCTTGGCCGATGCAATCCAACCCTCAAGATCCTTGGGTTCCAAGGCCGAAGCCTGGCCCGGGAGTCCTCGCTTCTCCGCACTCGCGTGCACGGCGGCCCAAACGTCCTTGGGGTCGGCGGTTGCCAGTTGCTCGATGGAAACGACGCCAGCCCCAGCGATCATTTCCGCGAATTGGGGGCCGACGCCGAGACCATCGATGAGTTGGGCCATGAATCGCCATTCTTGGGCGACGGATTCGAGGACGTCGGCCTTCTTGGCGACCCGCGCGGGATCTGCCGCCCGCAGTTCCGCGAGCGACGTGATGCCCGCCTTCTTGAGCTTCTTCCTCTTCGCCGGGCCGATTCCATGGATGCTTTCGAGCCCAGGTTCCCCCGGAAGGGTGTCCGCCGGGAACTCCTGGCCTGCGGCGATGGACGGCCCGGACTCTTGCGGTTCGTCGGTGGGGTCGCGCTCGGGCTCCGGAGGCTCCGGTTCGACCTCGGGAAAGAGAGCCGTCTGATGTTTCGCGTCGCGTCGGGCCTCTTTCTCCAGTTCCCGCGCCAATCGGCGCGCCTCTTTGGCTCGTCGCTTGACCTCGGCGGCCTCGACTTTGGCTTGCTTCTTGCCCATCTTGGCATCGATTTTCGCGCCGGGTTCCGGTCCAGCGGAGGCGGTTTCGCCTGCGGACGGAACGGCGGTCGACGTCTCGGTCGCCGGTACGGGGGCCGGTTCGATGGCGAAAATCTTGTCGTCATCCACAGGAACCAAGACCTCTTCTTCACGAGGAGGTGCTTCGGCGGCCTTCGGTTCCGGCTTCGACGATTCTACGCCCGGGGGCAGCAGGCCATGCTTCACAAGTCGTTCGAGGCGCCGTCGGCTCCGCCGGTCAGAACGTTCTTGACGAATCTCACGAAGTTCTGCAGCCAAGGCCTGTCGCTGGGCCTCCCGCCGCTGCGCGCGCGTCGGCTTAGTCGCTGGCTCCGTCCGGGCTTCATCGACAGATTCGGGCAAATGGGCAATCTCCTTTGAGTCGCTACGACTTGGTGACCACGGCGGCGCCGTGGCGCGTCGACGCTTGCGCCGCCCGCGCAAGTTGTTCGCGTTCGTCGCTGCGGATCTGTGCGATTTTCGCGTCAAGGCGCGCCTTCGACGCGTTTATCTCGTCCGCGATGAGGACGCCGCCCCTGGACTTGGAGGCGCCGAGTTCGGCTTCGGCCTGGGCCGCAGCGGCGCGTGCCTCGTCGACGCGTTGAGGGTCGCCGCCCTTCAAGGCGACCGAGACGGCGCCTCGCTGCCGGATCAGCCGCGCCGTGATCTCGGCCTCGGCGCGGGCGACCTGCAGTCGAATCTGTTCCATGTGGGCCGCCTCCTGTTCCCGCAGGTCCTTGATTCGACTTTCAGAAAGTCCGCGGATGTACGAGGCTTGGTGCCGTTGCTCGCGCTGTTCGGGCGTTCGGCGCAGCACCCGATCCATGAAGGAAGGTTGGTCTCCGCCTTGTGCCGCATCCAAGTACCTTTGACGTCGGGCCGCCAACGCGTGGCCGGCCTCCTGGCGGCGCCGGTTTTGGCCGTCAAGCTTCTCGGCCATCTCCAGTTCGAGCGCGCGAGCCTTCCGTCGACCCTTCTCCTCGGCTCGGCGCACGGTCTCCGCATAACGTGAGGTTGCCAAGTTCGGTGCGGCCGGCTTTGGTTCAGGCGGCAGATTCGTTAGCGCGGGTGGCAAGGGCTCCGGCGGCAACTCGGGCTTGGACGGGGCGTGAAAGGCCGCCGGCAGGTCTGGCGGCCCGGCCTCGATGCTCTCGGGCAAAGGCTCGGGTAGAGCGTCACGTCCCTCTTTCTTGCGGATGGCGGCCTCGGCTTCCCAATCCTGGTGGATAAGCTTCCAGGCCTTGTATGCCGGCTTGTCGACCTTCTTGACCTTGGCTAGATATCGTTGCTTCGCCTTCTCGAAGGCCTTCTCGTACTTCGCCTTCTCCTTCCGGAACGGTTTTTCCCAACGCGCGAGGATCCCGTTGCACGCCCTTTCCCACTTCGCGTGGGCTCGCGCGTGGGGTTTGTTTTGCTTGGCGCGTAAGGAGTCGACCTTCTTCTCCCACCGCTGGTGTTCGTCGTTGAAGTCCTTCTCGTAGTTCGCTTCGAGCTTTCGCTGCAGGCGTTCCAGTTGCCGTTGTGTCCGAATCTGGCTTCGCTCAATCCGGCGTTGATATCGGCGCTGGACGCGGTCAAAGGCCTTGTCGAATCGTTCCGCCGGAATGACCTCGAGTTCCTGCGCTCGCTCGCGGAGCGTAACCTGTCGGGCCTCTGCCCTCAGCTGACGCTTGGAGAGTTTCTTGTAGGCGAAGAACCAGAGGAGGGCAGACCTGTACTCTTCTTTCATGAGGAAGTACCGGATCACGTAGTGTGCGCGTGGATCCTCGCGCTTCAGCCTTCCAAGCTGCGTTGCTTCCTCGGGAATCTGCCACGGGGGAATTGGCCGCCCCAGGTAGCGGCGCTCGTAGGCCCGTTTGGCGTAGACGAACAGGAAAATCAAGAGCGCGACCTGGAGCAGGAAGGCAACCAGGATGAGGAGGGCACTCTCGCTGAAGTAGAAACCATTGAGCTGGATTAGGAGCGTTTCTTCACGGACGGGCCCCCCCTGGACAGGGGTCACGTAGACCTTGAGGATCATCGTGACGCCGTTGTACCACCAATCGTCGCGCGGCGTGACGAATTCGACGACGACTTCCTTGCTTTCTCCGGGCTGGAGGAAGACAGCACTCGGAGCATTGAAGGCCAACGTTTCCGGGTTGACGCCTTCGGCCGGTGTCACCCGGGCACCCACGCGGTACGCCGCCGCGTAGGCGTCGACGTTCCTGATGCGGATGGGGATCCGGACGCGCTCGAACGGCCCCGCCGATGAGGGAGCGCCCTCCAGGATCTCAATCTCGGCCAGGGGGGACGGCGCGACCCGTACCTCGAAGAATAACAAGATACTGGCGTTCTGGCCCAGGGTCAGGCTTTCCAACGTGATGAGCAGGGAACCTTGGACATAGTCGTCTTCGATTCCGAGCCCATGGGTCACGAAGAAGCGGCCCTCGCGGACGTCACCGGCATAGACCTGGTCGCTGGGGGGTTGAACGGAGCTGATGCCCCAACCCTTGGGCTTGGGGGGGCTTACCCATTGCGTCTTGAAGCTCACGTAGTGGATGTCGGGCGTATCCGAGAGCGGATTGGTGGAGTATTCGCCCGACGTGATGTCCCGATACTGAAAGACGAACTGGCCGACCGGGCTCTGCTCTCCGCCCACCGACCGACCCACGAGTATCGAACTCTGTACCAAGGCGCCCGTGACGCCCAAGACCTGGGACTCCGGCTGGGCCTCCACGTGGACCGGGGCCGCGACGACCAGGAGCGGCAGCAAGGCCCATTGCGCAAGGCGGCGGAGCTTCAAGGCTATCCTCGGAAACGGACGACGGAGCGCTCATACGCGCGACGGGTTATAGACTTGGCCGCCGCCACGAGGCCCCGCCTATTGGCCGGTTCGCCGACGGGCGAACCCCAGCAAGACGAGCCCGATGCCGAGCGAGGCGATTGCGCTGCGCGGGTCGAATCCGGGCACGTAAACGCCCTGGACCTGCAGAGAGAACGTGATGGGTTGCTCGTCGTCGTCCAAACCTTGGCCCGTCATAGTGGCGGCCTTCGCCGTGAAATGCGCCGTAAACGAGTACAACGAGTTGGTGTACCCATTCGAGGAGGGAGTCTTTAGGGATATGACGGCGTCCTTGAAGTAGACGGCCTTCTCGCCCGATTCCGCCTTGGATTCAAGCGTAATCGCGGCGGGCGGGACAGGCGCTGCCAGACCCTCGGGCGTGTCCGTCGTGGTTTCGATCCTCGTCGCGGCGTTCCCGTAGTTCGTCATCTTGACGACGAATGAGACTTCCTTGTTCTGGCCAACCTTCTGGATGTACTTCTCGGGCGTGTACTCCATGACGGCGAGGTAGTCGTTGGAAACCGCGTTGAACGCGTTCGGCGTTGGCGGGTCGGACTTCTTCAGGTTGCAGCCGCCGGCCGCGGCGGCGGGGGGGAAGGCCTGGGCCAAAACTCGATACTCGCCCGACTTGCCGGCGGGGGCGTTCTTCGTGATCCGGATGGAAAGCGTCGTGTCAACAGAAAAGGTCTGTGCCGTGCCGCTCTTCTGGGGGTCATAGTTGATGGCGGCGGTGGGCCCCGACAGGACAATCTGGGCTTCCTCGGCCCAGTCGGGCGGGGATGCACCCTTGTCGGCCGTGAAAACTACGTTGATGGCGGAGAGCGGGCATGCTCCGACGGGAGGGACTGTGACCGTGAATTCGTACTTTACAACGGCGACGCCCGTGTCGGGGGCAATCCGGTTGTTGTTGAGGGTACTCGCTCCAGTTTGGATCGTAGGGACGCCCTTGGTAACAACGGTGATGACCTGTTCCGTCGCCTGCGCCGAGGCGGTTGGGGCAATCGCAACGACAAAGGTCGCGACCATTAGGAGAGTCAGGCCGTACGCGAGCGTTTTCGTGGTCTTCATAGGTAGAGCACCTTCCCCTTTTCCCCAGCGGGATCGTTTCGCAAGGGATGATGGGCCAAATACGTTTCTGTTTGCCTAGCGTGAACAGGTTCGACGTTTCAAGAACCCCCGTAGGGGCCCGTGAAACTCGATTCTATTCCGCAATCTCGATGTAGTTTTTGGACGTTATTTAAGGATGTTGGTGAGCCGCTTGAAGCAATTCCGGCGGCGCGCTGCATCGCGTTTTTCCGGGGAAAAGCGCTCGGTTTCCTTGTCGGAATCTGCACGTCCGACGGAGGTCCGTTTCGGCGGCTTAACTATTAAGGCCGCGGCCGGCTAGCCCCCGGCGGTTCGCATGACGCAAGTGGTCATCCAGGGTCACTACATCGGGGGAAAACCCCAAGGCGCCGACGGCTCCGGCACGATCCCCGTCCACAACCCGGCCACCGGAGAACTCATCGCCAACGTCGCCAAGGGCTCCACGAGGGACGCCGATGCGGCCGTCGCCGCCGCGCGCAAGGCGTTCGAAGACCCGACCTGGCGCCGGATGGACCCCACCGAACGCGGCCGGCTCCTGTGGCGCCTGTCCGAACTCACCCGGCAGAAGGCGGACGAACTCTCGGCCCTCGAGACCGCCAACCAGGGAAAGCCGCTGCGCGAATCGAAGGCCGATGTGCTCTACGCGGCCCAGACCTTCGAGTACTACGCCGGCGTGGCCGACAAGATCCAAGGCGAGACGATCCCTGTTCCCGGCGACCGGCTCAATTACACGCTGCGCGAACCCTTGGGCGTAACATTGCACATCGCCCCGTGGAATTTTCCCTTCCAACTCGCGTCCCGAAGCGTCGCGCCCGCGCTCGCATGCGGAAACACGGTCGTGCTCAAGCCCGCGAGCCTCACGCCGCTCACGGCCCTCAAGATGGGGGAACTCGCGACCCAGGCTGGCGTCCCGGCCGGCGTCCTCAACGTCGTGACCGGCGACGGCGCCACGCTCGGCAAGCACCTCGTCGAACACGCGGACGTGGACGGCGTCTACCTTACCGGAAGCGTCGAGACCGGCCAACAGGTCGTCCAGTCGATGGGCAAGAAACTCAAACCGTTCACGCTGGAGCTCGGCGGCAAGAACCCCAACATCATTTTTTCTGACGCGGACCTCGAGAACGCCGTCAAAGGCTGCGCGCTCGGCGCGTTCATGAACGCCGGCCAGATGTGCTGGGCCGGCAGCCGCGTCCTCGTCCACGAATCGATCCACGACGCGTTCATGGAATCCTTCATCAAACGGGTAGAAGGGCTCAAGGTCGGACCGGGGACCGATAAGAACACGCGCGTCGGCCCAATGGTGAGCGCGGGCCAGAAGAAACGCGCCGCGGAATACGTCGAGGTCGGGAAGCGGGAAGGCGCCAAGCTGGTGTTTGGTGGCTCGCCGCCCAAGGAAGCCGACCTGGCCCGCGGCCACTACCTGACGCCGGCGGTCTTCGACGCCGTCGAGCCGACGATGCGCGTCGCGCAGGAAGAGATCTTCGGACCCGTCGTCAGCGTGACGACCTTCTCCGATTATGGCGAGGCGATGCGCGTTGCGAACGGGACGCAGTTCGGCCTCTATGCCGGCGTGTGGACGAAGGATCTGTCAACCGCCCACCGCAGCGCGCGCGATTTGGCCTCGGGCATGGTCACGGTGAACGAGTACCCCGTTACGTTCCCGCAGACTCCGTTCGCCAGCGCGAAGAACTCCGGCATCGGAATCGAGCAGAGCCTGCACGCCATCCAGCACTACACGCGAATCAAGAACGTGAACGTGCGGCTGTAGCTTGGGTCACGAAGGAGAGAACGCGGCCGGCCCGATCACGAACCGGCCGCGGGGGGAGGAGATTCTTTCCCATTTAGTGCAGGACGAACCCGTGCGTCGGGAAGCTCGTCTCGCCGGGGCAGATCGAGTTGCCCGCGGGGTTGCCGCTCGCGACCGTCTGGAGCCAGAGGACGGCGCCGACGGAGTCGTCGTAGGGGACGTCCGTCGTTCCGCAGACGTTCGTGGTCTCGCCGGGGTCGGCCCACGTGTCGGCATCAAAGTCCTGCCAGAACACGCCGCCGGCCGGGTCGCTCACATCGTCGTCGATCGTGATCGTGACGAAACCCGCCGGCGTGGCCACGAGTTCGCCGGCGCAGAAGATCACGATGCCGAACTGCCGCTCGCCCAGGAGCGCGTCGATCGAGTCGGGCGGACACGAGGTCCCCACGCCGATGCTCACGCCGACGCCGGCGTTGTTGTTCACGTATTCACGAGGGTGCGCGCTCACGGCGCCTGCGAAGAGCAGGGCCGCGGCCACCACACATCCAATGGTCATTTTCATGTTTCGTCCTCCGTTTGGTGCGCGGCGTCCAGCGCCGCGGAGCGGGCATTGTACGTCCGTTCGATAATAAGTCTTGATTGGACTATTCGTATGAGAATGTTCTTTCGCGATTGGCCCACGGTGCTTATGGCACGAACCGTGCTAGCACGGCGAGCCAGGCCACGATTCGTACCGCCCGCGGCGGGGCGCACTGCGACGCCTGCCGCCCACCTGGAAAGGCCGTGGCCTGATTCAGTTGCCAAACCCTGCGACTCCGAACCTGCACCGCTGAATCGAGACCGAAGGTTAACGGATTGTGGTGAGGTGTGTAGGTTCCCCGAGCCGCTACGAAGGCTCTGCGGCAATCTTGTCGGCGTCGCGCAGGGCGCGTCGGGCGAGCCGGTGCCTGTCCTTGAGGATCCGGTAGGGGACTCGTTCCCACCAGGCGAGGCCGAGCGAGAAGCCCGACGCGTTTGCGTGGCCGCCGCCGCCGAACTTCTGCGCGAGCCGCGCCGCCTGGGGCCGCTCTCGCCGGCTTCGGATGCTCACGCGGCCCGAGGGTTCGAACTTGAGGAGGAACACGACGTTCGAATCCGCCTTGAAGAGACGGTCGGCGACGTCGCTGATGTCATCGTGGCCCCACAGCCAGGCCACGCCCGGCGAGGCGCGCTTCACGCGTTGGAACGCGGCTGCGAGGCGTTCCTCCTCGCGCCGAAGAAGGAGAGTTCCTTGCGCGTCGAGGCCGTCAAGGTCGGCCGTGGCGAGCCGTCTGACGTACGCTTCTGCAAGGTCTTCGGCGAGCAGCGTCCACGCGCGCGCCTCGGGATCATGGGGATCCGTCCACGCGTCGCGGCGCCGGATGAGGTCGGCAACGCGCTGCAGGCCGGGGTCCTCTTCTTGGGTCCAGCGGGCACTCAAACTGGCGCCGCTCTCCTTCTCGTGGCGGTCGAGGACGACGTCGACGCCGAGTTCACGCAGCGTCGCTTCGAACGGTACGGGCCACTGGGGCGCGTGATGGTCGATCCAGACGAGGCTGGCGTGGGCGGCGAGCGAGCGGGTGCTCTCGAGGATGTCGTCGAGGTCGGCGGCTTGCGGAGAGAGGTCGGCGAGGATCACGCGTCCGACCGTGCGGCGGCGCGCAAGTCGGCGGAGCCGGCGGGCGAGGTCGGACGGGTGCGTGTAGAGCACGCGTGCGTCCGGGTGTCTCCGAAGTAGAAGGCCCGCGCTCGTGTAGCCGTCGGCGCAGCCGCCGTGCACGAGGATGACGGTGGAGCCGCGGGCGAGCCGGCGCACCCGTGAAAAGTCCCAGAGGTGAGCCACGCCGCCGGACCGGTCGTGCGGTTGATGAAGTCTTGGGACGGAATCAGAACGTCAAGTAGAGGAGGTACGCCATGAGGGCCGCCGTCACAGCCACGAAGAGGGGTTTCACCCACGCGGTGCCGTGGCGGATGCCGAAGTGACTCCCCGCGTAGGCGCCCGCCACCATCGCCGCGAGCATGGGAAGCCCGAGCGCGTAGTCGACGGTCCCTTGGAGGCCGAAGAAGGCGAGGGCGGCGGCGTTGGAGGCGAAGTTGAGGACGCGGGCGTTGCCGGCGGCGTGGACGAAGTCGTAGCCGTGGATGCCGACGAAGGCGAAGATGAGGAAGCTTCCCGTGCCGGGCCCCAGGAACCCGTCGTAGAATCCGATGACGGACGCGAACCCGACGGCGGCGGCGAGGGTGGCCGGCGTGAGGCCGTGGAAACGGTTGGTGGTGCCGAAGGCGGGTCGCGCGACGACGTACGCGGTCATGAGGACCATGACGACGAGGACGAGCCGCCGGATGAGGTCATTGTCGATCTCGAGGACGGTGGCGGCGCCGAACATGCTCCCCACGGCGGCGAACGGGATGAGGCGGAGGACGAGCGCGAGGTCGACGACGCCCGCGTTCGTGTAGCGGATGGTGGCCATGAGGCTGGCGCCGGTGGCGGCGAGCTTGTTCGTGCCGAGCGCCAGGCGGGGGTCGACGCCGACGGCCAGCAGGGCGGGGAGGGAAATGATTCCGCCGCCGCCCACGATGCTGTCGAAGAAGGCGGCGACGAAGCCGGCGACGGCCAGGATCGCGATCGTGAGGGGGTCCATCGCCGGGCGGGGCAGACGCCGCCGGCTCTTAACTTGAGTGCCGCCAGGGTGGGATGGGCCCCGACAGGCCCATGGGCACCGCCGAGGGGAATTTGCGCCTCCCGGACCGGCGATGTCCTGCAACTGCGGCAGGCGCAATGGGAACAATAATATGCAGGATTATTATTATCAATAATCTGGATTATTGACGTGTTCGTTAATCGCAAGAGGGAACTCGCCGACCTCCTGAAGGCCGTCCAAGGCGACCGCCCAGCGCTTGCGCGCCTCTACGGGCGCCGGCGCGTCGGAAAAACGGAACTCCTTCGCGAACTCAACAAGCGGGCCAAAGGATTGTTCCTCCTGGCAGATGAAGCCGACCGCCCGCAACAACTCGACTCGTTCTCGCGCCAACTCGCCGAGGCCACGAAGAGCCTTCGCATGCCGCTGCGTGACTGGGACGACTTCCTCGACCAGATTGAGGCCGCGGGGTTCCCGCTGGTCATCATCGACGAGTTCCAGCGTTTGCTGGAGACGGACCGGCAGGCCGCTACTCGATTGCAAGCACGCTGGGACGAACGGTGGCAGAAGAAGGGCCCATCGGTCATCGTCTGCGGCAGCAGCATCGGGATGATGCAACGCCTGACGGGCGGAAAGCGCGGACCCCTCTTTGGCCGGTTGACGGCCGACCAGCGATTGCGGGCATTCTCCTACGGGGCCGTCCGGTTGTTGTACCCGAACGAATCCGAGGAGGAACGCATCCGGCGCTATTCGGTCTTCGGCGGCACACCCTTCTACCACGTCCTAAGTCTTGGAAAGCCGTTGAAGGAAGCCGTTTTTGCCTCCTTCCTTGAGGCCACGGCCCCGTTTCGCGAAGAGCCGCAAGAACTCCTACGAATGGAACTCAAGTCCCCCATCCGTTACAACAGCGTCCTCTACGAAGTTGGCCAAGGCACCCACTATCTGGGCGAGCTTGAATCGAAGACGGCCGTCAAGAAAGGCGGCTTGGGCCCGTACCTAGGGGCGCTCAAGGACGACTTGGACCTGCTCGAAATGGAGGATCCAGTGTGCGGGGTCCGCAAGCAAGCGCGGTACCACCTCTCCGACCCGTTCTTCGCCTTCTATTATCGTTTCGTCTTTGGAAACCGGCCGAAGCTGGAACTGGGGCGGAGCCAAGCGGTCTGGAAGGAAGTCGAGCGCGACCTGGATTCCCATGTCGGAAGGACTTTCGAGCGCGTCGTCAAGGACGCGCTGATCGCGGCGAATGGAGCGGAGGTGCGTGGGGTGCGACTTGACTTTGATCGGATCGGCCGTTGGTGGAACCGATCCGGCGAGGAAATCGACATCGTCGCGGCGGGCAGCCGGGAAATCCTAGCGGCCGAGGTGTCGTGGTCCAACCAACCCGCGACCATGGCCGACTGGCAAAGCGTGCTGCGGAAGATCCCCCTCATGGAACGCACGGGCGGCAAGCCGGTCCGACCGGCGTTAGTGCGGCGCGGTAGCTTTGCACGGGAAGTCCAAGAGGCGGCGGAGCGGACCGGTGGCCTCCTGCTCGACCTCGAAGGCGTCAAGCGGCTCCTTGAGGCGCAGCCGATCTGATTCCGTCATCGCCCGCAGGGCTCCACGTTCAAGCCTACGATGGGCCCGGACGGATTTGAACCATCGACCACCCGGTTATGAGCCGGGCGCTCCACCAGACTAAGCTACGGGCCCGCAGCGCGCGCCGCCACGCTAGCGCGTGCGGCGCCGTCCTATGCCCAGGAGGACCCAATACGGGATGGTCGGAGCGCGGGCCCGAACCACGACTAGGGCATCCGTGGACGGGGATAAAGCCTCGCCCTTGGCCCGCCGCCGTTCGCGATACGGTTAAACGGTGCCGGCCACATTCAGGCATCCTCCATGCAACTCCAAGACGCGCTCCGGGAGGCGCCGGCGTTCCTCCGCAACGCGCAGGACGCGGCGCAGCGCACGCCTTCGAACCCGGAACTCCTCTACATGTGGGACAACCAGGTCACGGCCATCGAGGCCTTCCTCGCCAACACGGAGGACGTCGCCAAAGACAACCCGGACCTTGCCAAGACCCGGAAGGAACTCTTCGACCTCAAGAAGCAGATCCAGAACAAGGTGCTCGAGTTCGAGCTCAAGCAGGAGAACCAGGAGCTTCCGCCGGAGCCCGGCGAGGAGGAGCTCGTCGCGGACCTCTCGGAGTTCGCCAAGGACGTCGAGAAGCTCTGCAGTGAACTCTCCAAGGTGGCGCTCAAGAGCGTGAAGGACCTCGAGGAGCTTGAAGAGCCCCGGCAGGTCATCAACGGGTTCTTGGCCGACACGGAAGCCCTTCTGGGAAAAAGTGCGCCGCTCGACAAGGTCCGCGAGCAGGCCAAGCAGACGCGCCAGATGGTCGAGGAGCGCGTGGCGCAGATCCTCAAGGAGTGGCGCCAGCAGGACTTGGCCGGCGGCGACGACAGCGATGACTAGGAACGCCGCAGGCCGGATTCGAACCAGCGACCACTCGGTTAACAGCCGAGTGCTCTAACCGGACTGAGCTACTGCGGCAACGGGAACCGTTGCGGGTTCCGCGGGATTCGGTCCTCGTCCAAATAGGTTTGCACGCGCGGCGCCGATTATCCGTGGCCGTGCGTCGCGTTGCCGGGCGTAGCGACTTGGTTGATGATCAGGTGCCAGCCGACGATACCTTGGTTCTGGACCACGATCGTGTATTCCCCCGATGACGCCGCGTGCGTGTCGAAGCCGCCTTCGTGCGCGTGGTCGCACGGCTGGTTCGTCGGGTTGTAGGGCGGCTCTTCCACGAGGCGCGTGCCGTTAGCGTCCCGGATCTCGTAGCCGACGTTGCCGAGGCCGGACGCATGGAACGAGACCTCGATGAGGGAGTAACCCGACTCGACCGTGAATGGCAGGGTCTGGGCGCCGGTGAGGACGTCGGAGCATTGCGCGTTGTTGCCCTCGCGTTCCAGGACCTGTTTGGGAGGGGGGACGGGGGGGCCGGGTTCGTCGGTCGGGCCGGGGTCGTCGGTGGCTCCGTTGTCGGCGCATCCGGCGGCCAGGAAAAGGACGGCAGCAGGGAACACCGAAGCGCGCACGCTCGACCTAGGCGGGCGTCGTGATAAAAAGGTAGTTGTCCCGTCGGAAAGCGACCCAGGCGGGTCTATCTCGGTCTTTGGAGCGAGGCAAGGATGTTGTCGCTCTCGCCCTTGACCTGGTGGAGGAGGCGTTGGATCTCCTCGAAGAGCTTGCTCACCTTCTCGGTGGTGACGGCGCCGGCGGTGCTGGGCCGGATGTATCCTTCCTTTTCCAGGATGCGCAGCGAGTAGCGGACCTTGTGCTTGGGGACGGCGAGCAGGGAGCTGAGACGGATGATGCCGATGGGGCCGTGCTCTTCGACGAACTGCAGCATGCGGATGTGGCGTTCGAGCAGGTCCAGTTCGGTCCGGAAGCCTTTGGTGAGTGGGGATTTTCGTTCCTCGGTCTTGGCCTCCGGCGTCTGCATGGGTCCCCCGAAAAGGCCCCCCTAGAAAAACCCAATGCCAGACAGGCGCACGGACCGGTCAGGGCGCGAAGTACAACGCCGTGAGCTGCAACGCGTTAAAGGTGAAGTGGGCGGCGATGGGGACCCAGAGGGTGCCGAGGCGCTTGTAGGCGTAGCCGAAGACAAGGCCGAGGAGGAGGGGGCCCACGATCTGGATGACGGTGCCGTACGCGATGTGGACGAGTCCGAAGAGGAGGCTCGTGGCGAGAATGCCGAGGCGGGGCTGCAGCATGCCGCGGAACAGGACCTCTTCGGAGAGGGCGGCAACGAGGGCGATGCCCACGATGAACTCCGGGTATTGTTTGACGAGGCGTTCGAATTCGGAGGTGAGCGCGCTCTCCTCGTCGGGGAGGAGGCCCAAGGCGTCGAGGCCCGCGGCCAGGGCGACGAGGGAAACCAAGCTCGCGAAGGCGATTCCGACGCCCCAAAGGAGGTGGAGGGGCGTCTTTCGTATGAGGGTCAGGCCGAGGAGGTCGGCGATGCGTTCGCGGGGCCGGACCAGCGTGAGATAGAGGATGGCTGGGGCCGCAAAGAGAAGGCCCTGGAAGATGAGGTCGGCCCACAGGAGCCCGCGGGTGTACTCGATCTCGGCCGCGGGCGACGCGCGGCCCTGGAGGTAGGCGACGAGCTGGAGGGAGGCGGGCACGAGGATCAGGGCCAGGATGCCAGAGAAGAGGAGGGCCCCGAATACGCCGCGGGCCGAGAGCAACGAGACGCCTTCGATGCGGGGGCGCTCGCGCGGCACGGCCCGTCCCCGAGGCCGGGTCGGGGTTCTCTAGCTTTTGGTACGAAACGCGCGACCACGGGCGGAGCGGGCGAGCCGCTGGGCAGGTTTTTATCGCGGCGCGATTTGTGCCGCCCGACTTCTTCGGGCCCGTGGGCTAGCTTGGTATACTTCGAGGTTTGGGACCTCCGGACCCCGGTTCAAATCCGGGCGGGCCCATCCATTCGACCCAGCCTGCGCGGGGCGCGGTCTCCGGCCTTACGACACCTTGCGGAACCAGCGTAGGACGCCTTGGCTCCACGGTGCTGTGTGGGAGGTTCCCTTGCGGCCGGCGAACTCGGCTCGGTGCTCGTGGTACCAGCGGTAGGCCGAGACGAGGGTGTCCGCGCTCGAGTGGCGTGGCGTCCAGCCGAGCCGGGTGCGCGCCTTCCCGCTGTCGACGTAGGAGTCCTTGGCCATCGTTCCGGAGTGCCACTTCGGGAGGGGTGAGAGGCGCAGCTTGTAGAGGCGCAATAACG
>CAYVGY010000043.1:0-644 GCA_964451065.1 uncultured Halobacteriales archaeon
GGCTCCTCGTCGATGCCGGCACCGCCTCGGACGCCTACACCGCGCGCCACTGGGTCCAAGGGAGCTCCAACGTCGGGGGCTTGGGCGCCCTCATCGACCTGGGCCAGGTCTCGGACGCGTACCGCGCCGGTAGCCACGCGCAGGGCGCGGCCCACATGGCCGGCGCCGCCCTCCTGTTGGACGCGGGCGGCACCGACCGGTACGCCGCGCAGGCGTACGCGCAGGGCAGCGGCATGGACAACGCGCTGGGCGCCCTGATCGACGCCGGCGCGTCGGGGGCCGGTCTCGAATCCTTCACGCTCTTGGAGCGGGGCCAGGGCCACGGCGCCAATTCCGGGTGGGGCCTCCTCATCGACTCGGCGGGGGACAGCCAGTACCGCGTCCTCGAGCCCCTCAACGGTTGCTGCGTGCAAGGCGCGGGGCACCTGCTCGGCGTGGGGTACCTGCTCGACCTGGACGGCAACGACCAGTACATCGCCGGCGACTACACGCAGGGCGCCTACTACCTTGGAAGCGTCTACGACCGCCTCGACCCGCCCTTCGTCCCGCCGCCCTCGACGGAGGCAAACCGGGGCGGCGTCGGCGTCCTCATGGATGTCCTGGGGGACCGCGACCTCTACCAGGCTCGGGGCTACAGCCAAGGC
>CAYVGY010000043.1:654-9016 GCA_964451065.1 uncultured Halobacteriales archaeon
AGACTTCAGCGGGACCCAGAACGTGATGGAGGTCCAGGAGAACACGCCCGGGCAGGGTTGCGGCAACGGCGACGGCAAGGGGTTCTTCCACGCCCTCGGCCTCGGGAACTCCGTGAGCGAGCATGCGGGGGAAGGGGTGTGGGTGTGCCAGAATCCGGACGGGTCCGTCAGCGGCCAGGGCACGGACGCGGGGACCATCTACCACTGCTGGATCAACAACGACTGCTGACGCGCTGGCGACTCACGCGGCGGCGGGCAAGGTTCGCGCCGGGGTTCCCTGTCGCCCGGCGGCGCATGCGGGGCACTCGCACGTGGCGCGCAGGCGCGCAAACGTGTAGAGGCCCGTCGAGTGGCCGTCGGACCACGTGAACCGCGTCGCGTACCGCCCCACCGGTTCCGCCCCCGTGATCGACACCTGCGCGGCGACGTCCTCAATGCGGATCCGTCGTTTGCCGGTCCACTCGTCCACGCAGTGGGCGCACGGGCACTGGGCGCGCAATTCGCGCAGCGCGTGGGCGCCGACGTGGCCGTCGCTCCACGTCGTTTGTAGGCGCCCCCCGTCCAAGGCCTTGTATTCCTTCGGCTGCGCCTTTTCCGCCGCGCGGAGTTGGAACTGGACGGTGGAGACGCGCCGGACGAGCCGCTGCGCAATCTCTGCGTAGGCTTTTGCGGCGGGACTCGCCCCGTCGCCGGCCACGATGGGGACGCCTTGGTCGCCGCTGGCGGCCACCGCCTCCTGCAGCGGGACCCCGCCCAGGAGGGGGGCGCCGAGGGTCTCTGCCGCGCGAGCGCCGCCGCCGCGCTGGAAGATGTGGGCCTCATGGCCGCAATCCGGGCAGACGTAGTGGCTCATGTTCTCCACAATGCCTAGGATGGGCACGTTGAGCTTGGGAAAAAGCTGGGCTCCTCGCTCGGCCACGTGGGCCGCCACGTCCTGGGGCGTCGTGACGATCACGGCGCCCGATAGGGGGACGGATTGGGCGAGCGTGAGCTGGATGTCGCCCGTGCCCGGCGGCAGGTCGACGAAGAGGTAGTCGAGGTCGCCCCAGTCGACGGTGCCCAGGAACTCCTGGACGAGCTTGGTCGCCATGGGCCCGCGCCAGACGATCGGCGTGTCCTTGGTAGTCAAGAGGCCCATGCTCATGACCTTGAGGCCGAACCGTTCCAGCGGGCGAAGTTTCCCGGCTTGGGGCCCTTGGACCGCCTCCGGCGACGCGGCGAGGCCGAGCATCGCTGGGACGCTGGGGCCGTAGACGTCGGCGTCGAGGATGCCGACCTTGGCGCCGGCCTTGGCCACGGCCAGGGCGAGGTTGACGGCCACGGTGGACTTTCCGACGCCGCCCTTGCCGCTGGCCACGGCGAGGATGCTTCGGACGCCCTTGAGGTTGTCTCCGAGGTTGGAGACGCCCATCCCGCGGGCGGTGCTGGTGACACGGATGGCGACGTCACGGACGCCCGGGATCTCTTTCACCAGGGCGCGGGCCGTGGCCTCCATCTGGTCCCGCACCGGGCAGGCCGGCGTGGTGAGGTCGATGTCGAAGGCGACGGCGCCGTCCTCGGTCTTGACGTTCTTGACGAAGCCCAGGCTCACGATGTCGCGGTGAAGGTCGGGGTCCTCCACGGCGCGGAGCTTGTCCAGGACCTGTGCCTCGGTTACGGACATCCTTGGCCTTCGTGACGGTCTCATCCACTTAAATCTTCGGGGACCAGCGGCGGCCGGTTTGCCTCATGTCGGCGAGACGTCCCGCTCCAGGCGGGCCGCCTCCTCGTGGGTCAAACCCAGCCGTTCGCGCGCCACGTCCAGGATCCTGCGGTCTTTGGCCGTGAGGGTCCCGCCCGACCAGGCGACGCGCGCCTGCTCCCGGTACAGGGTGGCACGCTCCGCCTCGGACTGTTCCGCCACGGGCTTCACGTGGGGCATGGCTGCCGAAGCGAACCGGTCGGCCACGCGCTGGAGCGGGGCGATGGCGAACACGAGCACGGCGGTGGCCGCCACGCCCACGTACGGGCCGATCGTTTCCGAGAAGAGTTGTTGCGCGAGCTCGCTCACGGCGAAGAAGACGGCGACGAAGATCGCGGCCACCGTGCTCTGCTTGAGGGTCCACTTGAGTTTCACGTCCAGTTCGAAGACCTGGTACCGAACCAGCGCGTAGGTGACGAGGAGGGGCATCAGCAGACGTAGGAGGCCGATGGCGAGCGACGAGAGGCGGAGGTTCGCGGTGATCACCGCGTCGTCGATCAAGACGACCACGGCTAGCGCGATGGCGGCCAAGTATGCCAGGGCGGCCTTTCGGACACCCGCCGCGCGGCCGGGCGCGCCGACCAACGCAATAACGGCCCCAAGGGAAACGATGGTGAACGCCGCGGTGATGACCGTGTCGGTCCGCCACATCGCGTCCGAGACGAACAGGGGGTCTCGCCTTCCCCCGCCCGTGATGGCGCCGTAACCGGTGAGGACGCCGTAGAATGCGCCGAGCAGGCCGAACCCGGTCGAGACGAGGAGATGGCCTGCCCGAAGGGCGCCGGGCTTGAGCCGTCGGAACTCGATCGCCAGGACGATGGCGATGAGCGAGTAGGTCAACCATTGGAGGTCGATGACGAGGGACAGCCAGTCATAGCGTCCAATCTCGTAACCGCCCCCCGCTGCGGGCACCAGCGCGCCGTACCACTTGGGGTGAAGCGCGAACAGCGTCAGCGGGATCGTCAAACCCACGGCGAGCGCCGCCCAGGCCCACCGGGCCCGCGCGAGCCGCCGCCTTCGCGGGTAAACGAGCAGGAAGGCGCACGCCAAGAAGGCGACGGACAGCTCGGTGACGACCTCGAGGACGAAGAACGATTCCGCCACGAGGCGGTCGTGGACCGTCGTGAACCCTTCCAGGTTGCTCAGGCCGCGCAGAGCCACGGAGGCCGCAAAAATCCGGGCGGCGGGCTGGGACCGGTCGACGACGAGGAGAAATGCGGCCAGCAGGAGCATGGCGGCGGCCGAGACGATGTCGGGCACATACCCCGCCAGGTTGTGCATCGGCCCCACATGCTGGCCGGTGCGGGAAAAACCTTCCGCCCCAGCCCGGCCGCTACTTTACGTAAAGCGAATAGAGCAGGACCGCAAACCCGACCAGCGTCACCACGGCCTCGAAGAGATGGGACTCGTTGGCGGCCCAGTTGAGGCCCTGGACGGCTAGGCCTTCCGTCACGGCGCCGAGCGTGAGGAACAGGATGCCGAGCATCATCCAGAACATGGTCCTTTGGGGTCGGCGCTGGTACGACCGGAACGCGACGTAGACGATGAAGAGCCCCGCAGCGATCGTGAAGACCTTGATGACGGTCAACAATGTCAGCGCCTGAGAATCCGTGACCACGTTCACACCTCTCGAAGACTGTTCCAGACCCGTGCCAGCCGTTCCTCGACGCCTTCCACCGGCTCCCACGCCATGCGGACGCCGTCCGCGTCGAGCTCGACGCGGGCGTGGCGCAGGCGGGACCGGTAGAGATCGTACCGCTTTCCGTCGGGCGTGATGGCGCTCCGCTCCACGACCAGGAGGCCGACCTCGGCCAGGTGCGCGACCTGGCGGTACACGGTCGCCTGGGGGAGCTCGGTCTCGCTCTCGATCTCCTTGACGGGTCGCGCCTTGCGGATGCACACCGAGAGAATCCGCCGAGCGTACTCGTCGGACAACGCCTGGGCGACCAGTTGGTCATCCAGATGGGGTCGCAAAGGCGTTTCGCCGGTTCTCATGGGTGAGAATCACGGTCAAGAAGGGTGCGCCGCCTAAAAGGTTGGGGGAACCGATGGCGGGCGCATGGCAGTCCAGACGGCCGAGCGACGGGTCCAAGAGGGACAGGGTTCGCCCAAGACGATTGACCGCGTCGTCGTCCCCGTGGAGGGCACGGACCGCGAGTTCCTCGTCCAACAATGGGCGGTCGAGCTGGCCGCCTCGTTGGACGTTCCCATTCATGCCGTGCATGTGGCGGAACCGGGGCGCGGCGCGCCGCGGGAGATCTTCGAGTTCTTGCGCAGGGAGGCGGGGAAGTGGTCCGTGCCGGTGACGACGCGCGCCCTCGAATCCGGCGACGCTCCCGCCGAATTCCTGCAAGAACTCCGCGTTCGCGACCTCGTCGTCGTGGGGACGCGCCGCCTGGCCAGCCGGTTCCACGTGGGCAGCTTCACCGGCCGGCTCGTCCGAGAGGCCCCGTGCCCCGTGCAGATTGTCCGTCTGCCGTAGGCGTCCCGGGGGCGGGGCGGGCACGCTCCAGGCCGGCGTGGATGTTCAGCGCGGCTTCGACGGCCGCCATGTGCTCGGCTTCCTCGGCCGCGAGTTCGCGAAACAAAGCGACGAACTGCGGGTCTGAGAGGAGGTCCAATTGGTGGAGGTAGAACTCGTGCGCGCCCCGCTCGCAATCGAGGAGCGTCTGCAGGATGTCGCGCGTCGTCAGCCCGCTACCCGACCGCAGGTCGACGTCTCGACTCAGCTCGTCGTGCACGCGCCGCAGTTGGCGGTGGTGGGGACCCTCCTCGAAAAGGGCCGCAAGACGGGCACGAATCGCCGGCTCCGGAATCTCGTCGCGAAGGTGCTCCTCGTACCTTTCGAACGTCTCCTCCATGTTGAGGGCCAACCTGAGGATGCGCAGGTCACTATGGGCACGGTAGTCGGACATGGTAGAAGGCCTATGGTTGCGTGCCCGAACTGACTGTCGGCCATTCTCACCCTTGATAATCAACGTCGAGAATTGGGCTAACCATTTAGCGTCCCGGCCGTTAGGTAGGGCTTTGGAGACCGCGCATGCCAGCAGAAGGGAACCGGCCCCGGCCACGCTTTGAGACTCGCCGCGGTCGGGAACCAGCACCGTCCGGTTCCCCGCGGTCTCCGCCACAATCCAACCTCGGAGCGAAGAACGCCAAGGCTTCCAGGACGTGAACCAAACCATGCCCCCCGAAACCACCGTCGTTGCCCGAAGCCGGAAGATCGACTGGAGCCTCGCCTACTGGCTCGCCGCCGGGGTCGGCGTCGTAGCCCTCCTCGCGCTCTTGACGGCGCCCGTCGCCGACCTCCTCGGCGAGAACATGCAGTACGCCATCCCGTCCGCTCTCCACGGCGTCTCCGCCATGATCTTCGTCATCGTCGCCACCGTCTCCGCCTACCTCGGCTACCGGCTCTTCACGGGACGCCTCACGGCGTACCAGGACTTGCGCATGCTGGCCGGCCTCAACTCGTTCTTCGCCCTCATCACGGTCCTCTTCGGAAACTGGATCTACATCTACTACCGAGGGACCGGCGGGCCCCGGAGCTACTTCGTCGAGAACAACCCGGAGGTGCACGAGATCTTCTTCGAGTTCAAGGAGTTCATCGCCCTCTTCACGCTCCCCATGGCCGTGGCCGCCGCCTTCATCCTGTGGCGCGAGCGCGACGAGCTTCGGTCCCGGCCGTGGCTCGCCGAAGCCACCGGAATCCTCCTCATCCTCGCCTGGGCCTTCCTGATGCTCGCCTTCGGTCTGGGAGCCGCCATCACGAAACTCAAGGGGGTGGAATGATTGACCGTCCCTGAACACCACCGTGTGGACGAGTCGATGCCGAATGATTTCGCCCGCTCGACGGGCCCTGCCGTGGCCGCCTTCATGTCCGCCGGAATCGCGGTCCTCGTCCTCGGGATCGTCCAGACGGCGACCTTCCTCAGCAAGTCCTTCCAGGAGAAGGTCTTCGAGCTCGGCAAGGCCTGGATTCCCAACGCCGACGGCATCGGCCCCTATTCGGGCAAGGAGACTCTCATGCTGCTCGCGTGGGTCGTCTCCTGGGTGTCCCTCCACGCGGCCCTGCGCCGCCGGAGCCCGAACGTGAAGGCCTGGTTCGGCGCCTTCCTCGTCATCCTCTTCGTGGCCGTGCTCCTCGTGTGGCCGCCCGTCTGGCACTTCCTCAAGGGGGAATGACGTTGGACCTCGCCCTCGCCGTCCCCGCCGCCCTGGCCGTCCTCTTCGGCGCCGGCTTCGCGGCCAACGAGGTGAGCCACGGAGCCATGAGCGAAACCATGGGCCTGGGCCACCGCCACATGATGGACATGACGGGCTACCACTGCGTCGACCATGACGCTTCGAGCATGAGCCACGACCACATGCAACACATGCACGGGAACAACTCCACCATGCCGCACGAGAACTGCCCCGGCGGATCCGGCATGCACGCCGCCGCGATGAACCACGGCCACCAGCACGCGACGGCGCGGGAGGAGTAGGTTCGTGGACCGAACCACCCGCATCGCGGTCGCCTGGGCCGCGGCCGGCCTCGCCTTCCTCCTCATCTGGGGATCACTTTCCGGCAGCGGCACCGGACCCATGGGCCTCGGCCTCATGCACGGCGCGTTCTGGCTCGTGGTCTTCCTCATCGTCCTCACAATCCTGCTCGTCCTGGTCCGGCCTACCCGCGAAGCGCGTCGTCCGCCTCCTGCGGAGATCCCCAAGGACAAGCAGCCATGACGGGCCGCCTCTTTCCCTTCGCCATGCCGGCGGCCGGGGCCCTCGCCGCCACAACCCGCGCGGTTCTCCCCCCGGCCGCCCGCCTTCTCCAGCCGCCGCCATCCGCGTCCTGCTCCCACCCACCGCCGTTCCACGGCGGGCGGGAGGTCCCCCAATGATTCCCAAAGCCCACCGCCGGACCCGAAACGCCAGCATCGCGATTGTCCTCACGCTGGGCGCCGTCGCCCTCGCCGGATGCACCACCCCCACCGTCAATCAACCCGGCTCCACGGGGTCGGCCGGAGACACAGGATCGTCCAAGGGAGTCGAGATGAAGGACATCAAGTTCGCGCCCCCCCTCCTGGAAGTGACCGTCGGTTCCACGGTTGCGTGGACGAACCGGGACGCCGTGTCCCACACGGTCACGCCCACCGACAAGAACGCGTGGGGCACGTCTGGCAGTGGCGACGACCAGAGCCAATGGCTCAAGCAGGACCAATCTTGGAGCTTCAAGTTCACCAAGGCGGGAACGTACGAGCATGGTCGGGAAGATCATCGTCGGTGAGGGCGATTCGATGGTCGACGTCGACACCACCGTCATCCCGAACCCCGTCGCCCCGCCACCCACGGGCCGATCCTCACCCGCCACCGTCGCGATCACGCTCGAAACGAAGGAGGTCGTGGCGCAACTGGCCGACGGCGCCGCTTACGAGTTCTGGACGTTCAACGGCACCGTCCCCGGCCCCATGCTCCGCGTGCGCCAAGGCGACACCGTCGAGTTCACGCTCAAGAACGCGGCCGACAGCACCCACCCCCACAGCATCGACCTTCACGCCGTGACGGGGCCCGGCGGCGGCGCCAAGGCCACCCAGACCGCCCCCGGCGACGAGACCTCCTTCTCGTTCAAGGCCCTCAACGCGGGGCTCTACGTGTACCACTGCGCGACGTCCCACATCCCGACCCATGTGGCCAACGGCATGTACGGCCTCATCCTCGTGGAACCACCCGAAGGTTTGCCGCCCGTGGACCGCGAGTACTACGTCGTGCAGGGCGAGATCTACACGTCGGGCGCCCTCGGCGAGCCCGGCATGCAGGCGTTCTCCTACGACAAGATGATGGACGAGGACCCGGAGTACTTCCTCCTCAACGGCCGCGTCGGAGCCCTCACCGGCGACGGCGCCCTCCAGGGCGACGTGGGCGAGACGGTCCGCATCTATTTTGGCGTGGGAGGGTTCGTCCCCAGCAGCTTCCACGTGATCGGCGAGATCTTCGACCGCGTCTACCCAGAAGGCGGCACGCCGTTCGTCGAGGACGTCCAGACGACCCTCGTGCCGGCCGGAGGCGCCACCATCGTCGAGTTCACCCTCGAGGTCCCCGGCGACTACCTCCTCGTGGACCACTGGCTCACCCACGCCATCGACCGAGGCGCCGTCGGCATCCTCCACGTCGAAGGAGACCAAGACCCGGGCGCGTTCCACGCCGGCGGATGAACTCCGCGGGAAGGTCGAGATTCTCGCCCTTGATAATCAAGCGCGAGAATCGATGACGCCCTTTTCGCCGCCCGCCGCCTCACCAGGATGGAGACCCCGATGCCGAATCCACCAAGCGACTCCGTTCCCGCCCCGACGTCGTCCTCGCGACCGTGGGCCGCCGCCCTCGCCGCCGCCTTCGTCGTCGGCATCGTCGCCGGCGCCTTCATCGACCTGGAACGCCCGGACTCCACGTCGGCCGCCGCCCTCGAACCCCCCACGGTGCGCCAATACGACCTCACGGTCCAAGCGGCCGACCTCCAAGTCGCCCCCAACGCGACGTGGCACGCCTGGACCTACAACGGGCAAGTGCCCGGGCCGCTCATCACCGCCAACGTGGGCGACACCCTCAAGGACACGATCCGCAACGACCACGACCTCACCCACA
>CAYVGY010000043.1:9026-19800 GCA_964451065.1 uncultured Halobacteriales archaeon
AGCTTCCACACCCACCTCGCCCCGTACGAACTCGAGTACGACGGGAGCCAGATCAACACCCTCACAGGCATCGGCGCTGGCGCCATGATTGCGCCGGGCGCCTCCTACACGTACGTGTTCCATCCCTCCCAGCCCGGCGTCTACTACTACCACTGCCACAGCGCGGCGGGCGACAAGATGATCAGCCAACACATCGCGCAGGGCCTCTACGGCGCCATCGTCATCGAGGCCCCCGACGAGGCCCCCGTCCGCGACGAGGCCGTGTTCATGGCCGAACGAGGCTTCGACATCGACGGCTCCGGCGCCCCCACGTACGTGATGAACGGCAAGGGCATCCCCGGCGGCGAGCACGCGCTCGAACAAATCTACGCCGAGGAAGGCCTCGACGGCGTCGTCGCCCAATTCGGCAAGACCGTGCCGATGTTCTCGGCCAAGGTCGGCGAGACGCTCCGCCTCAGCATCGTCAACATCGGCGACCAGATCCACAGCTTCCACCTCCACGGCATCAACATGGTGAGCGTGGACCTCCTGCCGGGCCGCATCCACCCCGCCAACGTTGTCCAACTCGTGCCCGGCGGAGCCGACCGCATCCTCATCACGCCCACGAACCCCGGCGTCTGGCTCTTCCACTGCCACGTGGTCCTGCATGCCGACATGGGCATGATCGGCGTCCTCGTCGTCGAGGAGGCCTAAGCATGCCGAAGAGGAGGGCGCGGCGATGATGGGCGTCCTCGCGCTACCCATCTCCCTCGCGGTCGCCTTCGGAGGCCTCTTCGTCGCAAACGAGTTCGGCCACGGCGCCGTCGCCGAGACCCTGGGATTCGGCCACCACCACATGCTCGACGCCGGCGGCTACCATTGCGTGGACCACAACGATCCCGACCAGGGCCCACGACACATGGAACACATGCACAACCAGACGGGCGACCACGCCCACGGCGGTTGTCACGATGAATCCATGACCGGGGACAGGATGGGCTCGAAATGATCCGCCTGCGAAAGCTACACCTTTGTCAAATCGGGGCCTGGACCCTTGCGCTCGTCATGCTGTTCCTCCTCCTGCTCTCCCTCTCCGGTGACGGCGCCGGCCCCTTCGGCCTCGGGATCGGGTACAGCCAGAACTGGGCCTACGTCGTCCCCTTCTTCCTCATCGTCGCCATCTTCGTGATTATCCATCCACGCCGGGCCGTCCCGCGCGCCCCCCGCGCCGGCTCGAGCGAGGAGCCCGCGCGATGAGGACCTCGCCGCCGGACCCGGGACGGAGACCCGTCCGCCTCGACGTCGTCGCCACCGGAAGGCTCCACCTCTCCGCCGCGCTCCTCTTCCTCACGTACGGCACGGTCCAACTCGCCGGCTCCGACCTCACGGTCGCCGACCTCCTCCTGGCTCTGCCCTACCTCGCCATGGGGGGGTTCACCCTCTGCCTCGTCGGCACCGGCCGCATGCTTCTGGCCAACGCCGCCGGGCGCCGACCCGCGGGCCAACCCGGCCCCGCGCTGGCCGCCTCCATGCTCATCGCCCTCGGCGCCCTCGGCGCTGGCGCACCCGGGGCCGCCCCCGGCCAAGCCGCGTCAGCCGCCGTGTGGGGCGTCGGTCTCCTCTTCCACGTCGCCCTCTTTCTCGCCACCGTCCGACGCGCCCCCAACGAGCTCCCCCTCGTCGGCCCCGGCCGACGACGCCTCTTCCCCCCCACGCTTGTTTCCGCCAGCGTCGCCTACGCGGCCCTGGCCGCCCTCGCCGTCCCCCTCGCGTACGCCGGCTACACGCCGCTCCTGGCCGCCATGCACCTCCTCCTCGCCGGCCTCCTGGCCACCACGATTCTCTGCGTCGGGTCCCGCCTCCTCACCCACGCGACGGGACGACCTCCCCCGCGAGCCCTCCTTTTCCTCGTCGTCCTTGGCGCCGCCCCCGGCCCGGCCCTTCTCGCCCTCGGCCTGCACGTCGGCAGCACCCCATGGTTCCAAATCGGCGCCACACTCGAAGCCACGGCGCTCCTCCTCTTCGCCCTCTGGGGCCTGGCCGGCCTCGCCTGGAACGGGCTCGGAAGATTCCCCTCCTTGGCGTACGCGTCGTCCCTGGCCGCCATCCTGGCGGGCGCCACCCTTGGCGTCCACTTCGCCTTCATGCCGGGCACGCGTAGCCTCGGAGCCGTCCACGCCCTCCTCAACCTCTACGGCTTCGCCGGGTTGTTCATCCTGGGCGCCTCCACCCACATGTACGCGCCCGCGCTGCTGGCCGGACTGCGGCCCCTCAAGGTCCACTTCTTCACGACACTCGGGCTCAACGTGGCAGGCATCGCGCTGGCGGTCGTGTTCTTGAAGGACCGGCCCGGGCTCGCCGCGGCGGGCCTCGTGCTCATCGCAGCGTCCTACGGGCTCCACTTCGCGGGGTCGATTGCCGCCGACGTGCGCGCCCGACGCGCTCTGCGGCCGCCCTTGGCTCCCGCCACGCGCGCCCCGGCCGCCGCCACGGGCTCGCCCCCCTGACGTTGCGCCGCGGCCTAGTCGTACAAGGAATACAGCAGGGCACCGAAGGCGAAGACCATCGTCACGGCCGCCAACAGTTGCGACTCCGCCAGCTCCCAGCCCAGGAAGTTGAACGCGGCGCCTTGCGCGATGGCGCCCATCGTGAGCAGGCCAATCCCGATGGCGAACCGGAACATCGTCTCCTGGCGGGTCCGACGATAGGCCCGGTAGGCCATGTAGGTGAGCGCGACTCCCAAGAGCACCACCAAGCTCATGAGGGAACCCAAGACGACGAGAAGAGGGGTGACGACCATGGCGCAACGGCATCGCCCGGCGGCGACGAGCGGTCATGGCAGGACTGGGCCCTTAGGGGTTTCGTAGGTTCTCACGGCTGAAAATCACTCCCAAGAATCAACGCCCGGGTTTTCCCGCCGGCCCGACTTCGCGCCCTTGAACCCCATGTTGGAGCGTGTACATGTTCGGTCGGCCAGGTTGACGATCGCCGCGGGCCTCCTCGTCTTGATGGCGGGCTGCGCCGGGTCGTCGAAGACGGAATCCTCCCCTTCCGAGGAGCCCGCCCTCGACGGCCCCGCGACGGTCAAGCACAAGAACGTCCTCTTCGACCCTTCGACGGTCCGGCTAAAGGCGGGAAACACCGTCACCTGGGTCAACGACGACCCGATGCAGCACACGGTCACGAGCGACGCTACCGGCGGGCCATTGGACTCGGGCACCATGGATCCGAACGGGTCCTGGTCCTACACGTTTTCCACGCCGGGGACCTACGCCTACCACTGCCACCTCCACGCCTACCAGGATGGTGCCGGGAAATGGGTCCGCCAGACGGGCACGAGCGTCGTCGCCTGAGACCCGGCGTTTCGACCGGCCGACCCGGTTCGGGCCAAGTTATCACGGTTGAGCCTCAGGGGCGAGAATCGAGCCGGCAGTTAAACGCCCCACGAGACTGAGGCAACCTGTCGGTGAACCCCATGGTATTCGGGAACTTGGGCGCAGCGGAACTCGTGGTCAACGGGATTATCATCATGCTTCTCTTCGGCGGCGCGGCCCTGCCCAAGCTGATGCGGTCGCTGGGACGAGCCCGCGGCGAGTTCGCGCGTGCCAGACACGAGATGGAGAAGGAGATGGAGAAGGGCGAGAAAGACTCTACCCCGCCTGCGGACGAAGAAACCTCCGAGCCGGTCCGGGCGTCCGGGACGAAGGCGATCCCGGTCGGACCCGATTCTCGCCGGTGAGAGTCACCGCTGAGACTCGACTCGCGCTTTTATGCGAACGCTCCTCCTCAGTTCTTGAGGAGAACTATGGAGACTCGTAAGGTCCAATTCGTGGGTGGAACGACCTTTTCCGTCACGTTACCCAAGCCGTGGGCCGTCCAACACGGCCTGCAAGTCGGCGCGTCGCTCGGCGTGGCTCCCCAACCGGACGGCAGCCTCCTCTTGCGGCCCCTCAAGGCCGATGGCGAGCGCGCCCCTCACCCGTACACGCTTGACGTGGACGGCTTGACGGCGCCGCAGCTTGAACGCCGCGTCGTGGCCCTCTACATGGCCGGCGCGGACCGGATCGAACTCGTGGCCCGGCGCCCCTTTGCCGCAGGGTTCCAAGCCACCATCGAGGGGCTTCCGCGGCGTCTGAGCGGCCTCGAAGTCGTAGAGAAGGGGCCCAACCATGTGATTCTGCAGGGGCTTCTGGATCCCAGCGAATTCGACGTTCTGAAGGCCTTCGACCTCTCCTACGCGAATGCCGCGAGCATCCACCGCGCCAATCTTGCATCCCTTTCCCAGGGGACCCCTCTCGATATCGACGCGCTCAAGACCCGGCTCGGAGACATCGACCGCCTCGTCTGGGTCGCGACCAAGCAGATCCGACGCATCCACGGGACGAACGCCGTCACCGGTGACCAACGGATGGACCCCGCCGATGCCCTCCTATTCTCGTCGGCCATCAGCCTCGTCCACCGCCTGGGCCAATACGGGCTCCGGATGACGACCGCCACGCGCGCCCTCTCCTCGCAGCGCCTCGACGATCGCATCGGCGCCGGCATCGTCGAACTCGGCTCGCGAGCGCTCCACCTGTGCGACGAGGCCGCCCGCGCCTTCTACAAGGCCGACCTTGCAGCCGCAGACCAGGCCTTCGACCGCGTCGAACCCTTCGAGGCTCGAAGCGCCGAACTCCAGCGGTTCGCCGCGGGGCGCGCCATGGAATGCCAGGCCTGCGGCTTCTGCCTGGCGGCGATTCAGGTCATCGAGTGGCTCCATGCCAGCGTCGTCGTGGGCGCGCGACTGGCGGAACTTGCCACCCTGCGCGCCGTCAGCGCAAGGACGCCCTGAGCGGGGCGCCTTAAGAACCCGACTATAGAGATTCGCGAGGAGCCACGAGTCCTTGCAAGGAAAACCCGTGAGGTACCACCGCCTAGGTGTCTTCGAGGGACCTTCATGATGACCCAAACCCGGCTCCAATTGGCGGAAGACCTCCTACTGGCCGAGCTCAACCTCCTGGAGAAGTACAACCGGCTCCTCGAGCGTGATGCGGCCCCGGACATCAACGTGCTGCTCCGGCAGTTCCGCGATTCGGGGATGCACCGAATCGACCGTCTCCAAGAACAAATTTCCACCTATCGCAACGAACGGAAGGTGAGCCCATGAGCGCCGCCGGCCGCACGACGGTTGGAATTCTCTTCGCCATTCTCGTGTCGTTGGGTGCCCCCATGGCCACGGCCGGCTCGAGCCAGTACGGGACGCTCGTGAAGGTGGGCGACGCCGATTACGTTCCGACGGCCAAGGCGGCTTCGAGGGCCGTCAGCGTGAACGAACAGGACTTCGGCGGTTCGGGACGCGCCATCGATGGTTGCCTCCTCCTCGACACGGCCAGCACGGCCGCCGCGGGCGCGCAGCCCAAGGACATCCGGTTGACGCCATGCGTCGGAAAAGAGGCGGGAACGCAGATCAAGGTCGAGGACTCGTACGAGACCCAAACCACCTACGCCCAGGTCACGGGGGACAACCTCCAATACGCGGACCAGAACCTCAATGGCAAGTACGACGCCGGGGAGGCCGTGTACATTACGACCCAGGCGTCGGGGCTCGCCGCCACCGGTGCCACGGGGACGTGGACGGTCCGGCTCACCCCCGTCGACTCGTACCCGGCCGGCTCGTTCGTCCTTTCCGGCGACGTCGACTATGCGGACTGGAACAGCCTCACCGTCGCGTTCGCCTCCAGCGTCGTTGAGCGGGACGACGGCCAATGGTTCGTCGTCCCCGTGGCCGCGGCGGGCGTCGCCAAGTATGGGCCGATCCCGGCAACCAGCATCAAGCTGTCGAACGCCCCGCCTGCGGTGGACATCAAGGCCACCACGGTGAAGGTGGATCCGGCCACGCCCGCGGCCGGCGGCGCGTTCCAGGTCACGATTGACCTCAAGAACGGCGGCAAGTTCGGCGGCTCGACGTTGCTCGCGTCCAAGCTCAACAACGTCATGATCGATTCTCGCCCCACGCCGCACGTGGTTCCCAGCGGCACCGCGCAGATGGTTCTCACCCTCCTGGGTCCCTCAGCCCCGGGTACCTTTGTCCTCGAGATCGGGACCGTCAAGTCCAACGTGACCTTCCGCGAGGACCCGCGGGACGCCCTCATCCGGCAATTGGAAGCGCGGATCGGCGTCCTCGAAGGCCAGGTGGCCGGGGTCGGCGCGGCGGCCGAGAAGGTTGAAATCATCGACGACAGCAGCTCCGGTGCGGAATCACCCGGGCTCGACGCGCTCGTGATTTTGGTGCTTCTGGGCGCCATCGTTGTGCGCCGTGTCCGGCGCGAGCGGGGGCAGTGACCATGCGTAGCGCGCGCAAGACCTTCGTCAAGGTCAGCGCCGCGGCCGGGGCGACCACGTACATCGCGTGGAAGATTGGCCTTCCGAGCATCGCCCCCAACGCGCGCGCCGGGGCGGACCCCGTGATCGTGGACCAGAAGATGGTCCCCAGCGTCTGCCTCCAATGCCCCGGCATGTGCGGCCTCCTCGTGCGCGTTGTCAACGGACGCGCCGTGAAGATTGAGGGGAACCCGCTCCACCCCGTGAACGAGGGCAACCTCTGCCCCAAGGGCCAGGCGGGGCTCCAAGTCCTCTACGACCCGGACCGCGTCAAGGGCCCCATGAAGCGCGTGGGCGACCGGGGGTCCGGCCAATGGCAACCCATCTCCTGGGACGAAGCGGTGAAAGAACTCGCCGACCGGCTCCGCACGTTGCGCGACGACGGCAAGGCCCACACGGTCGTGAGCATCTCGGGCCGACGCGCCGGCCAGATGACGGGCGTCGTCGAGACCTTCATGAAGGCGTACGGTTCCCCCAACCACCTGCGGCGCGGCGCCACTTGCAGCGTGGGCGGCGAGAAGGGCTACCTCTTGCTCACCGGCACTGACGCGCACCGGGGACATGATTGGGGCCAATCCAACTACATTCTCCTCTTCGGTTATCCGATGCTAGAGGGCGGCCGGCCCCTGACGTACAACATCGCCTCGTATGCCAAGGCTCGACGCGGCAAACCCACCCGTGCCAAGGTCGTCCTTGTCGACCCCCGGATGGGCACGACGGCGGCCCGCGCCGACGAGTGGGTCCCAATCAAGCCCGGGACGGACGGCGCCATGGCGCTCGCCATGGCCCACGTGATCCTCACCCAGGGCCTCTGGGACAAGACCTTCGTGGGGGACTTCACCAACCCCGTAGACCGCTTCCTCCCCGGCGCCGACGTCGTCCCCGAGACCTTCAGGGAGAAAAACACGCTGGGCCTCGTCAAGTGGTGGAACCTGGTCCTCAAGGACGCGACTCCGGAATGGCAAGAGGGCGTCACGGGCGTACAGGCCGCAGCCGTACGACGCCTCGCCGTCGAGTTTGCCACCACCAAGCCGGCCATCACGGATGGAGGGAACAAGGGGACGAGCTCGCAGTCGAACGCTGTCTACACGAGGGCAGCCATCTACGCCCTCAATGCCCTTGTAGGTTCATTGGAGGCCCCAGGCGGCATCATCACCCAAAGCAGCTACAGCCTCAAGGGGCTCACGGCCGTCCAGGACGACGTCTCAACCGAGAGTTACAAGAAGGAACGCATCGACAAGGCCAAGAGCAAGAAGTGGCCGCTCGGCGGCAACGTCATCGGCCACGTTCCAACGGCGATCCTGGAGGACGGGTACGAAGTGAACCTGGTCCTCAGCTACTACGCCAACCCCTTCTACTCGTTCATCGACACATCGCGTTGGCGAGAGGCCCTAATGAAGGTGCCGTACCTCGTGAGCTTCTCGCCCTTCATGGACGACTTCAGCGCCTATGCGGACCTCATCCTGCCCGACCACACCTACCTGGAGCGGTACCAATACCAAGGCGCGGCGGAGTCCCTCGGCTACCCCGTCCTCGCTCTCCGCAATCCTGTCGTGGAACCCGTCTACGACACGATGGACGCCGCGGACGTGTTCATCCGCGTCGCGAAAGATCTCGGCGGAAAGGTGGCGGAATCACTTCCATACGCGGACAACCGAGCGCTGATCGACGACGCCCTTTCGAAGCTCAAGCCGGAGGAACTGGAATCCCTGCAGGCGCGCGGCGTCATCTCGAGCCCGCCCTACAAGTTCGGGGATTACTCGGCAGCGTTCAAGACCCCCAGCAAGAAATTCGAGTTCGAATCGGGGACCCTCAAGGCGACGCTGGACAAGCTCCACATGACGCCCGAGGAGATCGCCCAGTTGGGCGTGTCGGTTGCGGGCGACGCCGTCTACCTTCCACACTACGAGCCGGTGCGGATGGTCGGGGGATCGGCTAGCGAATACCCGCTGGTCCTCAATACATACAAGCTCACCGTCCGCGGTGAGGGCCGAACTTCCGATGCGCCCCACCTCAATGACGTTCTGTCGCCGATTCACCACGTGAAGTGGGACACGTGGGTAGAAATCCATCCGGACACGGCGGAGGCGGCCGGACTGGGCGACGGCGATGCCGTCTGGGTAGAATCCAGCCGGGGACGCATCAAGACCCGCGCCGTCGTTTTCGCCGGATGCGAACCTGGAACGGTCAGCATCCCCCACCACTTCGGGCACCGGGAATACGGGAGGTACTCCAAGGGCGTCGGAGTCAACCCCAACGACATCATCATCCAGGATTACGACTACCTGTGCGGACAGTCCGCGTACTTCACCCGCGTCAAGGTGTACCCAGCCGGAGGTGAGGCCTGATGACCCGGTGGGGCATGGCCATCGACCTCGACAAGTGCTCGGCCTGCCAGGCCTGCGTCGTCGCCTGCCGAACCGAGAACAACGTCCCGTTCGCCGGCGCGGACGATGTCCAGAAGGACCGAGCGATCTTCTGGAACAAGTTCTTCTCCGATACCGAAGGCGAATACCCGGACCCGAAGATCAAGCTCTTTCCGCGACCGTGCATGCACTGCGAGAAGCCGCCATGCGTGCAGGTCTGCCCCGTGGAGGCGACCTACAAGAACGACGAGGGGCTCGTCCTCATCCGTTGGGACCGCTGCATTGGCTGCAAGTACTGCATCATGGCATGCCCCTACGGCGCGCGCAACTTCAACTATGGAGAACCTGAATTCCCCGAGACGCTAGGTCTTATCAACAACCCGGACCGCGTCAAGGACAGCGACGGTTGGGAGGTCGGACCCCGGCGCCGCCCCAAGGGCGTCGTCGAAAAATGCACGTTCTGCGTGCACCGGATCGCGAAAGCGCAAGAGAACGGCCAACCCGTTGGGTCGGACTACGCCAACGGCGTAATCCCCGCCTGCGCCCAGACCTGTCCCGCCGGAGCCATCACGTTTGGCGACCTCGACAATCCCGACAGCCTCGTGTCCCAGTTGTCACGCGACCGCCGAGCGCATCGTCTTCTCGAGGAACTCGGAACCAGACCGAAGGTCATCTACCTCCAGGAGGGATAACCCATGACAACGACCCCCGTCGACACGTTCGCCGCCGAATTCGCCGAGACCCCTACCGTCCGACACCAAGGACTGCCGCCTGTCACCATCGCGCGAACGCGCCGCGAGGAAGACACGGAGGCCCGCCCCATTCCGCGCCCCGGCGTCGGCTTCTACGCCGCGCTGCTCTCATCCCTCTTGGTTCTCGGCATGGCCGTGTACGCGTGGAACCTCCAACTCTCCCAAGGGCTCGAAGTGACGGGGCTCAACGAATACGTGGCCTGGGGCCTCTACATCGTCAATTTCGTGTTCCTCATCGGCGTCTCGGCCGGCGGCATCATCGTCGCAGGCCTCGTCAACCTGTTCAACCTGGAACGGTACCGGTCCCTGGCCCGCATCGCGGAGATCTTGGCCTTCTTCTGCCTCGCCCTGGCCGGCCTGAGCATCCTCATGAGCATGGGGAGACCGGACCGCGCCTGGGAACTCTTCGTCTACAGTCAATACGGCTCCCCCCTCATGTGGGACGTGTTCGTCGTCTTCTCCTACATGCTCCTGAGTCTCGTGCTCTTGTACTTCGCAAGCCGGGCCGACCTCGTGCGGACGGCCCGCAGCCGCCCGAGGATGGCCTGGTTCTACCGGATCGTCACCCTGGGCCGGATGGACCTGACGCCGCAATCGTTGAAACGCGACCGGTTCTGGCTGCGCCTCCTCTCCGCCATTGCGATTCCGTACGCCGTGGTCCTCCACAGCGTCACCGCGTGGATCTTGGGCCTAGTCAAGGCCCGACCGGCCTGGTTCTCCACGCTCCTGGCCCCCCTGTTCGTGGTGTCCGCCCTCGTGTCGGGCCTCGCCTTGGTGCTCGTCGTGGCCATCCTCGCCAAGTGGCTCCTCAAGGCCCGCATCAGCCACGAGGCCATCCAGGGCCTGGCGAGGATCCTCCTCTTCACGATTCCCCTCCTGGGCTACTTCCTCTTTGCCGAACTCATCACGGTGACGTTCGGCGGCGTCCCCGACGAGGCTGTCTTCTTCGAGGACATGATCAGCGGCCAGTACGCGTGGGTCTTCTGGTTCGACCTCCTGGGTGGCCTCCTCCTCCCGATGGTCCTCCTCGGCGTGCCCGCGCTGCGCCGCCGCGAAGGGGTCGTCCTCACGGCATCCGCCCTCGTCGTCCTCGGGGTCTACGCCGAACGGTTCAACCTCGTCGTCGTGCCCCAGTTCCACAAGCTCCTGCCCCACGTCCACGGCTCGTATGCCCCAACCTGGGTCGAGATCTGGCTCACGGCCGGCGTCGCCGCCGCCTTCACGCTGGCCGTGCTGGTCCTGTCGCGAATCGTCCCCCTGGCCGAACACGAGGAGGCACCGGATGCCGACCGCGCGCCCTAGCCGCGATCCCGCACC
>CAYVGY010000044.1:0-11102 GCA_964451065.1 uncultured Halobacteriales archaeon
GGAACGTGCCGTTCCCGTCCGTCGCTTCTTCGCGCTGCGGATTCCCACCACTAAGCCAAACGTCCCCCGCGTAGGGCTCCTCATCCTGGGTCACGACCCAGCCGGGAATCGCGCAGGTCTTCGAGTCGTAATCTCGACCCTCCATTGGCGCCGGCGCCTGGGGGGATTCCTCGTTCTGGATACAACCAGCGAATCCTAGAAGCATGACGCTTCCGGCGCCGAAAATCATCTTCACGCTTCGCGCTCGCGCTAGTTTACGCATCATGTCGACCGCCCTGGCGCGCCACCGGCGCCAGCGGGAGAGGTTGGGCGCGGACGTTAGAAAAGGATTCTAGTCACGGGCATGAATTCAGTGCGCCCGTGAAAAAAAGGGCCGGGGGGCGGGACAGCAAGCGTCCCGCCCGTGAGGGATGCAACAATCTCAATCGTGGACGCCCTTTTCGTCGACCGCGAACACGCATTCGCCTTCCGGCAGGTTCGGCGAATCGATGAGTCGCGCCACACGTTTTCCCGCCTTGCCCTTTCGAAGGTACAGACGGTAGGTGCTCGCGTGCCCGACGATGTGCCCGCCAATCGGCTTGTTAGGATCACCGAAGAACGCGTCGGGCCGGGCATGAACCTGGTTCGTTACATAGGCGATGGCGTTGTGGCGCGTCGCAAAGTCGAGGATTTCGTGCATGTGCGTGTTGAGTTTTCCTTGCCGGTTGGCGAGTGTGCCACGACCAACGAATTCGGCGCGAAAGTGCGCCGTGAGGGAATCGACAATTAGGAGGCGGACGGGCGCCCGCTTGGCCAACTCGTGAGCCTTCTCCACCAGCATCATCTGATGTGCACTGTTGAACGCGCGCGCAACATGGATCCTGTCCAGGACGTCCTTCGGTTCCACGCCCGCGTGCTGGGCAATCTGGGCGATGCGCTCTGGGCGGAAGGTGTTCTCCGAGTCGATCATGACCGCGTGACCGCCCAATCCCCCCTTCTCTGCCGGAAGGGCGCAGTTGACGGCCAGCTGGAGAGCGATCTGCGTCTTGCCCGAGCCAAATTCCGCGGCAGCTTCCGTGATGGCCTGAGTCTCGAGGCCGCCGCCCAGCAACTCGTCAAGGGCTTTGCTGCCCGTCGAGAGACGCTGGATGGTCTTTCGCTGCTCGAGGATGTCTGTGCCGAGACGATAGCTGCCGATGTCAGCTTTTCTTCGGGCCTCTGCAATGATCTTTGCCGCCACTCCTTCCCCGATGTCGCACAACTCGGCGATTTCGCCCGGGCTCGCAACGGCAATCGCCATGAGGTCGTCGAACCCGTTCTCCGCCAATTTCTCGGCTGTCGCGGGGCCAACGCCCGGAAGCTCCTTGATCAATTCGACGGGGTCCACCGCGTTGGCGGCTTCGTCGGGCGCGCCGCTGGCCTCCGCCGCCTTTTTGCGACCGTTCTTATGATTGTCGGCGTCGACTTCCACGGTCTCGGCGTTGACCTGAACTCGGGGCATGCATGGCTCCTTGACCGAGCCATGACGCCGCGAGTATAGGCCACCATTTGGGGGGTCGGTGAAAGTGAAATTCAGAATCGTCCCGAAAATTGGTTCAAGAGAACGCGAACAAACTCCTCTCGAAACCGATTGTCACATACGCGGCGAGCGGTGCCTTCGCCCAGGCGGGCCCCTCGCGTCCGTTTCCCCGCCTTCGGAGCGGCTGAGTCCGCGGCAAACATTAAAGTCCCGTCCGCCAGATTGGTCGGAGGGCGGTCACTCCTTGTCCAAGTTCCTTCCCAGCCTCGTGGCAATCCCCATCCTGCTGGCCGGGTGCGTCGGGCCCGCCGCGGATTCCGTCGACCCGACCGACCTCCCGAGAGCCCTTGAGACGGTGCTCACGCTCCTCGACAAGAAGGGGTTTCGCATCGACCAGCCGGTGGATGTCTACGTCGTAGGCTTCGAAGCGGCCGTCGCCGCCAAGCTCCAGGCGACGCTTCAACCCGAAGAGGTCTATGGAGCGGCCAGCGACGTGGTCATCAACTTCCCCCCAACTGCCGAAGGCACGCTCGGTGGATCCTCCTTGCCCCTGCCCGCGATCCCGCGCGCCGTCTACCGCGTCCACGACGTGCCCGAGGATTTCGCCCACGCCTTCTTCGCAAACGTTTCAGCCCGGTCCCTCGGCAACGGCGCCCTCGATGCGAACGCCGCCGAGGACTTCCTCGCCAAGAACCTGCTCGAGGAGGAGCAATCCCGGGATCCGAACCGGCCCGCCTTCGTCCTCCTGCACGGGCAGGACGACCTCCCCGAGAACCATGCGTGGCGCTACTCCTACCCCCACGGTTGGCTCGAACCCGTACGCGCCTTCGGCGAGCGGAATCCCTTCGTCGTCTACGACGTGAGCGCCAAGCCCGACCCGTACGTCACCGAGAACCGGTTCAGCCCCGAGGGCGTCTTCTTCCGCACCGTCTTCGGAGACAACCCCGTGAAAGCCTACAACTTCCCTTTGGCCCCGGGCGGCGACGAGACGGTCCGACTCCTCGCCGAACTTACCGTCGATGCCACGCATTATCGCCTCCTCCAGCCCGCGCTCTACCCCATCAGCACGAAGCCATGCCACCACATCACGTTCGTGATGGGCATCGAAACGGCGAGCCTCACCGAGGCCCTGAGCCTCGGGCCGAAGGCGCGGGCCCTCGTCGACCTCGACGGCATCCGATCAGGCTTCGAGAACCTCACGGCCAGCGGGGTCACCATCGATCTCAACGTCCTCATGCTTCCCCAAGACGACCCCGCGCTCGATGCCCTGATGCGGACCGCCGCCAACGGCGTCTTCGTCGCGTTCCCCTTCCTCGACGCCATGCGGTTCTACCTCGACCAGAACTGGGAAAAGTACGTCACCCACAAGACCGGCTGCGAGGAGTACTTGTCGCTCTTCCTCTTCGGCGACCTCGCCACCAAAGGTGACTTCGGCGGAATGGGCACCTACGACGTGACGGCGGACCGCCGCATCAGTTTCAGCCTCTGGCCCGAGCTCAACCGGCTGAGGGCCACCTACGAAGGGCCCGGCCGCGACGTTCTCCGGACGACACCGGATTCGGAAGATCCCTGGAACACCCTGAACGTGCTCGTCGCGCACGAGACGGGGCACCTCTTCGGACAACACCACCCTCAGCACGTCCAACACGCCGCGGGCGAATCGCCTCAGATCGACACCTTCCAAAGCGTCTGGAGCGTCATGAGCTACGAGACCGACTGGCGCGTCCACGAGTTTAGCGACATCGACGCGGCGAACTGGCAACGCAACCGCGCCGGCTACGCGGTCCAACGGGCCCAACTCTCGGACCAGACGGGAACCGACGAGTTTGCAGAAGCCATCCAGGCCCTGGAAGCTTACCGGTGGGGGGCCGCCTACGACGCGCTCAGCCCAATCCTAGCAAACGACGCCGCCCTGGAGACGTACCACGCAGGCGCCTCCCACCCACACCAGGGCTGGGCCGCGATGTTGGGGACCTGAGACGGACCGCTTCGGTGGCCCGCTCGGTTGGGACTGGTCAGTACCCCGTCCAAACCATGGTGCTCGTCCCCGATGCCACGTCACACCGCAAGAGGTCCAGCTTCGATGCAAACGTCGCTTCATTCGGTCCCGCCGAAGACAAGGCTTGCGTCGCGCCTCATCCGACGGCGCGACCCAAACCCTAAATACGCCGAGGTTGACTCGACGCCGAATGGCGGGTCGGCACATCCTCACCGTCGCAACGCTCGTGGGAGGCGCCCTTTTGGCCGGCTGCCTCGGGGGCGACCGCGACACCGACTTGGCCTTGGACGATGACCGCATCGGCGGCGGGTTCTCGACGACTCACATTATCGAAGGCGTCTACGACCTCGACGGACCCTTCTCCCGTGTCCTCCAGCCCGGCGCCTTGTTCCGCCTCGGCGACGAAGTGCTCTCCTTGTCCAGTCGGGTCGACGGGGAACCCATCCAGATCGGGCTCGTCCGGCCCGCCGTGGCCGAAGGCGAACGGGTGCCCGTGGTCGTCTACGCCTCCGTGTACTTGCCCGTCCTTCGTGAAGGTGACCTCTCCAACCTCTATCGGACAAGCTACCCATCCCAGTTCCTCGTGGAAAACTTCGTCCCGCGCGGCTACGCCGTCGCCTTCGTCGCCGCGCGCGGGACGAGCGGCTCGGGCGGCTGCTGGGACGGGTACAGCCCCCTGGAACGCGCCGACCTCGACCAGGCCATCACGTGGCTGGGTGAACAATCGTGGAGCAGCGGCAACGTTGGCATGATCGGCAAGTCCTACGACGGCGTCACGCAGTGGCACGTCGCCGCCACGGGAAACCCCTACCTCAAGACCATCGTGCCCGTCTCCAGCGAGCCCGACCTCTACTCCTTCTTCGTCCGTAACGGCACCGCGTCCACCCTGGGGGCTCCCGGGAACCAACTCGGGTTCTGGGGCATGGCAACGACTGGCAACTACGTGTTCCTCTACGGCCCCGAATCGCCCTTCGAGACGCGGTCACCTGACCGGGTCGCGAGCGCGGCGTGCCCCGACCTCGCCAACGGGCTCGCCTCGTCGCTCTACGTGGCCGCCACGGGCGAACGCGATCCGACAGGGTTCTGGGCCTCGCGCGACCTGCGCCCGCTTGTCGAAGCGAACTATCGCGGCAGCGTCTTCCTCGTCCACGGACTCCAAGACTCCTTCGCGCAGCCCCACCTCGTCCAGCCCTGGATCCAAGAACTCGAAGGCCGCGACCTCGTCGTCAAACAGTGGCTCGGCCAATGGAGCCACGACTATCCCGACTGGGAAACGACCAGCGTGACCTCGCCGCGCGACCTTCCCAACCCGACCCGACGCATGGACTGGGCGGAAGTTCTCATCCATTGGTTCGACTACTGGCTCAAGAACGACACGGCGGCCGACCTCGGCCCGCGCATCCAAGTGGCCGATTCCTCCGGTGCTTGGCGCAGCGAAGCGGCCTGGCCGCCGACGGACGCCACCCCCTCGACCTTTCAACTCGCTTCGGAGGGCCGGCTCGTTCGGGAGACCTCGACGACGGCCGGCACCGTGCTGGTCGGCCCCGATCCCGTACGCATGGTCGTGGCTCCCGACGAGATCGATGGTCGCCTCCGGCATGAGGCCTTCGCCACCTGCCCGGGCTGCGTCGCCTTCTCGACGCCCGAACTCGACGACGAGTTACGGTTCGCCGGCCTTCCCACCCTCCACGCGACCGTGACGCCCACCGGCCCCGGCGGACACTTGACGGCCCGCCTCCTGATTCAAGACGAAGAAAGCCTGCGACCCGTCGGCGTCGCGCAGATGGATCTCCGCTACGCCGCGGGGGGAGACGAGCCAACGACCGTCGTGCCTAACCAGCCCTTGGTCGCGAGGATGGAGTTCGAACCCCTCGACGTCGTCGTCCCCCCCGGCGCCCGCCTGGTCCTGCAACTCTCGCAGGGCGGATACGGGTTCCTCCTTACGTACTTCCGTTCACCAATCCCGACGTATCCCGTGCAGGTCCATACCGGCGCCAACGCAAGCACGCTCACGCTCCAATCCTTCGAACGGCCGTCGGACGCCTTCTTCACGCCGCCGGGCGTCGTTTGGCCCTAGGACGCGCCTCCGACCGTCGGCGCGCTCTCGAGGAGGCAATCCAGGCAAATCACGTCGCCGACGGGCCCATCTTTCCCGTCCGCTCCAATTCCGGCGACGTCGTCGGGCATGGCCGGCCTCGGCGATTCGTCCGACCAGAGCGAACCGACCCAGTCCGAGAGATTCGAAGCAGCTTCGCCGATCTTCGCCCCCGCCGCGCGGCCCGCATCGCCCGCGGCCTCGACCGCAGCGCCGATGCCGCTGCCCAGGGAATGGACCGCGGCGGCCGACGCGCGAATCACCGAACCCACGCGTTCGACGACGCCGTCAACGGCGGCACCGATGCCCTGCACGATTCCTGCGGCCGTGGCGCGAATCCCCGAGCCGACGGCCCCCAGAGCCGCACCAACGCCGTCCGCGAGGCTCCTGAGCAACGAGAGGAGGAAGTCGACGGCGTGCCCGATGAAGGCGACCAGACGTTGAGGAGCGCTCGGGGGATTATCCGCGATTTCATCGACCATCGTCACCGTGTCGTCGACGAGCATCTCCGTTTCGTCCACAGCGTCGGGCTCGAACGGTTCGACGATGGGTCCGGGAGGGGAGGGCGGTGGAGCCGGGCGTCCTCGGATGACGTCCTCGTAACCCTCGCATGGTTCGAGATTCGGCGGATTCACGTTGGCCTCGTCGCCCGCCCAATCGAGCGCGAAGCACGCGTAAGCGACGCCCCAGCGCGCGTCTTGCTGCATTTGGTCTGGCGAGGACTGGTTGGCCGCGTAGCCGGTCGGGTCGCGGGCGGCCTGCTCCGTCTTCTCCTCGACCTTTCCCAGCAAGGGCTCTTGAACAGAGTCGGCGGCCGCCAACGGCGCCGCGATCAGCGTCAATCCGAACATGATGAAGGCGAGTTTTGTCATTTCTTCACGACTCCTCAGGCGGGTTCCCGACGTCTTGGCCGCGCCACGCGTGCGTGGTGCGGAATTCGTTGGACTGGAGCCACCAGTGCACGTCGTCGGTCATTCGGGCGGCGAAGACGCCGTACTCGCCGGCCTCCACCATGTTTCCCGCCAGCGTGAGGTTGGAGGCGTCGATGCCGTCCAACCGGAAGCCGGTCAGGAGGGGGACTTGGCCTTGGCCGCCCAAGAGAGGCGCGTCGCCCTTCCTCTCGAACGCGATGTGGTTGTCGCGCACGCGCAGTTCGAGGCCGTCGGCGCGCGACAGACGCACGGCATCCAAGGCGTGATGCGCGCCCAGCAGGGCGTCATCCTCGTAGCGCAGGACGACGTCGTTCTCCAGGACACGGAGGAGGCCCCGGTTCTGCGTGGGGTGGTTCTCGTCCTCGGCGTTGAAGGTCTCGACCGCGAGGCCACCACCGACGAGGTGGTTGCCGCGGATGGTGACGTCCTGGAAGTGGACGTGGTTGTCGTTGAGGTGCTCGTTTGGTTCGCTGTTGGCCGTGCGGTCGTCGCCGGCGTGCGCGCGGTCATTGTAGCGCAAGGCGAGCCCCTCCTCCACGCGGATCTCGTTGTCGCGAAAGAGGAGACTCGCATACCGGACGCTGTGGCGGCTCCGGAAACCCAACGCGTCGGCCACATCGTCGTGCGTGAGCGTGTCGTGGTCGGACTCGTCGTCGGGAAACTCCGCAGCGTCCGTGTGGTCGTGGACGGGGCACGTGAAGCAGTCGCCGTGGTTGTGCCCGTGCAACTTAATGTCGACGAAACCCACGAACCGGTTGTGGTGGACGTCGGCGCCGTGGAACCCGTCGAAGTTGAACACGACCTCGTTGGCGAGCGTCGTCGGGCCCGTGTCGCCGAGGAACGACTGGATGGCGCCTTCCGGCTTGGGCCCGATTTCGTTGTCTCGGAACTCGCCGATGAAGTGACGGATCTGGCCGACGAAGGCGAACTGGTTGTCGTGGAACAAGCCTCCCGTGTTCGTGCCGGAGCGTTCGATGTTCTCGTTGATCCGGAGGTCGGACGCGTAGACGTGGTGGACGTAGAGTTCGTCGCCCACGTAGTTGAGACGAAGTTGACCCTTCACGTATCCATCGCGGAGGATGAGCGCGCGGTGTGTGCTCACGATGGCGAGGTCGCCATCGACGTAGAACTTTTCGAGCACGTACGGATCTTCGCGGGTGCCTGCGCCCGTGAAGTAGCCCTCGGCCCGCAAGTCGTCGAGCCCCTCGTCGCCTTCGACGAGGAAGCGGTTGAAGCGGTTCTTGAATTCGAGCGCTTGGTCGCGGGATGGAATCGTTCCTTCTTCGAGCGGGAACGGCGGCTCGTGGGAGAGGTCCGGCGGCGCGTCGGGGTTCCAGCCGCGCGCCGTCAGGACGCTGGAGATGTTGGAAACGGGCGCGGGCTCCGACGCGGTGGCGGGAACCGCCTCGGAGCCGGCGCCGGGGTCCACCTGCACGCATCCGCTGAGCCCCGTGAGAATCACCAGAGCAAGGAGCAAGGCCGCCACGGCCGGTCCCCGAACGCACCCGGTGGACACGCCACGACGACCCGACCCTACGCCATTTAAGACGATTGGCAGAACGGTTGAATCGACTCGAGCCGGATGTGCCGTCACGCGAAACTCGCGCGTTCGACATCGCATAGTGCCTAACATTAGGCACTATGCGGCACCCTTCGCAGGGGCGCAGGACCCTGGCATTCGCAACTCAGCCGGGTCCAAGCGCGGCCAGGTCCGAGGGTGCCTCCGAGGCGGACAACCCGAGCGCCCGGCGGACCTCTTGTTCCATGTGTTCCGCATCCGCATCGGTGATGCCGACGCGTTGCCGAAGCTGCTTGAGCGTCGTCCGCTCCTTTTCTGTCAGGACCCCGTCGGCGAGGAGGCTCTGCAGGGTCTCCTTGTAGACCTCGAACTTGCGGAACGTGAGATACTCGGGCGTCGGGGACACCTGGGGTAGGGCCGCGTCCACCATGCGTTCGGCCAGCCGCTGCACGGGGGCAAGCGCGAAGAGTAGCAATGCGGCGACGGCGATGCCGATGTACGTGGAACCCGTGCCTTCGCCCACGATGGCCACGGCGGCTTCGCTCACGACGAAGAACACGACGATGAAGAAGATCGCGACGGTGCTCTGTTTGAAGGCCCACTTCGTCTTAAGGTCGAGGTCGAAGAGGTGGTGACGGACCAACGCGTACGTCACGACGACCGGAAGTGACATACGCCAGAGGGCGGAAAAGAAGTCGAGGAGGGCTCGCGTGGCGAGGTCGGCGTCGGACGGCATCCAGAGGGCGACGAATGGCGTCAGGGCCGGTAGGGGGACGAGGATCATGTACCGCCGCAGTGCCGCGCGGACGGAGGCCTCCGGGTGCCGGGCATTGGCCACGAACAGGACCACGAGGAGCACGACGAGGGCCATCGAGAGTCCCCACGTCGCCATCATCGCGCCGCGCAGCGGCCACGGATGTCTCGACAGGATCTCCGGCACGAACAACGCCAGGCTGATGCCGCCGTGGAGGACGCTGGCGACGAACCCGAAGCTGATCAGGAGCGACGAGAGGGAGCGGTCGCCTTGTCGGGGCCGGACATAGTCCCACCCGAAGACGAGCGCCGCGACGGCGTAACCGAGGATTAGTAGGACGTCAAAGATGAAGAGCGGTCCGGCGGGTGCGTTGGCCTCGGGGCCTTCGGGATGTGCCACGTAGGCGTCCAAGTCCCAAAAGAGCGTGGGCCCGATGGCGTACGCGACGATGCTCGCCAACGCCAACAGGAGAAGAATCCAGCCCCACGACAAGCGAGACGGGCCCAACCGGCGAGGGCGTGGGTAGATGATGACGAAGTAGAGGATGACGAAGGGTACCGGGATGAGAAAGAACGGAAAGAGATGCCACCAGATCTTCGTCGCCGTTTCGGTGCCTTGGACGAACCCAAGACTGTAGGTCGCGACGAGAAGGCCTCGGAGCGTCAACAGCAGAGCCAGCACCCGGTTGGCGCGGTGCGCCGCCCCCACGACGAGCAGGACGGAAGCCAGCCCCAACGTGACCGCTGCGGAAACTAGGTCCGGCAAGACCTCGGTCCAGACGATTGGGCTCCGCCCTCCGACACCCCCAACGGGTCAGGGACATTAATTTGCCGAATCCTGGAGTCGAGGCGAACCTTAAGTGGGGCCCTCCCATCCTCGTCAAAGGGCGTTTGACATGAAGGCCTGTTTTATGATTCGGGCCGCACCCGGCAAGGCGGAGCGCGTGGCCGACCAGGTGCGAAGGATCCATGGCATCAACCTTTCGCGAGCCGTCTTCGGCGCCGTCGATGTTGTGGCCCGCGCTGAAGTGAAAAGCTTGGAGGAACTGAAGGCCACCGTGGACGCCATCGCCCGCGTGGAAGGCGTCACGGGGTCCGAAACGCTCCGGGAATGGGTGGCGGTCTAGATGTCCGTGCACCATCTCTTGGTCGCGGATGTGAATCTTCGAAAGCCTGGCAAGGACATGAAGTCCCCGAGCAAGTTCGTGAAACGCGCGATGAAGGTGAAGGGCGTCATGGACGCGTTCCGCACGGTCGGCCGGTTCGACGCTGTCGTCTTCATCCACGGCGAGACGGACGAGGAGAGCCTGGACGGCCTCAAGGCCATCCAGAAAATCCGGAACGTGCGATCGGTGGAGGCGCTCATGGGCTATCCCGGCTTGCCGGCTCCAACGCCGGCCCCGCCATCCGGACCCGTGGTCGTGCGGGCCGGCGTCGGCGCGACCCTAAGGAAATAGCTCCAGGTCGTTGATCATGCCCGTCCGCCGCTACCGCCGGGTCCGGCGCCATCGGTCAAGCTAGGGAGTCAAGATTCGCACGCCGGGCAGCCCTTGGAAGCCACGATCGGTGGTGAGGAACGCGGCTCCGAGTTCTCGCGCCGTCACGTATCCTGCCGCATCCGCATACGACAGCCCTCGGTCGCGCAATCGAACGCGAAGCCGGCTGGCTTCGAAGATGCGGGTCCGAGTCAATCCTTGCGCGTTGGATTCCCAGGTCGCAAAGGCTGCCTCAGCGCCCCGGGTCGCGCCCCGCTTCGTCAGCAGATGCACGAGCTCGAAGAGATTGAGGACACCGGTAATGACGACGTCCTCGTCGGGGGGCACCAGGGCCGATTCGCCCGCGACCCAGCGGGCCAGCACGGGCGTGTCGAGAAAGAGGCTCAGTCGTTGTCCCATCCCGTGGCCAACTCCCGATCGACCTCGTCCCAGTCGACGTCCTTGAGTTCTTCGCGGAGCATGCCAAAGACGTCTTTGACGCGAAGCGTCTTTCGCTCAATCTGGATTCGAACGGCGTCGCCCGGTTCAAGCTCTTGTCGTCGTGCGACCTCGACGGGGATTACCAGGCCGAGGGAGCTTCCCCATTTCTTGACGCGGACCGTAATCTCGTCCACGGCCACGATTGGAGTTAGATTTTGATATAACTCTTCCGGTCACGAGCCTTGCTAGTCGTGGACGCCCTTCTCGTCCACCGCGACGATGGCCTCCCCTTCCGGGAGGTGCGGCGAATCGACGAGGCGCGCCATCCGCTGGTTCGCCTTTCCCTTGCGGAAGAACAGGCGGAACGTGGCCGTGTGGCCGCCGGTGCGG
>CAYVGY010000044.1:11112-19657 GCA_964451065.1 uncultured Halobacteriales archaeon
GAACGGGCGACCCAGTCGTCGCGAGATGCCCTTCAGCACCCCATCTCAGGTCAGGTGATTGTACAAAAATAGCCATGCGACGGCACGTAGCCGTCCCCAAGCATTAAGGCCCCCTGCGAAGGGTCCACGGCCAGCGTGCCTAACGACGGCGTCAACAGGCGTTTTGGGAGGTGCCCTGCGCGGGCCCTCCGCCCGACGAAACTTCATCAGATCATCCAATCTGGCCTTAACCGTCGGCCCTCGTCGGCGCCTCCATCACGGTGAACGGCATGCAATATCGAAAAGCGATTCTGGTCGGTGTCGTGGGCGCCATCCTCGGCGGCATTCTGGTCGGCATGAGTCACGCCGCCGTCACCGACGAGCCGAGCAGCGCACCTCTTACGGTTCCGAAAAGCCGCGTCGGCGACGAGGTCGTGTACGAGCTTTCGATTCGCGACTTTGGATCCTCTCAGAGCGAAGAGATCGTGGGGACGTACGAACTCCACATCCGGATCGAACGGCTCGCGCAAACGTTGGACCGATGGGGTGGGGCTCACGAGAGCGCCGTCGCGAGCGTCAACGTGCAAAATCCCAACTTCACGCAGGCGGTATTCACCGAGCATGCCATGGAATACATTGACGTCGAGACTCGGTTGGTCGTGCGATCCGACGTTCAGGTCAATAGCGCCGACCCGGCGTTCGCCGGAGAAGAGTTGTATCTCGCCTGGTTCCCCCTGAGCGTCTCGGGAATTCCCGGGCTGGAATTCCAGGGCGCGACTCTCAGTCTCGGGAGCGATGCCTCCGATTTCCGCGTCGATGCCGTCTCCAACGTCTTCGCCCGCACGGGAGGCGCCATGGTCGCGGGCAGTCTGACGGGGCTGGGTCGGCAATGGCAACCATCCATGCAAGTTTACGCCGAGGAGTCCGTTCCCGTGGAGGCCCTGCCCGGCTACGAACACGATGCCCACGTGGAGGAGCAGGGAACCATCGGGGCCGCGGACGCCGTGGCGGTCCGCTCCCGGGTGACGGCGCCCGTCCGAGAGATTCTGTCGCCCCACACTCCGTTGGAACTTTGGATGCTGAAGGCAAGGACCGGGACGCTCCATGTCGAGCGGACAACCTGGCTCACGGATTCGTCCCCCTATCCCGCCTTCGACACCTTCCGTGTGACGGCCGTCGACGACGCCGGAGTCGAGCGAATCATCCAGGAACGGACGTTTACTCGGATGGCCGAACAACGTGGTGAGAAAGAAATACCGTGGAAATCCTCGGCCACCCGGGTCGACCGGCCGAACGAAAACGTCGAGGCCGCCCATACGCCCGGGGCCCAGACGTACCCCGCAGACGGCACGCGGTCGCAGATGCCGTATCCTCTGTCGCAGGCCCTGCGCGACGTGGCTGAGAGTCCGACCATGCTCCCCTTGGCCCTCTGGCGCCAACAGAATCCGGGCGCTCAGCTCGTCTCGGCCCAGTTGGTCCGCGGCGAAAACCACGGGATTCGACCCTCCCACGAGTGGCACTTGTTCTTCGCCGTGCCTTCCGGTCAGGGCTACGAAGTGAGCGCAGAGAGAATCGACGGTGCGGCTGCGCCGACCCTGCGGGACCAAGGACCCGTAAACGTCCCGCCGTTTAGCGCGGCTGACTTTGCCCCGAATCCGGTCACCATCGACTCGGCGGAGGCCATGTGGGGCGCCCTTGCTGCGTCGAAATATCAGGGCCTCAAACCCAACTATGTCCATTGGGGGATGCCACTCGATTACCGTTCGACGTCCGCGTGCGGCGAGGCCTCGTTCACGATACCTGCCGCCGCTCGCGGACAGCTGGGTCGCCTGCAAGTGGGCTATACCTCCGCGGGCGCCTGTCACGAGACGAGTCCTCTAAACCAATCAGCCATCGTTCTCGACACGCGAACGGGCAACCTGCTGGGCCTATACGAGATTCGGTCGGGATCGGGACAGTCGCTCCTCCCGCTTGCCGCCGAGGCCGAACCGGCACCGAGCACGACCAAAACCTCGACGGTTTTAATCCGCCCCCCAACGCCAAGGATTTCGGCGGCAGCCGCGACGACCTTCTTCGCGGTTTTCCTCATCGTCTATTTTTGGGAAACGCTCAGGTGGGTCGCCGCCAAGACGGCATTCTTGGCGCCGGGCTACTCGAAGCTCCGCAAGCCGAATCTCCTCGAACACCGAACGCGTGACGCCCTCCACCAGCAAATCAAGGAGAATCCAGGAATTCCTCTTGGAAAGTTGGGCCAACAGATGAACATTGGCTGGGGCACGCTCGTCTATCACCTCGCGGTCCTCGAGCGCAACCAACTCGTCTCGTCGCTCCAAGATGGCCGCCGGCGCCGCTATTTTCCCGTCGGCGTCGTCGATTGGTCCCGCCGGAGCCAGATTGCAGTGCTCGCGAACGAGCGAACGCGGATGCTGTATGACCTAGTCCTGGAGGATCCTGGGGTCGTCATGTCCGGCTTGGCTCATCGAGCCGAAATGACGCTGCCGCAGGCAACCTGGCACTTGAAACGCCTGGAGACGTGCCGCCTGCTCGCGCGCCGGAAGGAGGGCCGACGCGTGCACTTCTTCCCTCAAGACGTCGTTCCACGGCCTGTCGCCCCGAATGAAGCCGTCGAAGTCGCCTAACGCGCATTGGGTTGCCCAGGAAAACCCTCGAGGCCCGCTAGAAGTGATGTAGGTTTTCCGCCCGCCGGGGGATACCCGGGGGCGGAGGACCAAACTTGGCCACCGCATTGGGGATAGATCTCGGAAAGCGAACAAGCTGGTACGCGGCCGTCGAGGAAGGAGACAAGCTCGTCGAGGACGGGCGATTCCTGAGCTCGAAAGAGGCCGTGGTCGAACTCGTCGAGAAGCACCACCCGGAGGTCGTGTTGGTGGAAGCCAGCAGCGTCACCGCCTGGGCGGTCGACGCCTTGGTGGACGCCAAAGCCAACGTCTGGCCCGTCCACCCCGGAAGTCTCCCGGGTCGGAAACAGCGACGGCGCAAGAACGACCGGATCGACGCCCGGCAACTCGTCAGGCTCTACCGGGCCGGGGCCATCACCAAAGCCTGGATCCCGCCACCCGAACTCAGGAAACTGCGAGACCTGGCACGCGCCCGGTGGCGACTGGCCGGCGACCGCACCCGGTTCCGCAACCGCGTGCACAGCGCCCTCAACCAGGACGCGCAACGCATTCGCCGGGACGATACAGAACTCGATGGCGGCCGGCTCTTCACGCTGAACGCGCCCGACCTGGTCCTCGCGCAACGACCCGAACTCGCGCCCGCCTACCACGCCGAACAACTCCTCACGCAGGAAATGAAACTCCTGGACAAGAGAATCGAAGAGGTTTCGGCGGCCCTGCCGGTGGTTCAGCGCCTGCAGACGGTGCCGGGCTTCGGACCCGTCACCAGCCTAGCACTCTACGCCGAGATCGGGGACGTCCAACGGTTCGAACGGGCGGAACAACTCGTCGCCTACTTCGGACTCGAACCGGTCATTGAACAGTCAAGCGACACCGTGAAACAACTCGGCATTAGCCACCGCGGACCCGGCTGGATCCGAGGACTCCTCACCCAAGCCGCCTGGAGCCACATCCGGCACGCGCCGCTGAGTCACGTGAGCCGAAAATACAAACGGCTCGCCAAACGAACTGGAAAACAGCGAGCCATCGTCGCGACCGCCCGCCGACTCGTCAAGGTCGCGTATTGGATATGGCGCGAAGGAACCAACTTTCAACCACGAGGGCGTACTCCGGCGACGACTTGCCGCCCATCGACCCGGGTCGATGGAGCGCGTCCGCTCGTATGAGTGAGAGACGCCCCAGCCTCAGTCAGGGGAACGGACGACACCTCATGCAGGGCCGCGTCAAGCGACACCGCGAATGCTAGTTTGTCCACTGACACCCTGAACGGTCGAGGTCTGGGAGCGTCAAACCGCCATGACGGCGGAGGCCTAAGAAGATTTCAGCGGTAGCTTTTGAACGACGGGCGGAAAACCTACATGCTAGTCGTGGACGCCCTTCTCGTCCACCGTGAAGATGACCTCCCCTTCCGGGAGGTGCGGCGAATCGACGAGGCGCGCCATCCGCTTGTTCGCTTTTCCCTTGCGGAAGAACAACCGGAACGTGGCCGTGTGGCCCACGATGTGGCCACCGATCGCCCGCGTCGGGTCACCGAAGACGATGTCCGGCCGGACCGCGACCTGGTTCGTGCAATAGATGACGGCGTTGAGCCGGTCGCCGAGCTTCAAGAGGTCGTGCATGTGCGTGTTGAGCTTCTGTTGGCGCAGCGCGAGCGCCTCGCGGCCGATGAACTCGGCCCGGAACAGCGCCGTGAGAGAGTCCACGACGATCAACCGGATCGTGCGCTCGCGTCCCAGCTCGGCCGCCTTCTCCACGAGCATCATCTGGTGGGCGCTGTTGAAGGCGCGCGCCACATGGATCTTGGGCAGGACGACCTCCGGATCGAGTCCCATCCCGCGCGCGACTTGAGCCACGCGCTCCGGGCGGAACGTGTTCTCGGTGTCGATCACCACGGCCTCGCCGGCCAAGCCGCCCTTTTCCGGCGGCAATTGAACGTTGACGCAGAGCTGGAGCCCGAGCTGGGTCTTTCCGGAGCCGAACTCGCCGGCCGCCTCCGTGATGGCCCGCGTCTCGAACCCGCCGCCCATGAGCTCGTCGAACGCCTTGCTCCCGGTCGAGAGCAGGCCCACCTCCTTCCGCTTCTTGAGCAGCACGTCCCCCGTGGTGAAGCCGCCCACGTCGACGGCGGTGCGCGCCGCCTCAATCACCTTCTGCGCGACGCCTTCGCCCAGCTCGGTCGCTTCGGCCAATTCCATGGGGCTCGCGATGGCGATGGTCATGAGGTCGGCGTACCCGCTCGACTTGAGCTTCTCCACCGTCGCTGGACCGATGTCGGGAAGGTCCGCCACGGTCTTCGGCCGCTGGCCGTTCGCCTCGACCATTGAAGGATAGGACCCATTGGCGCCCTGCGTTAAAGGCGTTCCGGAAACGATGTTTGCCTCCCCATCGTATCCCCACCGCCGAGCCAGGGCTCCTCTTCGATTTCGCCGTGGATCCTGCGCAGGTGCTGACGGAAAGACCGCATGGGGTCCCGAGCCTTGGCCGCCAAGTATTCGCCGAACTTCAACTGGTCGCGCAGGCACTCCCCCGCCCGGACTCGCTCCGTCTGGGCGCGTTCCTTCGCCACGATGGCGCGCGCCTCCGCGAGCACGCTGGTCGCCGCGCCGGAGGGAATGAACACGATGCCGTCCTCGTCCGCAGCGACCGCCATGCCGGCCCGCACATCCACGGTGCCGAACCGGGCGCGTTCAAGCGCATCGGGTGGCCCCGCGTCCGATCGTCGCGGTCCGCCGGGGAACGCCCCGTAGGAGAACACCGGGAAGCCGATCCGGCGCAGCTCTTCCGAATCTCGATGGAGGCCCCAAACGACGACACCGGCGAAGCCCGCGTGGCGCAGCTCCAATACCGTGAGGTCGCCGATGCACGCTTCATCGGTCCGACCGCCGTTGTCGATGACCAGTACCTCGCCGACCGAGGCCATCGTGCACGCCTCGAGGAAAAGGTCCACGCTACCTGTGTGCTGGACCGGCCGGGCCGGGCCTAGAACGTGCATCCCCGGCGTGACGGGCCGCGCACCGTGCGGCGCCAAGAGGGGCGAGACCCCCAGGCGCAGGCAAGCGTCCACCACGGCCGCAGTCGGGACGAAATCATGGGCGAGGGCGCGACGCAACTGCCCCCGACGAGTCGACGGCGCCAAATGCGTAACGCCGGCATGTGCCGGTCCGCGACCAGGCCGCCATCATGGTTGTTGCACGTTGCCGCTCAGCATGGAGGCCCAGAGGGAGTACAATTCCTCCGCCGGCTTGGCACGGATCGACGTGTCCAGCGTGAGCGGAGCGTCCACGTACCAGTAGCCGAAGGGAAACAAACCGGTGACGTGGGACCTGGAAGCGATTCCGCGAAGATACGCCTCGTAGATCATCGCCTGCGTGCGCGGGTCCCAACGGACCGGCGCGGCGGCCGGATCCCCCCACTCGTAGAAGGTCTCGGCTCCTTTCGACTGGGCGCTTCCGTTGCGGCTCGCGTATGCGAACTGCGAGATCACGATGGGTTTCTGGCTCTGGTTGTAGGCGTAATCCAGGTCGCGCAGCACGCGCGCTACGCCGCGCTCCAGTTGCTCCATCGTGGGATATTCCTCGTCCGAGAGGCCGTCCCAGACCGCGACCGAAACGTAGTCCACGTCCGCGTAGAACGCGTCGGCGCCGGGCGGCCACAACGGCTGTGGCTGGTCGTCCGGCGGGGGCGTGTACCAATGGAGAGAAATGGGGGCGCCGCTGGTCCGCGCGACGTCAAGAATGTGACGCCACCGTTCCTCGGCGAACGGCGGCGCTTCGCGGTTGCCCGGCATCGGGCCCTCGCCGGTACCGACGCCGAAGGCGTCGACGCCTTCCTCCAGGGCGAGGTCTGCGTGGAACCGGACGAACGCCTCGTACGTGTCGTACCACTGGGTCCACCACTCCGTCGAACGGTTGGCGAAATCGACCTTGGTGCAGCAGACCTGGATCTCCAACGCGACCTTGAGGCCTCCCGCCTTGAAGGCGCGGATCTCTCGGCGGAGTTCGTCCTCCGGCCACGCCGGCACGTCGACGTCCGTCCCGCTGATGACGGGCGGGTCGATGCTCTGATAATCCCACGGCGGGGCGAGCTCCACCCAGTTGTAGCGGACGCGCTGGAGACGCTCAAGGGTGCTCTCGTACTGGAGGGGCCAGTGTGGATTCCAGAAGTCGACCAGGACCGGACCCGCCCGAAACTCTTGCCGTGGCGCGATGGGGATGAGGCCTGCCCGGGAATCCAACTGGATGGGTTCCAACGGCTCGGTCGGAAACCATTTCCAGGCCTCGACCACGTCGAGCACCTCGGTGGTCTCGCCGGGCACGAACGTCCGATGGCCGACGTTGCCGAGGAACCCCGCCTCGGCGAAGACCTGGAAGCCACCGCGGGAATAGCCGTAACGGACGGGTCGCCCTTTCTCGAGATCCTCCACCGAGAGAACAAACCGGAACGTCCCGCCCCCCACGTGATCCATGACGTGGATCTCGTTCTCCACGTGAAGGACGATGGCGTCGTCGGCCGGTGTGAGCCCGGGGACGCCGACGGTGAAAACGACCTGGTTGGACGACCCGAGCCGTCCCAGGATGATGAGCAGCGTCGAGAACGCGAGCAAACCGATCAGGAACCATGCCAGCAGTCGACGCCTGCGCACGCGCCCCAAACCTAGCCCGCACCGATTGAAGCTTCCGGTCGGAGGCAGAGGCGGCGCCCCCGCCAGGCGTCGGAGCCGCGGCCAAACCCTCATACGCCCATGCCCCGTCCTGCTGCGTCGAGAGGACCACGCGTGGACCCGCGAACCTGGAAGACCATCCTCAACCGGACGGTCATCGTCTCCGCGCTCGGGTACTTCGTCGACATCTACGACCTTCTCCTGTTCCTCATCATCCGCCGCCCTAGCCTCGAAGGCATCGGCATCCCCTTCGGGACCACGCGCCACGAAGACGTCGCCATCCTCCTCCTCAACGTGCAGATGGCGGGCCTCCTCCTGGGCGGAATCCTCTGGGGGGTCCTCGGCGACAAGGTCGGCCGCGTCCGCGTCCTCTTCGGCAGCATCCTCCTCTACAGCGTGGCCAACCTCGCCAACGCCGCCGTCACGACGGTCCCCGCGTACGCCGCGGCTCGCTTCATGGCCGGCATCGGCCTCGCCGGCGAACTCGGGGCCGCCGTGACCCTCGTGAGCGAGACCCTCCCTCGGCAGCTGCGCGGCTACGGCACCGCCATCGTCGCTTCCTTCGGGATCCTAGGCGCCGTGGTGGCCGCCCTCGTGGACGACGAGGGTCACGTCCTGCCGCACGCCGAGGGACTCGAGCATCCCCCTCATGGACGACGCCGCCCGCCTGCTGGGAGTCGCCTACGACTGGCGGACCGCGTACGTGATCGGCGGCGTCATGGGACTCCTCCTGTTGGTCGCCCGGTTCTCCTTGCGCGATTCGACCCTGTACCATGCCCTTGAAGTCAGGACCGTACGGCGCGGCGCCATCCTCATGCTCTTCTCCAACCGGGACCGCTTCTCCCGCTACGCCTACAGCCTCCTCGTCGGACTCCCCGTCTGGTTCGTGATCGGCATCCTCGTGGGCCTCAGCCCCGAACTCGCCCCCGCCATCGGAGTCCTAGGCGTGCCCGACGGCGGCACAGCCATCCTCTTCTGCTACCTCGGCGCCTCCGCCGGCGACCTCGCTAGCGGCTTCCTCAGCAACATCGTCCGCAGCCGCCGCGCCGTCCTCGTCGCCTTCCTCACGGGCGTCGCCTGCCTCATTTTCGCCTACGTCTTCACGCCAGGCATGAGCCTTCGCGCATTCTACACGCTATGCCTCCTCCTTGGGTTCTTCGCCGGCTACTGGGCCGTCTTCGTCACCAACGCCGCCGAACAGTTCGGCACCAACCTGCGCGCCACCGTCGCTACCACCGCGCCCAACTTCGCCCGCGGCGCGACGATT
>CAYVGY010000045.1:0-3621 GCA_964451065.1 uncultured Halobacteriales archaeon
CTGCGACCGGTCGGTGGCGGTGAGGTTGGCCGCGCGTGCCCCCGTGTCCCACAGGATGCCCACGCTGCCCACGCTCGCGGCGCCTTGCACGATGTCGTAGCCGTTGAGCGTCTCGGTCGCGGCGGAGACGCCGCTCGTGTAGAGCATGCCCAGCCCCCCGAACGCGCCCGCGCCTTGGGCCACGCTCCCGCTGGCAAACCGGTTGGTCCCTTGCCCGAGGTCGGAGTCCACGAGGAGGCCCGCGCCGAGGGAGCCGGCGCCTTGGGCGAAGCCGCTCGCGGCGTACGTGTCCGCGCCGGAGAGGTCCAAGTGGATGCCCACGCCGGCGTTGCCCGCGCCTTGGCTGAGGCTTCCCGCCACGTAGGCATCGTTTCCACCCGCATCGATGAGGAGTCCGATTCCCAGGTTGCCCGACCCTTGCGCGGCGGCGCCCGGCGCGCTGTAGACGTCGTTGCCGGACGTTCCCAGGACGAGCCCTACAGCCACGCCGAAAGGATCCGCGAGGCCGGGCACGGCCCCGATCGCGTTGTTGAACTGATTGGACCCGCCGAGGTCGATGAGGAGTTGGTGGCGGCGGTGGTACGTGTTCGCGGATCCTTGGCCAATCACGACGTGACAAGTCGGGTCGAGGTTGAGGGCGGTTCCTTCGACGCCGCAGGCGTCGGCGGCCATGGGTTGGGCGGGCCAGCCCGGCAAGGCGAGCAGTGGCAGGGCGACGGTCACGCTGGCGAGGAGAACCGTTCCCGCTTCGAGCAGGCGCCGGCGGTCGACGCTGTCGCGGTCCTCTTGGGCCAGGGGGGCGTCGGGTGACTGAAGGTCGGGGCGGTCAGGGTCGAGGCGCGCAACGGCGTCCGCGCGGAGGCGGGCGGCGGCATTCATCCCGGCCAGAAGCTGGGCGAGGCCGTCGCGGTGGTGGGGCGCCAACTGTGCCACCGTGGGCGACCGGAGCGCGACTTCAATCGCGGCCGGGGTCTCGTGGAGGCCCCGCAAGAAGTTCGCGAACTCGACGTCGAAGGAGGCCGGCTTGGCGGGCCCGAACAGAACAGGCTCGCCGGCGAGCGCGAGGAGGCGGGTCCAGGGGTCCCGGATCGGGTCGTCGACGGCGTTCCAATCGTAGGTGAGCAGGGACGACGCGAGTCCCTGGGGCGTCCCAATGCGCGCCAGGACGGCCGGGTCGAGTCGCGGCGGCGTCTGCGGGGCGAGGGTCGCGATGCGGTCGAAGGCGTAGGAGAGGAGCGCCGCGGCATCCGGGGGCGGCGCGGGGGGGTAGGCCGGTGAGTCCGTCGAGAGCGGCGCAGGCGCGGGGCCGCCGGTGGCCAGTGCGCTCGCGAGAAGCATGACGCTGGCTACGATGGCCGTGCCGGCTGGCCGGAGGGTGTTCGTCAGAGGTCGGTGTGTTGGTTGCTGCATCGGTTGTAGCTCGAACCGTTCCAGTACTGGCAAGCGGTGGGGTGGTAGACGCCGTCCCAAAGCGGCCCGCCGCCCCACCAGAGCGCGCCGTCGCCGGCGGTCCAGTACCCACCGCAACGACGGTCGTCGCAGCGCCACGTCGCGCCGGTGGCGTAGTTCGCGTTGTAGTGGAGAGCCTCATTGCCGGGGCCGCCGGTGGCCGTCGCGTAGGCGAACATGTGGGCCCGGTGTGTGTCGCGGCCGCCTTCCGAAACGAAGTAGGCCGATGCGCCGGCCCCGATGGCCGCCCCTTGGGCGTGGTCCCAGGCGACGAACTCGTCCGTGCCCAGCCCGTCCCAGAGGAGGGCGTGGCCTCCGGCGCCGCCCGCACAGGCCTGCACGCAATCGTTCCCGGGCGCGTAGGGCGTGAGGAACCGGTCGTCGCCGTCGTAGTCGAACAGCGCGCCGACGCCGCTGATGCCGACGCCTTGGACGGTCCGGTTCCCCGTGTAGACGTCGGAGCCGCCGGCGTCGAGGAGGAGGCCGACCCCGCCGAGCTGGCCGAAGCCTTGGCTTCCGCGGTCGGCCGTGTAGCGGTCGTCGCCGGCCCCATCGTAGAGGAGCCCGAGGCCGGCGCCGAAGCATCCGGCGCTCCCTTGGGCGAAGACGCGGGCGGAGTAGGTGTCGCCGCCACCCAGGTCGATGAGGGCGCCGATCCCGGGCGCGTTCGTGGTCAAGCAGAGGTCGGGGTCGTCGTCGACGCCGCCGCTTCCCTGGCCCACGTTCTTGATCTCGTAGACGTCGTCGCCGGCCGCATCGAGAAGGATGCCGGTGCCGCCGGCGAGGCCGACGCCTTGGCCGTAGTTGTTCGAGTCGGGGAGCGTCTTGTTCTCGAGGAACCGGTAGGCGTCGTTGCCGTCGGCCTCGTAGAGGAGTCCGACCCCGCCGAGGTTGGCGAAGCCGAAACTCATCTTGTGCGCTTCGTGCACGTCGTTGCCGCCAAGGTCGAGCAGGAGGCCGACGCCGCCCACTTCGCCGACGCCTTGGCCGTTGGATTGGAAGCTGAAGTACGCGTCGTCGCCGGCCAGGTCGATGGCGACGCCAAGCTTGGTGGCGGTGTGGCTCGAGCCCATGGCGCCGGAGTAGACGTCGTTTCCCCCGCAGTCGATTTGGAGCGGCCAGGGTTTGCGGCTGGCGTTGAGGGGCCGGTCCGGCTCAAGGTAGTCGCGGTGGTAGTCGTCCCCGGTGCCGTACAGTTGGAGGATGGGGAAGTCGTCCTCGTGCTGGGGCGCCTGGGAAAGGGGCAGGACGAGGTCGTACCGGGCGGTGCCCACCGCGGCGCCGCACGCCGCACTGAGGAGGCTTGCCTGGGCGCTCGTGGGGGGAATCAAGACGTCCTGGAGGAGGGAGGCGGCGTCTCGGGGTCGGCCGTCCTCGATGAGGGCGACGGCACCCGTCATCGCGTCCAAGGTTTGGGACAGGTACTGGACGAATTGGTTCTCGGGTTGCGCGATGAGGGGAGCCATGGACTGGACCGCTCGGGTCTCTGCCCAGGGGTCTCCGCCGGCGGCGCGGACGAACGAACGGAGCGAATCCTCCAGGGTCGGCTCCCGGTTCGGTGTCGGGGGGTTCCCGAGGAGTGCCGCCAGGACGGCCGCGGGCCGCTTGGGCGCGGCCTGGAAGCGTTCGAGGACGGCGCCCGCGGGCGTCGCGGACGTCCAGGTCAGGAGTCGGGCCGCGGGATCCCGCGGGTGGGCCAAGCGCGTCGCGTTCCCCAGTGCGGCTGGTCTGCTCTCATTGTTGAGTCCGACGTGGCCGGCGTACGTGGCCGCGTCTTCTTGGGGCTCGTCCCGGGCGGTGCGGTCGAGTTGCCGCGCGAAGCTGTCGTCGTACGCCTGCTTAGCCGCGCCCAGTTGGTTGCCGGCAAGGTCCTCCAGCGTGTCGGCCACGAGCCGGTTCTCGTGGCGGACCCGTTGGAGCTCCTGAGCGAGGCTTTGGTCCGGGTCGACCCCGGAGCGCCGCCACTCGTGATGCGCGAGGGGCAGCGGCCGCTGCGCGTCCCGTTCGACGCGGTAGAGGGTGGTTTGGGCCGCCACGGGGATTCGTTCGCCGAGCGTCGTCCAGTCGAGTTCCCCCCGCACAAGCGCCGTGACGGCGGTCGTGACCGTGAGCGTGGGTTCCACGATTTCGATGGCGTGAACGACTTCCAACGTGATGGTGATGGGCCAGCTT
>CAYVGY010000045.1:3631-9192 GCA_964451065.1 uncultured Halobacteriales archaeon
GACACAAGGGTGGCGGGGGCCGCGCCCGTGATGACGAAGAGGCCCGTGCCGGTGCCCACTGCGCCGCGGGGGAGGCCGACGTGGATCCGACCATAGGGCGCCGTGTCGTTGGGCCACGCGGTCGCGTTGGGGAGCGACGCGTGCACGGACGGGGGCGCCTGGAGGCAAGGGACCTGAATGCCTTGGAGGGTCGCGGATGCGTTGGCAACCCACAGGCGTTCCCAGACATGGCCCGCCCAGGTCGCGTTCGGCGCCTCGAAAGGCTGCAGGGCAAGGTCGCTCAGTTCCGCGGAAAGGACGGAACGGCCACGGATCTCGGCCCGCAGCGCCTCCTCGTCGGCGCGCGTGTGGTGGACGTTGTCGGGGTTCCCCTCGTACGCCAGGAGGCCGTCGAGGCCCACGCCCAGGCCGTCCCCCGCCGCGTGGCAGGGGTCGGTCGGGACGACGGAGGCGGCGTTGGGGGAGTAGACTAGCGGGAGGAGGAGCGCCGTCCAGAGCGCGGCCTGGAGCCGAGGCCGGTGGGGGGCGGCGCGGGGCATGCGGCGTCCTTCCTAGGGGCAGTCCTGCAGGCTGAAGACGCCCTGGCAGCTCGTGTCAAACTTGATCTCCGACTCGGGCTCAAGGATCCATCCGCCCTCCAGGCTCAACCGGCGTCCGCTGGCCTCGTACAAGGGCTGGTCGGGGTCGCCCGTGTAGCCGTCCGGGCGCTGGTGGTAGAACGACTTGGCGATGTCGCCGAAGCAGGGTCCGTTGCGGACCTCCGGCGGCACGAGTCCGTTGGGGGGGATCACCGTCATGAAGCAGTTGGGGGTCGCCGTGAGTTGGACCCGGTCGAACTCCTGCTTCTCCGCGTAGTCGTCCCAGGCTTCGGCCAGGTTCACCTCGGCGCTCGCGTGGCGGCGTAGATCCGCGTACTGGTCGTAGAGGGCCTGCATCTGGTTGGGCGCCGTCGCGTTGAGGAGTTCCCACGCGGCGCCTTCGCCGCCCTCGCTGGCCACGAACGGATTGCCGAGGCTGGCCGTGACCTGGGCCTGGGGTTCCTCGCCGGGTTCGGCGCAGACGCGCGCCTGGTAGCCCACGAGCGTAGGCCCATCCTCGTCATCCGGGTTGGGGTCGCTGGCGAAGGGGTCAGTCACGCGTCCCTCCGGCCCCGGGCAGTCGTGCGCGTTGTCCTTGGGTTCGGCGAGGCTCGGCGCCTCGTCGAAGCCTCCGGAACCGAACCGTTCGTCCACGGCGGGGTGGAGGAGGTTCAAGTTGACGCTCGTCAAGGGCACGCCAGCAGGGATGCCGAGTTCGGCGCGCAGGCCGGCCTTCTCCAAGTGGTTGGCCAGGGCTGGGCCGGGCTGGAGCGTCGCCTCGTTCACCGTCGTCCACTCGTTGAGCCGCAGGCCGGAGGCAAAGTCCAGGTCACCCTGGGTCGGCGCGGCCGCGGAGCCGGCCTGGTTGCAGTTGCGGTAACAGATGGTCATCCGCGTCTGGCCCTTGGCGATGTTCTTGTTCACGTTGAAGTAGACGTAGATCAGCTTGCCTTCGACGGCCGCGTCGACCGTGAACGTCCAGTCGGCGTACACGTGCTTGTCGTTGTGGGCGCTCTTCACGGCGACCTTGAACCCGCCTTGGATGTAGGCGGCGAACTTGATCTCCATGAACCAGCGCTTCTTGAACTGGACGAAGGTGCCGAACCGGAGGTACAGCGAGCCCCCGCCTTGGATCTCGCCGCCGTCGAGGACCTTGATGTAGGCGCTTCCGCAGAGTTTCAGCGCGAGGACGTCCGCCTCGGCGCCCATCTGTTTGGCCATCTCGCGGATGGCCTGGCCGGAGCCGGGGAAGAAGAGGTCGTAGACGCTGACGATCGTCCAGCATTTGCCGGCGTCGATCTGGAGGTAGGCGACGGCCCCGCAGGCCGCCCGGTTGGAGCCGCAGTATTGGCGGTCGAACTTGAGCTTGAACCAGGCCACCGAGAGGCCGCCGGACATGCCGACGCCGTTCTCGCTCTCGTAGGAGTATTCGTTCCCCTCGTTGTGGTGGGGGTCGTTGTGGCCGCCGCCGTGGTAGAGCGGCGCCTGAGGGAGAACGAACCGCAACAACAGGTCGCTGTCGGAATCGTAAGTGTCGGCCACGTGGTCCCACAGGATCGCGCTGGCCTGGGCCTCGGCGGCCGGGTCCTGGCCGTACACCTGGTACACGGCCTGTTCGAACGCGTCGAGTTCGGCGATGCGGGCGTCCACGAGGTCGTCGTAGCCGAAGACGGGTTTCTCGATGAGGCGTGCCGCCGCGTTCGTGAAGCAGCCCACCAGCACGGCGCCGGTCGCCGGGGACGCGTTCACGGCCGCCGCAAGCGAGGACCACGCGAGGCGGTGCGTGCCGACGGAGATGCCCGTCTCGTCGCCGTGCGCGACGACGACGAGCGTATGCTCGGCATCCTCCACGGCCCGCTCGAATTCGGCGGCGTCGGCGGCGTCGATTCGAAGCACGTCCATGCCCATGCGCTCGGACAGGGCGGCGAACGTCGTGGCGACGCGTTGGGGCTCCTCGTCCGGCGCGACGACGAGCGTCACCCGTTCGACCGGGCTCGGTCCGTTGGGGCTCAACGCCGCGTACGCGATGGGCGACACGACCAGGATGGCCGCCGCGATCGCGATCGCCATGCGAAGCCGTTTCCTGGGGCGCTCCGTTTCCTGTGCTTGGACGGGAGTCTCTTCCTGGGACATGGTGTCACCTTCACGTCGAGCCTAACTCACGTTGACTTCCACGTAGGGGCCGTCGAGCGACCGGTTGCCGGCCGCGTCGTCGGCCTGGGTGTAGATGCGGCACTTGGCTTGGCCCGCAAGGGGGATCCCCACGATGGTGCGGCATTGTCCGGGGCCCGCAAGGGGTCCCGCGGTGATGGCCACGGATCCGTTGCAGTCGCGCTGGACGAAGCCCGTGTCGCCCGTCGTCGTCGTGCCGACGACGCCGATCACCTTGTAGTAGCAGGTCTGGAGGCCGCTCGATCCCGCGTCGTCGTCCGCGAACGAGGCGGTGAAGGTCGAGGGGACCGTCGCGCCGTTGGCCGGGCTCGTGACCTGCGACGTCGGCTTCGTCTTGTCGAGGCCGAAGCTGACGGACTTCGGCGACTCGGCGTTGCCCACGCCGTCGATGCTGTAGTAGGTCAGGCTGTGGCTTCCCTCGGAGGTGACGGAGATGGGGGACGAGTAGGTCTGTTCGGGCCCGCCGTCGAGGCTGTAGCGCCGTTGGGAGCATCCGGAGTTTCCGCCCGCGGCCGGGTTGTCGGCGCAGCTCAGCGTGATGCTCACGTCCGAGACGTACCAGCCGGCCGTCCCCGCCGTGCCGCTGATCGAATGCGTGGTGGCCGGCGCGCTGAGGTCCACGCTGAAGGCGCGGTTGGATTCCGGCGCGAGGTTTCCGGCGTTGTCCTTAGACCGCACCGAGACGCTGCACGTGCTCGTGCCCTCGTTGCGGCAGTCTTGGCCGGCGCCGATCGAGACGGGAAAGCCGCCGCCGCAGTCGCGGGGCGCCCAGTCCTTGGTGGTCGTGGAACCGGAGACGACCTTGTATTCGCAGAGTTGGAGGCCGCTGACCGCGTCCCAATCGGAGGCGTAGACCGTGACGGTTCCGGCGCCGAACCAGGTCCCGGCCGCTGGCGAATCGATCGAGCTCGAGGGCACGCCGAAGTCGATGTGGAAGGAGCGGCTCGTTTCGGGGCCGTCGTTGCCCGCCGCGTCTCGCCCTTTGATGTAGACGGTGCACGCCGACGTGCCCTGGTTGCGGCACATGGCGCTCGAGCCCACCGTGACGCTGAGGTCGGCGTTGCAGGAGCGAGTCCCGGAGCTGGTCTGGCTGCCGCCAGAGACGACCCGGTACGAGCAGCTCGAGAGGCCGCTTCCGCCGGAGTCCTGGTCGTTCGTGCCGACGGCGAACGTCGTCCGGAACCAGCCCGAGTTGTCGGGGCCCGTGATCTCGGCCGCGGGCCCCGTGTAGTCGATGCTGAAGGTACGGGTCCCAGCCGAGGCGACGTTGCCGGCCTTGTCGGTGGCGTAGGAGCGGACCTCACACTGGTCCGCGCCCTCGTTGTAGCAAGCGCCGGGAACGCCCACAGGGAAGCTCCCGTCGCATGTGCGACTGGACCCGCCCACGTAGCTTCCGCCGCTGTAGATTTCGTAGCTGGCCGACTGGCAGCCGCTGACGACGTCGTTATCGTCCACGGTCACCGTGAAGCCGACGCGTTGCCAGCTTGACGCGGTCGGACCCGTGACGGAACTCGTTGGGTTCGAGAAGTCGATGTTGAAGGGCCGGGAGCCCGTCGAGCCCGTGTAGCCGTTACCGGCATTGTCGTTCGAGCGCGACTCATAGAGACACTTGTTGGTCCCTTCCGCGTTGCAGTCCCCGAGGGCGCCCACGGTGAGCGCCTGGCCCGTATCACAGGTCCGGGCGCTCCAATCTTGCCGCAGGACGCCGTTGGCGGTCACCTTGTCTTGGCACGCCGCGGGTTGGCTGTAGCTGTCCGAGTCGTCGACGGTGGTCGGGATGCCGTTGGCCCCGTACCAAATTCCCGTCGTGGCCGGACCTGTGACGCTGGAAGAGGCCGCCGAGTAATCGATGTCATAGACGCGCGTCGCCGTGTTGCCGGTGTTGCCCGCCGCGTCGACCATCCAGGCCTCGACGATGCACGTGTCCACGCCTTGCGTGGAGCAGGTGGAGGCGGACCCGACCGAGACGCTGATGCTGCCGTCCGTGCACGTGCGGGTGATGGGAGTCGGAGGGGAGACTCCGGACCGGTAGACGCGGTAGTACGTCGTGCCGCAGTTGCTCGTTCCTTGGTCGGTGTCGTCGACGGTCACCGTGAACGAGGATTTCAGCCAACCATCGGCGGGGCCAGTGATCGAGCTTTGGGGAGCCGTGAAGTCGATGTTCCACGAGCGCGAGGCCGTGGTCGAGACGCGGCCCGCGACGTCGTAGGCGCGGAACTCGACGGTGCAGAGGTTCAGTCCTTGGTCGCGGCAGTTGAGGCCGGACCCCACGCTCACCGTGGCCGTGCCGGTGCAGGCCACGTTGGTCCAGCCGACGGTCTGGGCGCCATTGCTCAACACGCGGTACTGGCAATAGTTGAGGCCGGAGTTGACGCCCGCGCTGGGCGTGGCGTCTGCCGCGCTGAATGAAACGGTGAAGGCGCCGTTCTTCCAGCCAGACGCGGGCGCCGTGATGGAGGCGGTCGGGTCGTTGAGGTCGAGCCAGCCCTCGAACGTGCCGGAGGAGGGGTACGTCGTGCACTGCGCCGGGCTCTGGTAGTTGCACGCTTGGACCTGGACCTGGGTCTTGCCCGCCTGGTCGATGGGGACGGAGGCCGTGGATTGGGTGGTGCGGGTGCCGATTGAATCGGTGGACCAAGCGCTCCAACCTCCGCCGTTTACGTTCTTGCGGTACTGGAGCGTGTCCAGACAGGCGGTGTCCTCGTTCGCGCGAACGGTGACGCTGAAGCTGGAGGTCTTCCACTGGTTGTGGTTCAGCGGGTTGTCGAACCAGGGCGCGCTCGTGTACGGGAAGTCGACGTGCACGTTGCC
>CAYVGY010000045.1:9202-19618 GCA_964451065.1 uncultured Halobacteriales archaeon
GGGGATCCCGCGGGTCCCGCTCGCGTCGACCTTGGTGTCGTCGCCGCCGTCATCGTTGTTGGTCTGCGCCTCGACGGAGAGGACGGGCTTGTACGTGCTGCCGGACGAATACCATTCCTCCATGCGGTAGGAGCTGGAGCCGGTCCGCGTGGGCATCTCGTAGTTGTCCTTCCACTGTTCCGTGGTTGGGTTCCAGGGTCCGTAGCCGTTGTTGCTCGTGGAGGAGGGCCACATCCAGGCCGCGATGTAGTTGAAGTTGGACGAGTAGCTGCTGGGCCAACCGTTGTCCATGTACGCCTTGAGGTTGCCGTCCCACCAGATGCGAGCCCAGGAGCCCGTGACCTGGCCGCTGCAGGAAGAAGTGATGGAAATCGTTGGGCCGCCCTTGACGACGCCGTTGGCCCAGCCGCCCGCGTTGAACCAGTCGTTGTCGGAAATGACGTAGATCCCGATCTTGTTGTTCAAGTCGTCCTGGGTCGTGGTGCAGGTGGCGTCGCCCCACGTGTTGCAGGTGGGCGTTGGCTTGTTGGCGGCGTCGAAGCCGTCGCCGGAGCCGTTGCGGCCCAGCGTGATCGATGTGGTGCTGGCGGACGCGCCCAACGCGAGCAAGGAAAGGACGCCCAGCAGGAGGCCGCCATAGAGGATGGTTCTCGACAGCAGGCTGAGCCGTTTGCGGCTCACGGTCGTTCGGGTGCCGGCGTTACCACTCGTGGCTGGACGGTGCATCTGCATACTCCCCTGGATTCTGAGCTTGCGGTGGCCCGCTTGAGGCCGACGTTCCTGCGAGGCAACGGGTAGGCCGGGGTTGCTAAGCGCTTTGTGGACTATTCGTATGGGCCGCCCTCGGACGTCGGATGTGTCGGCGGCAGGGATCCAAACGGCGGTCGGGCCCCCGAGCCGAAGATCCGGTGGCAAGGCCTGTGGGTGCCCCGGCATCGAAAGGGAGAGTGGGCGCCGACGGTTCTCCGGACACGGCGGCGCCACGCGGCCGACGTGCGCCGCGTTTGATATATTCCTGTAGGCCAGTTTGGTTGTAACTCTTGTCCGCCCCCACCTTTACCAAATGAGAATCGAGAGTTCCGGGCCCCCCATCGTCGTTGCGGCCGCGCGTCGTCGACGTCCCTGCCGACGGTTCCCTGTGCAGCATCGGGGCGCCCGGGAATCAGTCCATTGGCGATTGCACAGTTTCGGCCAGGGCCCCCGGCCCAACGTCCAGCGGCCCGCAACACAAGTATCGAATAACGTCAAGTAGCGGCGCCGCGCTCGCCCGTCCGGCTGGCCCGACATATGAAAACGTTCCTCACGCTCCTCCTTGCCGTCGCCTCGCTGGTTGCCGTCGTCCCGTCCCCCGCAACCGCGGATTGCCTCCCCCTGTGCCTTCCCAGCGACGCAGGTTCGGGCCACGACGCGGACAGCGTCTGCGTGCCGGGCGTGCCGCCCACGATCGAACTCGAGGAGGACGTGGAGACCTTCGGGTACTTCCTCCTTCCCTACGACCGCGTCGACATCTACCGCTTCTCGGTTGACGCGCCCGCCAACATCCAAGTCCAGATGGACCCGACCCCGTCGATTCCCGACAACGCGATCGGGCCCAACTACGACCTGCGCCTCCTGGATTCCAATTGCGAGATCATTGCCGAGAGCTCCAACCCCGGGAGCCTACCCGAACAGATCAACATCGGCCTCCCGCCGGGCCTCTACAAGGTCCGCGTGTACGTCCCCCTCATCGGCGACGCGCCCTTCCCGCCGAACGCCGGCCCGCTCATCGACGGCCGCCAAACCGTCGACGCGGCCGACGCCAAAGTCCCACGGCACATCTACGTGCCTTTCTACTGCGACCCCGTCTGCCAAGGCGGCGGCTACATGGTCGTACAACGATGAATCGACGCGGCCCGACCAGCCCTGAACAAAGTACTTGGACGGCCAAGGGGTAGGCGGCGCCGATGGCCTTCTCGCCGCCCACCGAGGGCCTCCTGGCGCTGGCCTCCGCCCTCCCCCTCATCGCCTTGGGTGGCCTCCTCCTCTACCTTCGTCCCCGCCGCACCGAGAACGTATACTTCGCGGCGTTCGGCGTCGCCTGGGGCCTCCAGGTCGCAAGCGTGAGCCTCAGCCGACTCTGGACCGAGCCCGACGTCCACTCCTTCTTCTTCCGCACCAACCTCATCCTCGAACTCCCCGCCGCTCTCTTCCTCGCCTACTTCGCCTGCCTCCACCCCCAACGCAACCTCCTCGGACGCAACTGGTACGGCCCCTGGATCCTGGCGCTCTTCGTCCTCCCCGGCCTCTTCATCTTCCTCTTTGCGCCCGACCTCCTCATCGAACGAACCGCCCTCGTCGAAGGCCGCCCCCTGTCCGTCTACGGGCCCGGCATCACGCTCGCCATCTTCGCCCCCTTTTTTGCCGCGTTCTACTACGCCATCTACCTTCAGTTCCGCGCCGCCCGAGCCCCCGAGGGCGGCATCGCCGCGCGCCGCGCCCGCGCCGTCTTCCTCGCGCTCGCCCTCGTGGTCGGCTACACGGCGTCCCGCCAGTTCATCGGCTGGATCATCAGCACCCCCTTCCTGGGACCCCAACGGACCGACATCGTCATCGAGAACGCCATCCTCCTCGGCGCAGGGTTCCTCCTCGTCATCGGCATGCTCATGGCCGTCCTCTTCGCCCCCGGAGAGCGCGGACGCGACTGGCCGATGGCCGCGGCCCTCGGCATCCCTTTCGCGGTGGGGGGGATGGAGCGCGTCCTCGAACTCCTCGACCTCAACCTGGAGACCCTCGGCCTGTGGCGCATCGGCACCGTCGCGCTCGTGGTCTACGCGACCGCCCGGCTCCAGCTCTTCGCCCTCGAGATCCGCCTCCGACGCGTCGCCACCGCGGCCGTCCCCGCCACCGCCGCCGCCGTCACGTTGGTCGTCCTCCTCGCGCTTTTCCTCGGCGACAAGCCGTCGTGGGCCCTCGCCACGACCGGAACGCTCGGCCTGGCCGTCAACGCCGCCGCGGTCCAGTTCCGCCACCCGATTGCTACGAGGCTCTTCCCCTCCGGTGAAGCCGACCCGGAATACCTCTACCACCGCCGACTCGACGTCTACCGCGTGAGCCTCGACCAATTCTTGGCCCAAGACCCCAACGTGACGGCCGCCGACCCCCGACTCAGGCATCTTCGCAAAGACCTCGGTCTCACGGAGCGCGACCACGAGATCCTGGAATTCGTCGCCCGACGCGAGATCGGGAGCCGCGGCGTCCCCACCACCGCCCCCCCGCGGATCGAACCCGGCGCGGCCATCCTTGGCCGCTACAGGATTGATCGTCTCCTGGGTGAAGGCGCCCACGGCCGGGCCTACCTCGCCTGGGACCAGAAGGAAGACCGGAACGTCGTCGTCAAAGCCGTCGGGACCTCCCTCCTGGGGGGCCGCGCGGCCCAGATGCTCCTGCGCGAGGCCCGCATCGCCGGCTCGCTGCACCACCCCAACGTCGTCTCCATCCTCGACGTCGCCGAGACGCCCACCGAAGCCCTCATCGTGATGGAGTACGCCGATGGAGGCAGCCTGTATGGTCTCCTGCGTCGGCGCGGACGGCTATCCCTCGACGAGGCGGTGCGCCTCCTGGACCAGGTCTTGGCCGCCCTCGAGGCCGCCCACGCCACGGGGGTCATCCACCGCGACCTCAAGCCCGAGAACATCCTGCTCATGGCGGACGGGACCGCCAAGCTCGCCGACTTCGGCGTCGCGCGCGAAACCCGCCCCAACGCGACCGTGGGCCTCACGCAAGGCCAAGGCGCCGTGGGCACCCTCATCTACATGAGTCCGGAACAGGTCCGCGGACGGGACGTGGACGCCCGCAGCGACCTCTACGCGGCCGCCGTCGTCTTCCACCAGACCCTGACCGGCCGGTTTTACCTCCGCGTGGCGGGCCGGGACGACTTCCAACTCCGTCAACTGATCCTCAAGGGCACTCCGCACCTTGGCCTCAACGACGCCCCCGAGCCCCTCCAGAAATTCCTCCGGCGGGCGCTCGCCAAGGACGCCGACAAACGCTTCCAGGATGCGTCCGAGATGCGGGCGGCCCTTCGAACGGTCGCTCCGAGCGGAGCTGCGGGCAAAGGATTCATCCACCGGGCCCCAATGGCAGACGCATGAGTCCCGACGCCGACGGAGCGGCGGCCCGAACCGCGGACCTCTCCAACTATGAGGGTCTGGCAGACAACCTCAAGGTCCTGGGCAACCCCAAACGCCTCCGCCTGCTCCACTTCCTCACGCACCCGCATTACTTGGAAGAGATCGCCTCCGAACTCAAGATGGCCCGCCAGACGGCCCAAGAACACGTCGAACAGCTCGTGGAGATTGGCGTCCTCGAGCGCGTGCGGGGCCGCACGGAGCGGGGCCCCGTGACCAATTACGTCGTCGTCCCGCAACGCCTCTTTGCGATCTACGAAGAGGTGGGGAAACTCGGCGTGCTGCAGCCGGAACTCGACGGAGCGTCCCCGTTGCGGGCCCTCACGACGCCGCTCCAGACGGGCGCCGCCCAGCCAAGGATCCAAGATGTCCCGCGGTTGTCGATTGTCCACGGCATGCGCATCGGCCAGACCACGGGCCTCACCGGAAACGGCCCGTGGCTCCTGGGCAGGGAAGCGCACGCCGCGGTCTGCCTCGACTACGATCCCTTCGTCAGCATGCGACACGCCGAGGTCCGACGCGTGCCCGGCGGGTTCGAGCTGGCCGACCTCTACAGCAGCAACGGGAGTTTCGTGGAGTGGGCCCGCGTGCCGCGAGGCGGCGCGCAGAAACTCGACAACGGATCGGTCATGCGGCTGGGGCGGACCTTGTTGGTGTTCCGCCGGCCGACGCTCACGGACTGAGGTGCCTCGCTCCGCCCTTCGTGCGGCACGTCATGAAAAAGCGGCCACCGTAACCTGTAAATATAGGGTTTAACAGATACGTTAAACGTGCCTGAACTTCGCGTTGTGGGACGCGTAACCCGCGTCGGCCACAGCCTGGCCGTCTTCATCCCAGCGCCCGACGCGAAGCGGGCCGGCCTCAAGCCCGGGCAGTCAGTCGACTTATCGATCCGACCGGAGGTCCCGGATCCGCTGGGCCTTCTCCGCGACCTGCGGTACGAGCCGTTTGAGAGGCGTCGGGAGGAGACCCGGCTTGATCGCTTCTGAGGTCCTCCTTGACACGTGGGCCTGGTGGGAGATTCTCTTCGACACCCCCCTGGGTCGCCGCCTCCGCCGAAGATACCTCGGCCGGGCGAACGTTCGGGTCCACACGTCCGTCCTGACGATTGCCGAAATCGGTGCGAAGCTTGCCGCGCGAGGCGAGGCGCGCCGGCTCGGTCCCATTCTCGGCGCGTTGCGGTCCATGGGCCCGATTCATGAGGTCACGGCGACGGTGGCCGAGGCCGCCGGGCCTCTCCGGCAGGACCTTCGACGACTCCGCCCGGATGCGAGTCTCGTGGATGCCCTCGTCCTGGCGACGGCCCGCGCCGTGGGCGCTCGCCTCGTGAGCGGCGACGGCGCCTTCAAGGGCGTTCCGGATGTGGTCCAGATCTAGGATTCCCGCCACGGCACGGCCGCGCCTTACGGCGTGGGGTGTTCCGCCAAGCTCGAGACCTGCACGGCGGGGGCCGTGGCCACCTGGCCGACTTCCGCCGAAACATCCGGTCCGTGCCCGAGGAGGTCCGCGAGGACGGCCATCTGGGCCCAGAGGCGGTTCTCGGCCTCCTGGAAGACGAGGCTTTGCGGTCCGTGGGCCGCGGCCTGGGTGCACTCCTGGCCGTAGTGCGCGGGCAAACAGTGCAGGAAGACGGTGGGATGTTTCTTGGTGGCCGCCAGCAGCTTGTCGTCGATCGTGTAGCCCTTGAACGCCTTGGGGCGGGAGCGGACCTCGACCTCGTCGCCCAGCGAGACCCACGTATTGGCGAGGACTGGTTGGACGAAAGCCGGATGCGCCCGCGACTTACCAGAACGGGAAGCGAATCCCGAGGTCGGGGTTTTTCTGTGCCAGACTCTCGGCGAAGGTACGGAGCGCCTGGGGCGGGACGCGCAGGCTCGCCTCCAAGGGGCGTTGCAGGCCGAACGCCTTCGCCACTTTGAGCACTTCCTCCATGCTCGCGCCGCGCAGGAGGAACGCGAAGTCGAAGTAGTCCTTGCCTGCCTTGCGGCGCCAACCCGCTTCCGTTCCCCCGCGCACTCGGGCCTGTTCGATGCCAGGAAGCGTCGCCATCACTCGAGGGTCGGTGATGGATTCCCAGGCCAATCGACGATCATGGAGCGCCTTGAGCTTTGCAAAGGCAAGCTCGGGCGGACGAGGCACAATCACGGAGAGTTCGGTTCCAGGCAGTCGCAACGTTTTGGGTTGGACCCGGTGCGACGAAAGGAGAACGACCGGGGTGTAGCCGTGGGGGCCGCGTTCTTCGGCCACGGTGCGCGGGGTCAGAAGGAGCGGCTTCTCCAACGGGAGCAGCTGGAGCTTCCCGTTCGGGACCACGCCGCACCGGTCGAGGAGGGCCTTCTGGAGGCGGGGAAAGTCGCGGCCGCGGATGAAGAGGTCGGCGTCGACGCTCGGGACGGGGCTGCCGTAGGCGTAGAGGGCCCAGCCGCCAATGAGGACGTAGGCAATCCCCTCCTCATTGCGCGTGCGGACGACGCAGGAGACGACGCGCCAGGATTCGGCCGTCACCAGCCGGTAGTGGTCCTCCCAGGGCTCCGTCACGGACCCAACTCCCGGGCAAGGGCGTCCTGGAGGACGGTGGCGTACGAGCCTCCTCGGGGGTGCGCGCGCACGTCGATTGCGGTGCGAAGGAGCTCGGTGATGGGCAGCCCGTCCGCGCTCGTCTGCCTGGGCAACCTGCCCAGGTCTTCCTCGAAGATTTCGACCGAGAATCGCCCCCTCCCTGCCAAGTCGGCGAGCTGGCGGCTCGCTCCCTTTGGAACGTAGAGTTGGAAGGCTTCAAGGGGTTCGAAGTACGCTGTGAGATTGGCCGCCGTGGAGAACGCGAAGACGTGATCCAGGCCTTCCTTCGCGAGGCGTTCGTGAAGGGCGCGCGGGTCGAGCTTGGTGGTGGTCGTGCGGGAAGGCAGCAGGTTCGAGATGCGGGTGGCGGCCAGGAGATCCAGCATGCGTCGAAGATCAATGGAGTAGCCCGGGCGTCTGTCCTGGACCGCCCCATGGTACTTCATCCATCGCACGATCCTGTAGGCGCTGGCTTGCGGCATAGGTGGCTTCAGCCCTTCGACGACGTCGACGATGGTGCGGGGAGCTGGAGGGATGAGGAGGCGGCGGCAAATGACGTAGGCGGAGTCGCTGATGGCCATCACTATATCTATGGATATAATGACTATAAATATTATCTTTCAAAATACTAATTGCAAGCAACATGGGGCGGGACTCGGCTGGTTCCCATGGCACGAAGGCTCAAGAACAGGCCCGTCCAGCGCGGGCGCACGGTACCGAATGGCCGCGACGCCGACTCGGACTACGGCGCCGCGTGCTCGAACTTCGCAAGCGCCACGGCGGGCCCGGTGCTCACCTGCGCAACCTCGCCTGCCACCGCGGGTCCGTGCCCGAGAAGGTCCACAAGCACCGCCATCTGCGCCCAGAGGCGGTTCTCGGCCTCTTGGAAGACGAGGCTCTGCGGGCCGTGGGCCGCGGCCTGTGTGCACTCTTGCCCGTAGTGGGCAGGCAGGCAGTGGAGGAAGACGGTGGAATGTTTCTTGGTGGCCGCCAGGAGCTTGTCGTCCACGGTGTAGCCTTTGAACGCCTTGAGGCGGGAGCGGACCTCGGCCTCGTCGCCCATGCTCACCCACGTGTCGGTGGCGATGACGTCCGCGCCCACCAAGGCCTTGGCGCTGAGCGGGCCGACCGTGACCGTGGTTCCGTGGCGGGCGGCAAGTTTCTGGGCGTGTTCGACCCACTCGGGGCCGGGCTGGTATCCTTTGGGGCTGAGGATGCGGACATTCATGCCGACCAACGGCGCACCGAGGAGGTAGCTGTGGGCGACGTTGTTGTCGCCGTCGCCGACGTAGGTGAACTCCAGGCCCTTGAGGGACCCGAAGTGTTCGAGGAGGGTGAGGAGGTCGGCGAGGATCTGGCAGGGGTGTTCCTCGTCGTCGAGGCCGTTGATCACGGGGACCTTGGCGTGGCGGGCCAGCTCGCGCACGTCGGTGGCCTTGAAGGCGCGGTACATGAGGGCGTCGAGGTAGCCGGAGAGGACCAGGGCGGTGTCCTGGATGGACTCGCCGCGCCCCAGCTGGATGTCGTCCTTGTGGAGGACGAGGACGTCGCCGCCGAGCTTCTTCATGGCGAGTTCGAAACTCACACGGGTTCTCGTCGAGGGTTTCTCGAAGAGGAGGCCGAGCGTCTGGCCTTTGGCGACGTCGAGTTTTCCGTTCTTGCCGAGCGCGGTCTTGAGGTCGAGGGCGGACTGCAGGAGGGGGAGGAGGTGGTCCTGCGTGTCCGTGATCTTGAGAAGGTCGCGCTTGGCGGAGTGCTGGAGAAGGAGCGGCTGCATGGCGGCTTCGACTACCCTTCAAGATTCCCTTGGCGGGCTTATGAGGATGGTGACGAGAAGGGAACGCGTGGGGACATGAGTGTCCGCTTTGGGACACTTGGCCTACCGGGTCGCCTTTCGTTTGACGAGGGCGGGAGGCAGCAGGGCCAACGTGGCCTTTTGCAGCGCTTGCGCGTTGGCCTTGAAGGACCGGCCGGTCTTCTCGAGGTCGCTCCAGACGGATTCGAGCGCCTTCGCGGCGGCGTCGCGACCGGTGCCTCCGGGGCTCTTCTTCGCCGCCACGGAGGCTTCCGGCCCCAAGACCGTGAACACGTCGCGCGAAACCTTGGGGCTGATGGCCTTGAACTCCTTGAGCGTGAGGCGGGCAAGCGGCACACTCTTGGCGATGGCGACCTGGACGCACTGAGCCGCCAGGGCGTGCGCATCGCGGAAGGGGACGCCCTTGCGGACGAGGTAGTCGGCGAGGTCGGTGGCGTCCGCGTAGCCCTCCCAGGCCATCTTGAGCATCCGGTCGTCGTGGAACGTGAGGGTCTTTACGAGCGAGGCCACGGCGCGCACGGCCCTTGTCCCCGCGGGCACCGTCTCCAGCACGAGGCGCTTCTGTTCTTGGAGGTCGCGGTTGTACGCGAGCGGGAGGGCCTTGGTGTGTCCGAGGCTGGCGGCGAGGGCTCCCGCGGCGGTGGCGGCCTTCGCGCGGGCGACCTCGAGGGCGTCCGGGTTCTTCTTCTGGGGCATGAGGCTGCTGCCGGTGGCGTGCGCGTCGTCGATCGTGGCGAACCCGAACGCGGGATGCGTGAACAGGATGAGCTCCTCCGCGAGGCCGCTCACATGATTGAGGAGGACGGCCTGGGCGTAGAGGAGGTCGTGGAGGAAGTCGCGGTCGCTCACGGCGTCGAGGCTGTTCGTGAAGGGTCGGTCGAAGGCGAGGAGTTCGGCGCTCAACGCGGGGTCGAGGGGGTGGCTTGTGCCGGCGAGGGCGCCTGCGCCGAGGGGCGACACGTTGGTGCGCGTGTACGCTTGGTCGAGGCGTTCGAGGTCGCGCATCATGCGAGCGGCGTGCGCGCCCAGGACATGGGCCAGGAGCACGGGTTGGGCAATCTGGAAGTGCGTGTGGCCTGGAAGGATCGCATCGGGGTTGCGTTGGGCGGCCGTGAGGAGCGTGGCGCCGAGATCCCGGGCAGCGTCGCCGGCGTCGAGGATGGCGCGGCGGGCCCACAAGCGTAGATCGAGCGCGACCTGGTCGTTGCGGCTGCGTCCCGTGTGGACTTTCTTGCCGAGGTCGCCGACGCGTTGGGTCAGCCAAACCTCGACGTTCATGTGGACGTCTTCATGTGCCGGGTCGAGCTTGAACGTCTCCGCCTGGGCGTGGAGCTCGGTGAGGGCGGTGCGGACGCGCTGGGCCTCGTCGGCTTTGAGCAGTCCGGCTTTTTCGAGGACGGCCACGTGGGCGAGGGTCCCCAGGATGTCGTCGCGCACGAGCGCGGCGTCCTCCGGGGTCGAGTCGAGGAAGGCGGCGGTCTCAGCATCCAGGGGACGCGCGAGTCGCTTCGATCGAAGGGACGCGCGGGAAGCGGGTGGGCCCACGAGGGGTCGTACGTCTGGCCCCCGCTTATGAGGCTGTTGACGAGAAACCGGCCGCCCAGCGGGCCCAAGACCCAGACCGGACACGCGGAACGCTCGCGCCGGCCGGGTTCCAATGCCCGAGGATCGCTCGAGATCGTGGAGGCCAGGAGTGCGTATGGAATCGTGGCGAGACCGTCATACGCACGTCCGAGAACGGCGTCGTCACCCCAGCGGGCGACCCCACCGGATTCGGAATCGGCCGGCCCCGAACCGTTCTCCGGCGTTCGGGGGCGCGCCGAACACATTCGGTCGAGAATCTATGATGGCAACCCGCCATCGTGGCCGGGGTGT
>CAYVGY010000046.1:0-5569 GCA_964451065.1 uncultured Halobacteriales archaeon
CCCGGATCCGCCCCACCCGGCGGGGCCACGTCGTTCACATTCAGACCGTCTTCGCAGAACGGCACCATCGGTCCACTCAAGGTGGATGTCACCCTTACGCCGGCATCGACAGCCGGCCCGGGCGCCGCGAACAACGTGATGCTCAAGTGCGGGAACGACGGCGGATCGAACGTCAACAAGTTCGTTGTGATTCGCGGTCAGCCCGGAGACGCGGACACCGACAGCGATGGCGACCCGGACATCACGGGCCCCGACAGCGATGGTGATACGTTCGCGAACCAGCGCGAAGCGGAGATCGAGTGCGGCGAGGGTCCGGATCGTCAGTTCGAATTCAATCCGCGGCTCAAACCTGAAGGCGACGCCGACGGCGATGGCTATAGCGACGTGGATGAGTGCGCCGCCGAGAGCGACCCGCTCAAGTTCGCCGACACTCCGCCTCCGCCTCCCGAATTCCCCTGGGACCTCCTCATCCTCGGCATCATCCTCCTGCTCCTGATCGTCGGCATCCTCGCATTCTTCTTCGTCTTCGGAAAGGCTGTCACGGTGACGCTCGTCTCCGCCCCGGAACTCATCATCCCGCCAGGCGGAGAGGGAAAGTTCGAGGTCCGCGTCGCTAGCCTCCGTCCCAAGGGCAACCCCATCAACTTCCAGCTCCTGACGCAGGGCATCCCCGAAGGCTGGGACGCGAAACTGTCCGTCGACCATGTGGTGCTCGACCCCAAGGGCGGTGCCAAGAACGCCGAGACCGTCTGGCTCACGGTCGAAAGCCCCGAGCACCAGGACGCGGAGAGCGCCGTCGTGAAAGTGAAGGCGATCGCCCTCAACGCAGCCGGTCGCAAGGACACGTTCAAGCTGCCGGCCTCGGCCAAGACCATCGCCTCGATCAACGTCCCCCCGAACGCGAAGGTGCCCGTGAAGCGCGGCGCCGCCGTGAAACTGAAGACGGAAAAGGAGATGGCCGCGCCGGCGCCGACCCCTGCGCTCGGGGTGCCGGCGGCCGCGGGCGACGTCGCCTGGACGGAGAAGGACCGCCCTGTCGTCGACATCGAAGGCGTCGGCGACGTTTACACGGCCAAGCTCAAGGACATGGGCATCGAGACCGTGCAGCAATTGCACGCCAACGACACCAAGAAGGTCGCCAAGAAGACGGGCGCCAATGCGACCGTGGTCGAACAATGGAAATCCATGGCGGAACTCATCGACGTGGAAGGGGTCGGACCCCAGTACGCCGAACTACTTGTGCGCGCGGGGATTTCTTCCATCGCCCAACTCGCGACCGTGGACCCGTCAGACCTGCACGCCTCCGTGGAAAAGGCCGGCGAAGGCCGCGAAGTCAGGATCCAGGGAGGCCCCGCCGGGCTCAAGAGCGCGAAGAACTGGGTGAAAGCCGCCGGCAAGCATCCGCTGGGGCAGGCCGCGAAAGCGGCCCGGTCACCGCCTCCGTCGTCGGCGGCGGAACCCGAGGCGGCGTCTGTTCCAGCGCCGGCCCCAGCCGCGCCCGCAGCCGCCAAGCCGGCGCTTCAAGTGGGCGGGCTTGCGCATGCTCCGCCCACGTTCCGTCAGGGAGAAGAAGTGAAGTCCAGTGTCACCGTCACGAACAACGGCGAAGCCGCCCAGAAATTGAAGTTGAGCTTGTTCGTCAACGATAGCCTCGCCGACGCCCAAACCGTGGAGGTCAAGGCCGGCAAGTCCAAGGAAGTCAAGTTCAAGTGGGTGGCCCAAGAACGGAACAAGTTGAACATCCGCGGCGAGGTCGTGCCCGGGTAGGGGGGGAAAATCCATGCGGTCTCTGATTCTCGTGTCGACGTTCTTGCTCGGATTGGTGGCTGCGGCGCCTAGCGCTTCCGCCCAATCCGAGTGCGTCACGCGAATTGACGCCCTGTGCGATTGGCTCGACGAGAATACCGCCACCGGCGAACTCTTCGGCGCGTACGCCGACGTCGGGGTCGCGGCGATCGGGCTCATCGTGGCCGTCCTGCTGCTCGTCCTCGTCGTCTGGATCTTCCGCAAACCCGGCGAGAAGGTCCGGTTCTCCGCCGAACCGCGCGAAGGCGAACACGTCGTGGCGCAGGGCCAATCGACGCAGCTCCTCATCGACGTGGAGAACAAGCGCCCGGGTGGCTCCACGGACTTCCTCGTCGAATGGGACACGTTGCCACCCGGGTGGACCGCAGAGTCGTTCGCGTCCGTGGCCTATCCCTCCGGGTTCACGACGCCTCTGGCGCTCTCTCCTGGCCAACCCCTCAGCCTTGCAAGCAGCGAGGCGGGCGGTCACCAGGCGACGGTCGCTGTCCAGCTCACGGCGCCGCCGGAAGGCGCCGGCGACGAGGTCATCGAGGTCCCCGTCCGCGTCGTGCCCCTGCTTGGGGGGATTCCCAGGCGACGACGCCTTAGGCCGCTCAGCTTCACGGTGACGCTTTCGAGCCGGCGTTCCCCCGTCGAGATCACGGATGTCACCCACGAACCCCCGCAAATCACGGCGGGCCAGGCAGTCCGGACCCGGGCGCTTCTGGCAAACACGAGCGCCGAGGAGGCCCGGGACGTGGGCGTCAGCTTCCTCCTCAACGACCGGACCGTCGACCGCAAGGTCGTGGCCTCGCTGGCCGCCAACCAAGAGACCGCCGTCGAGTTCGAATGGATCCCCTCGTCCGGTCAGAACCGAATCCGCATCAGCCTGGCATAGAGGACCGCCTTTGGACGACGTACTCAAACGCGTACGAGCGGGCACGCTCAGTATCCGCGACGCCGCCAAACGCCTCCGTCTCGACGCCCTCCGCCGCCTCGACGCCGAGATTCAGCTGGACGTCGGCCGGGCACTGCGCACCGGCGTCCCCGAGATCGTGATCGCGGAAGGCAAGACGCCCGCTCAGACGCGCGCCGCCGCCACCGGTCTCCTCAAGGCGCAGGGACGCGCCATCATCACGCGCGTCGACGCCCAGCTGACCTGGGGACGCCATCCCGGCGTCGACGTCGTCCGCCACCCAGAGGCCCGCATCATCGTTCTTCGGCGGCGGAACCGCAAACCCGAGCCTACGGGCGGCCGCGTAGCCGTCCTAGCCGCCGGGACGAGCGACCGTGCCGTCGCTTCCGAAGCCGCGGTTGTTGTAGAGGAACTCGGATGCGCCGTCCGCTCCGAACTCGATGTCGGCGTGGCCGGCCTTCATCGACTCCTCCTGGCCCTCGAACGCCTGGTTCCATGGGAGCCTCATGCGTTCGTTGTCACCGCAGGCCGCGAAGGCGCCCTGGCGCCGGTCGTGGCGGGCCTCGTGGACGCGCCCGTCATCGGCTTGCCCGTCTCCACCGGGTACGGCCACCGCGGGAAAGGCGAGGCCGCTCTGGCGACGATGCTCCAGTCCTGCGCGCCGCTGGCCGTCGTCAACATCGACGCCGGTGTCATCGCGGGCGCCGTCGCGGCCCAGTTTGCCGCCAAGGCCGGGGCGGCCGAACGGCGCGGCGGAGCGCGAAAAGGACGGATGGGATAACCTCAAATCCAAGCCGGCCGTAGGCCACCAAGGCCCCGTCCACCCATGACGAGCGCGTGGGACCTTCTCCTCGACTGGATCTACTTCCGAAACCCCCACGCCGTCAAGGTCCTCTATTCGCTGATGGCTCTGGCCACCATCGGAAGCCTCCTCGTCTTTACGAGCCTCGTCCGGTTCGCGGGCGACGGTGCCCTCGGACGCTACGCCCGCCGCATCGCGCCCGCTTGGCCCTACGTGCTTGTCTTTGCGGGCACCAGCGTCGCCGCCGGCCTCCAGATCGCCGTCGAACGCGACCTCTCCAACTGGCTCTTGGCGCACGGCGTGGACTTCACCCCTTACGTTTTCGCCGTCGAGGGCAGCCTCGTCGAACACCTGCAGAACGGACTCCACGACGGCCCCGCGGGTCCTCTGCTTGACCACGTGCTCGTCTTTGCCTACACGTGGGGGGCCTACCTCATCTCCTTTGTCCCGCTCCTCTTCTTCGTCTTTACCGCCCGCGTCGCCGCGGCCCGCCACCTGACGCTGATGCTGGTCTACACATGGATCGTGGGCTACACGTTCTACCTCTTCTTCCCCGTCTTTGAGGTGTGGGCCGTCGCGAAAGAGCCCGGTTACGGCCTCGACGTCCAATATCTCCTCGGCGCCGACGCACCGAGCCTCAAGGACGCCATGCTCACCCGCATCCACCTCAACAACAACTTCCCGAGCCTCCACGTGGCCTCCACCCTTGTGAACGCGATTGCGATCCATCACGCGCGCATCGTGTGGATGAACGCAATCGCGGTTCCCCTCGCCGTCCTGATCTCCTTCTCCACCATGTATCTGGGAATCCATTGGGCCCTCGACGTCGTGGCCGGGGTCGGCCTCGCGTGGGGCGCTCACCGGCTCTACCGATGGCGGGAATCACGTACCGCCTTCGCCTCACACGGAAGGATCGACGCTCCCCCGACGCCCCTCGTGGGAACGGCGCAAGTCGAAGCTACCCAGCCCGTCGCCGACTCGGAGACCGACACAGAATCGACCCCGTTCGGCAATCCATTAAATAAGGGTCGTCCGTAACGCGGCCCACTCCCCTCCCTATGGCCCAGCCGAAGCACCGACCGGCCCCTCACGACGAGAAGGACAAGGAGCGCGAAGCCCGACGCGCGGAGCTAGAGAACCTCCAGAGCAAGGCCGACGGCCACGTCCAGAAGCGCAACGAGTTCAACACGCAAGCGCGGGGCGCCCGCGACGAGCGCGATCTCCTCAACACCAAGCGCAAGACCGTCGCGGAGGACCTCCACAAGGCCAAGGACGAGCGCGACGCCGTCAACGTCAAGCTGCGCGAGGCCAAGGAGCTCCGGTTCCAGTTCCAGAGCCAAGCCAAGGAAATCATCGCGACCAAACGGGCCCGACTGAGGAAGGAGGCCCCCCAGATCCGGTCGCCGCACCTGCGCGCGCAAGAACTCATGGCGGAGATCAACGACCTCGAATTCAGCCAGCAGACCGTGGTCATGTCGTTGGCCAAGGAGAACGAACTTCTCAAACAGATGCGGGTCCGGAAACTCGAATACGAGAAGATCAAGAAGGAAGTCGACAAGGCTAGCGCGCTCAAGATCGACCTGAGCGACCTCGACAAAGCCATCGACGAACTCTTCAAGCGCGCCGAGGAACAACATCAGGTTGTCCTTGCGCTGTCCAAGGAAAGCCAAGGCCATCACGAACGCTTCGTCAAGCTCGTGAACGAGATCGGCACCATTACGGCCGAGGCCAACAAGCACCACAAGCGGTTCATCGAACTCAAGGAGAAGGCCGACGCGGAGCACCAAGCCTTCTTGGAGCTCCGCTCCAAAGTCCTTGAAGTCCGCGGCCAGGACATGGCGGACCGGCAGGCGGCTCGCGAGGTCATCCGCGAACAACGCCACCGCGTGCGCGACGCCGTCTCGAACCCCCAACGGATGGCGGCGATTACCGAAGACCGCCTCGAACAACTCAAGAAAGGCGGCAAGATCCAGCTCGGCTCGTGACCCGGAAACGGTTAAACCGGGGTCCCGCCTGCGCGGGGTGAACGCCGTATGCCCATCGTGCTCTCCGTCGCCCTTGAGAAC
>CAYVGY010000046.1:5579-18860 GCA_964451065.1 uncultured Halobacteriales archaeon
CCCGGGAAGCCTTGCCGACGTCCTGGAGATCCTCGCGAAGGCCCAGATCAATGTCCACGCCGTCGAAGCCGAGGCCCTGGGCGACTTTGGCACGGTGCACCTGCTCACCGACAAGGCTTCGCGCTCGGCCAAGCTGCTGCGGAGCAAGGGCTACGACGTCGTGGAGGCGGAAGCGCTTGAGCTCCGGCTACCGAACAAGCCCGGTGAACTCGCCCGCGTGGCACGCAAACTGGCCAAGAACAAGATCAACATCGTCTCCCTCTATGGGACCACGCCCATCGGCAACGCCCAAGGACGGATCCTCCTGCGGGTGAACCGCTCCGAGGCGGCCCGACGCGCCCTGGGCGTCGACTGACGTCCTGCAGATCAATCGGATGGTTCGATCCGCCGCGCCCGGCCCTTCCACGAGGCCTGACGCGGGCATGGGTGCAATCCGCATGACGGAGGATCGGTAGGTTTCCCATTGGAGACCGGGGCCGGAGCGTCTCACGGGCGAGAATCGTCGCCAGTCATAAGGCCCTCCCCGCCCAAGAACACTCCACCACGATGGTCGACGTCTTGGCGCTCGCCCTCATGACGGCGGGTTTTGGAATCGCCGGAGCCAGTGCCTTCACCACCGCCTACTCGCGTCGGTGGGGTGCCCGAGGCGGCCAGGTCGCCACCGCCGTCCTGCGGAACCTGCTAGGGATTCCCCTGCTCGGCCTCGGCGTCTTGCTGGCCTGGTTGGCCGACGAACCCCTCCTGTTCACCTCCCCGGTCCCCCTCCAGGCGGCGGCCTGGGTCGTCGCGCTCGCAGCCTTCTCCGTCGTATTGTGGGCCCACTGGGTCCTCGGCCTGGCCACGCATTTCCCCTCGGTCCAAGATCCGCTGGTGCGGACGAACATCTACGCGCACGTCCGCCATCCCATCTATGCCTCGATGGTCCTGGCGTTCACGGCCATCATTCTCGTGAAGCCCACGCTGACGATGGTGCTCGCCTTGGGCCTCGGAATGATCTGGGCCAACGTCCAGGCCCGCCTGGAAGAACACGATCTCGTCCAGCGCCTGCCGGGCTACGCCCAGTACATGCGCGACGTCCCTCGGTTCGTACCGAGCTTTCACCGACGTCGTGGCAGCTAAGGCCTCAACCGCCGAAAATCATGCCCATGCCCTCGGCCGCCGCGTCCTCTTCGGCGTCGATGGCCTTGCTCACGCGGACGGCTTCAGCGTCGGGCAGAAGGACGCCGACCTTGCGTTCCTGGGCGAGTTTCTTGGCCTGACCGACGCCGGCATCGCTCCCTTGGATGCGCACATAGAGGTAATTGCCCTCCATGTTGAGGGCGCGCGCGTCCCGCGTGTGGATGGACTGGCGGCTGACGGTGTCGTCGGACGTGAGGTTCTGGATGTTGGCGGCTTGGGAAGGTTCGACCTTGATGACGATCATGGCCATGCTTGTTGCCTCGGGGGACCCTGAACGAAACCGGCCGGGGTAAAAAGGGTTCCGAGGGGACGCATTAGGGCGCGGGCGACATCGCCCGCCCGGCGTGGCAAGGGTGGTGCATGCCGCCCGGAGCGCAGGCACCGTGAAGGGGCCCGCTAAGCCGCGGGGACCTTCTTCAGTCGCTTCTTCATGAACTTCTCCAGTGCCTTGAACGCCTCTTCCAGTGTCTTCTCGGGCGGAAGAATCACGACGCGGAAGTGGTTGGTGCCAAAAATGGAGTCGAACCCCGACCCGTGAACTGTGAGCACGTGCGAGTCGCGTAATAGGTCGAGGACGAATTCCTTGTCGCTTCGCCACGGAGCGCCGGGCTGTTCGAGGGTCTTGATCTTTGGGAACGCGTAGAAGGCACCGTCGGGCTTGGCGCACGATAGGCCCTCAATCTCGTTGAGGCGCTTGAACGCGAAATCCCGGCGTGTCTTGAGGCGCGCGACGGTGGGCGCGATGTGGTCCTGGGGTCCCGTCAAGGCTGCAAGGGCACCTTGTTGCGCGATGGAGGAGGCGCACAGGCGGAGCCTGGCCTGGTTGAAGTACGCCTGGCGAATCTCCGGAAGAGCGCCCTTCACGTCGCGGAACATCGTCCAGCCGACCCGCCAGCCCGGTGCCAGGTAGACCTTGCTCAGGCCGTTGAGGGTGACGAGCGGCGCGTCCTTGTTGATGGCGGCGGTGGAGTGGTGCTTGCCGTCGAACGCCATCTCGTCGTAGATCTCGTCGGAGACGAGGAAGAGTTGCTTGCTGTGCTCGGCGGCGATGCCGCCCATGCCTTCGAGCACGCGCCTGCCCCACAGGGCCCCCGTGGGATTGTTGGGGTTGATGAGACAAATCATGCGGGTGCGGTCGTTGATCCGTTTCCGGACGTCGTCAAGGTCCGGCTGCCAGTTCTGGTCTTCCAGGCAACGGTACGCAATCGGTCGAGCGTGGAAAAGCTTCGCCAGCGACGCATACGGTGGATAGCTCGGGCCGGGAATCAGGATCTCGTCGCCCGGCATGAGGGTCGCGCCGTAGAGCATCTGGAGCGATTCGGTGACGCCTGTCGTCACGCAGACGTCATCCGGGTTGTAGTCGACGTTGTTGCGCCGCTTCTCCCGCGCCACGACGGCGTCCCGGAGTTCCGGCGTGCCCTCGCTGGGGCCGTACCCGTTCTTGCCGGCGCGCATCGCTTCGGTCACGGCGTCCTTCATGTGCTGGGGCGTGTCGAAGTCGTAGGCACACGGGTCGCCGATGTTCAGCTTGAGAACCTCGATCCCCTGTTTCTCAAGTTCGCGCGCAGGAAGCACGACGTCGCGGATCGCGTACTCCACGGCGAGCGCGTTCTTGGCGGCCCGTAGCATGACGGTCGGGGGGTAGGCAACGCGGCTTTAAGAACGGCGGTCGAGGCAGGGCGCGGTCCGCCCCCGCAAGTTAAAGCTTTCCGAAATCCCCCAAGCATCACTCCAATAGCTTCAAGACAAGGGGGGCGACTTCGAGACTCCCGACGGGCGGGATTCCATGGGCAGCATCAGCACCAGCTTTCGGTTAACCGGCGCTTCCTTCAAGCTCGTCTTCCAGTACCCGGCGGTCCTGCTCCTGCCCGTCCTGACGCTCGTCTTTGTCGGGCTGTGGGTGGTCTTGCCCATCAACTGGCTCATCTGGTACCATGAGAACCACACGGGACCCGAGATCATCGATTTCTGGCGCAACGTGTACTTCCTGGCCGCCCCCGAATGGGACAAAGGAAACTACTCGGGCGCGGTCTGGTGGTACTTCATCCAGACGTACGTCTACGTCTGGGTCGTCTGGCTCCACATCGCGCTGCTCTTCATCCTCTACTTCACGACCGTAGGGATGCACGTCGCGACGACGCAAATCCGGACCGGAAAGGCCAGCTTGGCGGAAGGCTTCAGGGTGGCCACGCGCAACCTGCACCGCATCTGGCTCATGGCCCTCTTTACGGCGACAATCTTCGCGTGGATCAAGTATCTCATCCGCGGCCTTTCCCGCACCATCCCCATCCTGGGTCGGTTCATCCGGCGCGCCTTGATGTTGGTCCTGACGGCCGTGAACTACCTCATGCTGCCGATCATCATTTACGAGCGGGCCGGTCCTTTCAACGCCTTCCGTTCCGCCTGGAACAACGTGAAGAAGACCTGGGCCGGCCTCCTCATCGGGACCGGCGTCGTCTTCGTCGGGATCTTCGTCGTGTTCGAGGTCATCGTGGCGGCCTTGGTCCAGGGCGCGCTCCAGCAGGACCCTGCCGTGTTCTTCACGGTGAGTACCATCGCGGCCGCCATCATCTTCGCCATCTCAATGAGTGTCGGTGCGGCGATGCGCGCCGTCCTCTACTGGTACGCGACCACGGGCGAGGTGCCCGCCGGCTTCCAGAAGGAGGATTTCCCGCAGATTTCGCACCACGGATCCATCACGGGCGCCCCCATCATGGTGGGCGTGGCCGTCGTCCCCACGGCGCCGGCGCCCGCGGCCTACGCGTCCCAGGCGCCGTACCCGGCCCCCGCCTACCCGCAACAACCCGCCTACGGGACGCCGCCCGCGTATCCCCCTCCAGCCGCATACCAGCCGCCCGTCGTGATGGGAACACCAGTGAATTCCGCGCCGGCGTCGCGACCCAAGAAACAGACGACTCGCCTGGCCTGTCCCCAATGCCATACCGTCATCGTCGTGGACTTCGGCCAGAAACCGACGTGCCCGACGTGCGGATTTGGACGCTGAGTCAAGCCCGAACCTTATCCCTCGGACGAAGGCCTATAACGGGCCCTCGGAATCCGCACGACCATGCGGCCGTGGATGCGGTTGTTGCCCCTGATGCTGGTCGTCTCCGCGTGGAGCTTTTCGAAGCCTGTCGTGGCTTCCGACGTCACCGTGAGCGTGGCGAATTTTAGCTTCACACCCATCGAGGCGACCATCGCTGTCGGAGAGAAGGTCACCTGGACTTGGGCGAGCGGCACCCACAGCGTTGTCCAAGACTTCACGAACGAGGTTTGGTGTGCGAGCCGCACCGCGCCGGCCGCGAACTGCGAGAAGACGTTCCCGACGGAGGGCACGTTCAACTACCACTGCGGCGTGCATCCGGCCACGATGAAGGCCAAGGTCGTCGTTGGGGTGCCGGTCGCGGTGACGATCGCGTCGCCAGCGGCGGGAAGCGACGTGCAAGGAACTTTCACTGTGTCCGGGACCGCGACCCATGGGTCGGGCGTTTCGCTCGTGGAAGCCCGGATGGATGCGCAACCCTTCCAGGCCGCCGCGGGGACCACCAGTTGGTCCATCAGTTTCGATTCCAGGTCGCTAACGAACGGGCTCCATACGGTCGACGTGCGCGCGTCGGCGTCCAGCGGGGCCGCCGGTGCTGCGAAGATCACGGTCAACGTCGCCAATCCCCCCACCGTCGACTTCCGCGTCGGTAGTTTCACGGGTCGCAACGGGCTCGCCGGATCGACTCAACTGACCCTGCAAGCGGCCAACGATGGGAACAGCGGAGCCTCGAGCACCGCGCTCTTCGAATACTTCCTCGAAGGTTCGTGGCACACCATCGGATCCCAATCGCTGATGATTGCCGCACAGTCCAGCCAGACAGTGTTTCAGACGTGGAGCGACCCCACACTCGTCGGCCGCTTCGATGTGCGTGTCCGGGTCGACCCGGGCGAGGCCGTCACGGAGCTGAACGAGGCCAACAACGCGGCCCAAGCATCGGCGAGCTTTTGGACGGACCAAGTCGATGGCCTGGACCTGGACGACCTCTTCTAGGACGCGCGTCCTCACCGAAGGAAAAGACCAATCGCAGCCATGGCGAAGATGGCCACGACGGCGCCAGCGCTGACGACTCGGAGATAGATCAACGCGGGGTCGCCCTCAAACAGCCACATGCGTTCTATCATCTATGCCTCCGGCGCGAACTTAAGCCTTTCGACGAAAATCGCAGCGAGGAAGATGAGAATTCCCGCGATTCCCCAAACGACCAAGTCGATGATCCTGTCGGTCAGAAGTGCCGTCGCGACTTCGGCCATCGTCTCCAGTGTGGCGGCCATCGCCACAATCCAGACGAGGTACCGGTGACACCTCCTAAGGGCCGCAGCTTCCACGTCTAGACTTCGTCTCTGAAGGACGATAACGAATGCGGGGAGGCCGGTGAATCTGGTAGCCGCGTTTGCCACCCGTGAACGAGCCGATTACAGCGCAGTGACGCGCTGGAGCACGACGTCCTGGGCCGGCACGTCGTCGTGGCCTCCCGCGGAGCGCGTCTTGACGCGTGCGATGTTGCGCACGACCTCGATGCCCTCGTACACCTTGCCGAAGACGGCGTAGCCGTCGCGGGGGCCGCGCGGGTCAAGCGCTTTCTGGGGCCCGTCGCAGACGAAGAACTGGCTGGTGCCGGAGTCCGGGTCCATCGTACGGGCCATGCTAAGGCAGCCGTCCTCGTGCTTGAGCTTGGGTCCCGTCTCGAGCTTGATGGGGGCCCGCGTCTTCTTCTGCTGCATGCCCGGCGTGAAGCCGCCGCCCTGGATGACGAAGCCCGGGATGACGCGGTGGAAGATGGTGCCGTCGAGGAACTTGTCGTTCACGTATTGGAGGAAGTTGGCGGCCGAGAGCGGCGCTTTGTCTTGATAGAGTTCGGCGCTGAAAGCGCCCATCGTGGTCTCGAAGCGGATTTTCTTGTTGGCCATGGGGATCTCCTCGTTCTAGCTGCCGTCGTACATGGGGTGGAGGCGAAGGTCGTAGATGATTATGTCCGTCGTCGGCTGGTCGTTGGATTGCTTGGGCGTTTTTCCGATGGCCTTCACGACGTCCATGCCGCCCACGACCTTGCCGAAGATGGCGTGCTTCCCGTCCAGGTGGGCCGTGGCCGCGAGCGTGATGAAGTATTGGCTCCCGCCGGTGTTGGGGCCCGAGTTGGCCATGCTCAAGATTCCTTCGCCGGTGTGCTTGAACAGCAGCCCGCCGACCTCGTCGCAGGGCTTCGGGTTCCCGGCAGAGCCATCGCCGGCATCATGACTCACGGACCCGTCCATGCAGGGAAACTCGTCTTGGATCTCGTACCCTGGGCCGCCCGTCCCCCAGCTTGCCTTTTTGGACGGGTCCTTGCTGTTGGGGTCGCCGTCCTGGATCATGAAGCCGTCGATAACGCGGTGGAAGCGGGTCCCATCATAGAACCCGCTCTTGGTCAGGTTGACAAAGTTGCCGCCGGTGATGGGCGCCTTGACCGTGTAGATCTCGACCGCGATGCAACCAAGCGTCGTGTCCCAGAGGCCGACGGCGTCATCGGCATACGAGAGCTCGAACGTCTGGTTGGCCAACGTGGAACACGTGTCCATGTGCGGTCCGGTCGAGGTCGTCGTGGCCGAGGTCGTCTTCCCACTGTAGAATTCCTCTTCCTTCTGCTTCACGCATCCGGAAAGGACGACGGCGGCCGCGAGTGCGAGCACAAGAAAGGGCTTGGAAAGCATGCCCACCGGGGGCCGCCAAGCCAGGATTCTGGTTTAACCTTTTGGCCAACTTCGCGCGGTTTTCCTAAGCGTCAGGAGGGGGGGCGCCACAAAGCCCAAATACGGTCATCCGTCCTCAGGCCTTTATGAAGGGGCTGAGGTGGGCTACCGCACCCATTCTGGTGACGGTGGCGTTCGCGGGTTGCCTTTCCGACCCGCAGGCGCCCTCCCCGACGCAGGACGAGATTGAAGGAATCGTCACCAACCAACTCGTCACGGTCCACGACGCCCTCGGCCGCGTCCTGAACCTCACGGACGTCGACGACGTCTACAATCTCACTACATCCGCGTTCTCGGTCGGCCAACCTGGCCCCGAACCCTCCATCGGAATGACCTCGAACGGCAACCTCTTCTTCCAGGCCCTGGAAAAGACGATGCGTTCCACCGACTTCGGCCGGTCCTGGTCCCAAGTTCGGGGACCGCTCACCGCGATGTACACCTCGGACCCCTTCCTCTGGGTCGACCCGACCACCGACCGCGTCTTCCAACTCAACATGGGGCTTCCCTTCGGCGGCCGGGGACCGCCCGTCGGCGGCCAAGTGCCCGTCGTGGGAGGAAGCATGCCCGTCTCCGCGGGAGGCACCGGCCTCTTCTGCAGCCATCTTGCCTACAGCGACGACTACGGCGCCACGTGGCTCGCCAACCCGATCGCGTGCGGCATCCCCTTCAACGACCATGAGAAGCTCGCCACCGGGCCCTGGGTGGGTGCCCTGGCCCAACTCAGCGCCAATCCTGTCTATCCGAACGCCGTCTACTACGCGTACAACAAGGTCCTGTCGGACCCCGTCTCCGTGGCCGTTCCCAGCCAGGTCCCTCAGGAAGTCCCGCGCAACGTCCTGGGCACGGCGGACCCCGAGCTCGGCGGTTGGATCGCCGTGAGCTCCGACGGCGGCCAGACCTTCCCATTCTCGACGAAGATGTTCGGCGCCGGATGTTACGGATCCCTCCACGGCAACATCGCCGTCGCGCCCGACGGCTCGATCTATGTGCCCGCCCGGCACTGCCCCGGCCCCCTCGTCGCGTACAGCTACGACAACGGCCGGACGTGGGCCAATGTCACGGTCGGCGAAGAGGCCGGCGTCCCCGAATGGCAGAAGAACCCGGAACTCGCCATCGACAACGAAGGCAACCTCTACCTCACCTGGGTCGGCAAGGACAACCGACTGTACCTCAGCGTGAGCCGCGACCGGGCCCAGACCTGGACCCAGGCCGCCCCGCTTGCACCGCCCCATGTGCAATCCGTCGCCTTCCCAACGGCGGTCGCCGGCTCCGCGGGCCGCGTCGGCTTCGCTTACCTGGGCACCGAGGACTCGAACGCGACGGCGTGGGAGGTCGCCAACGAGACCCGTTGGCACATCTATTACACGTACACCCTCGACGCACTCGATGCGCAGCCCACGTTCGTCACGGTCCGGGGCACGCCCGATGCGGACCCCGTCCAGCGGGGCTCAATCTGCATCAATTCCGGGGCTTGCCAAGACGGCAACCGGAACCTCTTGGACTTCATCGACATGACGACGGATCCGGACGGTCGTGTCTACATCGCCTTCGCGGACGGTTGCACGACGCCCCAATGCCTCGGCCCGGACGCGACGCACCTGGACTCGCGCGACCGTGACGGTGCCGTGTTGGTCCTCCGGGAGGGACCGAGCTTGCTGGCCGGCTCTGGAATCCTTGCCCCGCCCCTAAAGGAATAAGCGCAGGAATCAGTCTGCGCAAGGTCCCTGCGCCACCGACTCGTGGCACGGCAGGGAACCCACGTTGTCGATGGCGATCCAGAAGACGATCGCGTCGCCGTACAGGGGCTTCGCCTCGTTGCCCGGCTGCGTGTACGCCTTCTCCGGCGGAATATGGACCACCCGGATGGTCTGCGTGGACATGTCCTTGAGCGCGGCGTTGAAGCCCTCGATGGTCGTGTAGTAGTTCCAGGCGCACTCTTGGACGAGCGGGTTGTCGGCGGGCGGACACGCGGTCCAATAGGCGGGTTTCTCGGTGCGTTGTTGGGCGTACACGTAGACCTTGAGGGGTCCGGCATCGTCGAACGTGTACCAGTCGGCGCGCGGCCACGGGCTCTCATCCACCGCCCGGATGTTGGTGTAGAACAGGGTCCCGTTCTCCCAGAACCCGGCGGTCCACACGTCGACGCCTTGGCCGGGTCCAGGAGCGTCGCCCCGCGCCGGGGTTGGAATGGACGCGACGGCCGAGGCGGCCGTCTCGGGTTCATGGCACTTGAGACTGGCGGCCCATGTGAGCTTGTATTCGCCGCGCTCGGGTCGAAGCGTGTTCTCGAGTCTGACTTGCACGAGGGATTGATTGGTCGAATTCCCTTGGAACGGGAAGACCCGGCCGACCCAGCCGGGCGGCGGGTTCACGAGGGCACTGGCGTTGGTCGTGGTTGGGAAGAAGACGAGGAAATCGTAAGGTTGGTTCGGGTCGGCGCGTTGGGCCAGGGGATCGTGGCTTGTCAACGGCATCGTCATGATGACGGGCGGACGCGGACAAGGATCTTCGACCGGCGCCGGCTCGGTGACGGGATCTCCCATGCAGCCCGCGACGATCGTGAAAATCAAAACCGGGGTGACAGCGCTCCGCATTCGTGCTCGCCCCGCGGAAGCTTACGGGAAGAATTAGCCTTCCCCTGCACGTTTAAATGGCGGGCCCTTTTCCAGCGGCGGGAGACTCCGTGCCGGCCCATGCGATCATCGGTGCGCAGTGGGGCGACGAGGGCAAGGGCAAGCTCGTCGACTTCCTGGCGCAAGGCTACGACGCCGTCGTCCGGTTTCAAGGCGGAAACAACGCCGGCCACACGGTGAAAGTCGGCGACCGCGTCTACAAGTTCCACCTGCTTCCCTCTGGGGCGGTCCGTGGTCGGCGCGTCGTCATCGGGAACGGCGTCGTCGTGGATCCCCGCGTACTGCTCAAGGAGATCGACCAGCTGGAAGGCGAAGGAAAACGTGTCCGGCTGGCCCTTTCGGACCGGGCGCACATCATCATGCCGTACCATGTGCTCTTGGATGGGGCCCGCGAGGCCTCGAATGGCACCAAGATTGGGACGACGAAGCGCGGCATCGGGCCGTGTTACGCGGACAAGATGAACCGCCTGGGAATCCGCGTCGGGGACCTGGTCGATTCGCGGCGCTTGCAAGAACGGATCGAGTCCGTGTATCCGATCAAACGGAAGGAGCTCGAGGGCGCCGGAGTCCGTCCCCTGCCGACCGCGGCACGCATCTTCAAGGAGTATGCGGAACTCGGCCATCGCCTCCGGCCCTACGTCGTCGATTCGGGGGAATTCCTCCACCGGGTCCTTGCAAAAGGCGGCGATGTCCTCTTCGAAGGCGCGCAGGGCGTCCTGCTCGACATCGACCATGGCACTTACCCCTACGTGACGGCGAGTTCCACCGTGGCCGGCAATGCGGCGGCGGGAACCGGGATCCCGACGACCCACCTCGGTCCCGTCCTGGGCGTCGCGAAGGCGTACGTCACCCGCGTCGGAGAGGGGCCCTTCCCGACGGAAATCACGACGCGCACCGGAATCGGCAAGAAGATCCTGGTCGAGGGTCACGAGTTCGGCACCACCACCGGTCGGCCGCGCCGCGTCGGTTGGCTCGACCTGGCCGCCCTCGCGTACGCGGTTCGCGTCGGCGGCATCACCCAACTCGCCATCACGAAGCTCGACGTCCTCTCGGGAATCCAGCAACTCAAGGTCTGCGTCGGGTATCGATTGAACGGCAAGCGACTCTCCACCATCCCCGCCGGCATCGAAGACTTCGCGCGCGTCAAACCCGTCTGGACGGCGCTTCCGGGCTGGGTCGAGGCCGCCAAGAAAACCAAGGGCAGGTGGACATTGGCCCCGGCCGCGCGCCGCTATTTGCGGTTCGTCGAACAGGCCCTCGGCGTGCCCGTCGTGGTGGGCAGCGTGGGTCCGGCGCGCGACGAGACGCTCGTACTCCAGAAGAACCCCTTCTTGGGCCCCTAGCGCCCTCAGAGGCGCTTCTCTCCGCCGATGCGCTTGACGAGGTGGTCCCGGGCGGCGGGAAGGTCCTCGACGCACCGGACCAGGCTCACCTTGGCGAGTTCCCGCCGGGTCTCGAGGTCAATCTGGACTTGGCCCTCGATTTGTTGGCGTAGCAGGCGCACGAGCTGTCCCCCCTTCTTGTCCCAATCGAAGAGAAGGATGAGGCGGGGGCGCCCCCGCAACCGGTCTGCCATGTCGAGCATGGACCCGCCGCGGTTGTAGACGATGACCTCTCCCCGGACCCCGAGGGCTCGAAGCGCCGCCTCGTCGCGGATGCCTTCGACGAGGATCGGGACGTCGTGGGACGCCTCGGCGAGTTCGGCCAGGGCCTGGTTCAGGCGACGCAGCCGGTCCTCGGGCTCCATGACGCCGTGAAGTTTGCGCCGGTTTGAAAACGGTTCGCCTCCGCCCGTCAGGCCTCGAGCCGGCGCACGGCGTCTTCCACCGCAACGCCTGCCACAAGAATTCTCTTCCGGCGGCTCTTCTCGCCATCCAGGAGACGCACGCTTCGCCTCGGAGCCCCAAAGAATTCGGCGACCAGGGCAAGCAGGGAATCATTGGCCTGGCCCTCGGTTGGCGGCGCCGCGACGCGTGCCTGGATCCTCTTGCGCCACATGTTGTATCCTGCGGGAAAGACGTTCTCCTTCGCGGCGGGCATGACCTCTACGTCGAGCGCGACGCCGTCGGGGTGCGCGTGCACAGCGTCCGCCACCGTCATGGATAGGCCGGCCCTTGGTCGGGTTCCGCCTTTGGAGGTCGGTACCAGCGGCGATGCAGGATCAGGCCTGTGCCGAGTCCTAGAAGAAGGACGCCGGCGGCGGAGATCCACGGTGCCACCTCTTTCGTGGCCTGGCCGATGCCGAGATCGCGGTCGCACACAGTCTGATTCCCCGACGAGCAGCGGAGGCCTTGCTTCTCGAGCACGACGCCGTTGAGCAAGACGAGGGCGCCCAGGATGAGGAACAGCACGCCATTGGCGAGGATGATGAGTTCGTAGCCCTTCATCGAAGGGGCGCCACAGAGCCCGGCGTTTCTAAGGGTTGCCCTACGCGATGTAGCTGCTCGTTGCGCCCGCGTCGAAACCGCGGATGACCTCGACGCCGAACTCGCCCTGGGGTACCCAGCCATAGACGGGATAAACAAGGTTGGGCATGTACTTGTCCCAGCCGCGTGCGAGGTCCGTCACGACGTGGTCCTCACCGAACTGGGTCCGGGAGATCTCATGCACGAGGGGCCGGGTCTCCTGCTCGGTGAGGTAGCCGATGGAGTGGATGTATTCGTGGAGGAGGATGTGGAACGCGAACGGCTTGTGAAGGGTCGGATTCGTCTCCTTGATGCGGTGGAGCGGGAACTTGTTCATGACGATCATGTTGCCGGCGACCTGGAAGAAGCCGCCCACCAAGTGGTTCGCGCCACCGCCCAGGTTGGAGAGTCCAAGCATGAGGCCGCTGCGCTCGACCTTAAGGTGTCGTCGAACGCACTCCTTCACGACGTCGAAAATCTCGGGAAGGGTCTGGGCCCGGTCCAACAACTCTCGTGCACTGGGGCGAGGCAACGACGAATGATGGGCCTCGCCGATATTTAATGACCGAGTTTCGGGCCGCCCCGTCCAGGCGCTTGGCCGAGTGCGCTGCGCACTTTTCCCTCGATCGATGTCGGTTTGTCACTCCGATTATCGACCTTGAGCTGGATCATGACGCGCTCTGCTCCCAGCTTGGCGAGGCCCTCATCGATCTCCTGAACGACGCGGAAGAGTTCGTCAAGGCGGCCGCACTCGATCTCGGTGCCCATGGCGTGGACTTCGTGGCGCAACCCGGAGTCTTGGAGGATTTGGACGGCACGTCGGACGTACTGGCCCACGGAGGTGCCCTCAGCGGGCAAGGCGGTCACGGAGAGGTGGGCGATGACGGACATGCATGGCCATTTGGGTCGTCCGCTTAAAGGCGCCAGACTGGGGACGCCGTGAGAGGCGCGCTCACGACACCGCGGGAGCCATGATTCGTGGGGCGGCCGTCGTCGCCGGAGCGGGGGCGTGCGCGGTTGCGACTCGTGCCGGGGTCAAGGCTCGGTTCTTGCGGGGAGAGGCGAGGGTCTCTAACACCGCCGTTCGATATTGTTCGCTTTCGGCGAAGAGGCCCAAGTGCGATATTCCATCCAGTTCCAGGTAGTGGGTCCGCCCGCGGGGAGAGACGTGGGCAACGGCACGCGTGAGCCGGATCGGGGTCACGGGATCCGCGCGGCTTCCGAGGATGAGGATGCGGGACCAGCGGGCGCGGGCGAGGTTCTTGTCATCCTTGATCCGTTTGCCGGTCGTC
>CAYVGY010000047.1:0-12661 GCA_964451065.1 uncultured Halobacteriales archaeon
TTGCCCTCGACGACGCCGAGATCAAGTACGCCACCATCCAGAACTGGTACCCCGGCGACAAAGAGGGCCGCGGCGGCATCTACAACTTCGTCACGAAGCGCGGCAAGTGCGCGGGCCGCAACAGCAAGATCTCGTGGACGCAGGTCGAGACGGGCAGCGCCATCACGTGGAAGTATCCCAGCTGCATCCTCCAGGGCGACAACTCGGTCGGCGAGTTCTATTCCATCGCCGTCACGAAGAACCGCCAACAGGCTGACACCGGGACGAAGATGATCCACATCGGGAAAAACACCCGCTCCACGATCGTGAGCAAGGGCATCTCGGCCGGCTTCGGCCAGAACACGTACCGCGGCCAGGTGAAGGTCCTCGCCTCCGCGGAGGGGTCCCGGAACTACAGCCAATGCGATTCGCTCCTCATCGGGGACAAGTGCGGCGCCCACACCTTCCCGTCCATCGAGGTCAAGAACCCCACGGCCACGCTCGAGCACGAGGCGACCACGACCAAGGTGAATGAGGACCAGCTTTTCTACCTCCGGCAACGCGGCCTCAAGACCGAGGACGCCGTCAACATGGTCGTGAACGGCTTCTGCAAGCGCGTCTTCGTCGAGCTCCCCATGGAGTTCGCGCTCGAGGCCCAGAAGCTGCTCGGCGTCACACTCGAAGGAACCGTCGGTTGATCCTGAGGCCTCCCCCATGCCCCCGCTGCTCGAAATCCAGAACCTTCACGCCCAAGTGGGCGACCGCGACATCCTGCGCGGCATCGACCTCACCGTACACGCCGGCGAGGTCCACGCCATCATGGGCCCCAACGGCTCCGGCAAGTCCACCCTCGCCCACGTCCTGGCCGGCAGAGAGACCTTCACCGTCACCCAGGGCCGCGTCCTCTACGACGGCCAAGACCTCCTCGCGCTCTCGCCCGAGGACCGCGCACGAGAAGGCCTCTTCCTCGCGTTCCAATACCCCGTCGAGGTTCCCGGCGTCGGCAACCTCCACTTCCTGCGCACCGCCGCCAACGCCATCCGCAAGCACCGCGGCGAGCCCGAACTCGACGTGCGCCAGTTCATGGCGCTCGTCAAGGACAAGATGAAGATCCTCCACTTCGAGGAAGACCTCCTCAAGCGCAACGTCAATGAGGGGTTCTCCGGAGGCGAGAAGAAACGCAACGAGATCTTCCAGATGGCCATCCTCGAGCCCCGCCTCGCCATCCTCGACGAGACGGACTCCGGCCTCGACATCGACGCCCTCAAGGCCGTCGCCGACGGCATCAACGCCCTCCGGAGCCCCCAACGCGCCATGGTCCTCGTCACCCACTACCAACGCCTGCTCAACTACGTCGAGCCCCACCACGTCCACGTGCTCGCCAACGGCCGCATCGCCCGCACGGGCGGGAAGGAACTGGCTCTCGAGCTGGAACGGGTGGGCTACACGGGCCTCGAAGCGGCGCCCACGCCGCCCGCGCCCAAAGGCAAGCGCTGAAGGAACCGACATGGCCATGACCGAGACCGTCCGAAGGACCGACGCGTACCTTGACGCGTTCCGCCAGTCGGGGAAGGACCTCTCCGTGGCCCAAGCGCCTTGGCTGGGCGAACTCCGCCGCCGGGCCATCGCGGCGTTCGAAGCCCGGGGCTTTCCCACCAGCAAGGACGAAGACTGGAAGTACACCAGCCTGGGCGGCCTCGCCGAGACGCGTTTCCGACGCGTCGTGGCATCGGCATCGACGCCTCCCACGACCCTCCACCGAGACCCGTTCGCCGCCCTGGGCGCCCATAGGATCGTGTTGGTCGACGGTCGCTTCAATTCGGCGCTCTCCCAACCGCCCCCGGGCTTGCACGCGGACAGTCTCGCCCAAGTCCTGCGAGACCGGCCCGACGCCGTGGCGCCCCACTTGGGGAAAATCGCGAACGCGGAAACGAACCCCTTCACCGCCCTCAACACCGCGCTCTTCGAGGACGGCGTCCACATCGACGTCCCCCGCGGGTGGGTCGGCAAGGACACCGTCAACATCGTTCACGTAACGACGCAGGCCACCCAGCCGACCGTGGCGCACCCCCGAACGCTCGTCACCGTGGGAGAGAACGCGGAGGCGAGCCTCATCGAGACGTTTGTCGACGAAACGGATGGCGTCCACTTCACCAACCCCGTCACCGAGGTCCGCCTCGGCCCGGGGTCCCGCCTCGACCATTACCGACTCCAGCACGAAGGCCCGGAAGCCTACCACATCGGTACGCTCGCCGTGGCCCAAGGCCGCGACAGCCGATACGCGAACCTCAACGCTTCCCTCGGCGGCCGCCTCGCCCGCCTCGATGTCGATGTCGATTTCCAGGCGCCCGGCGGCGACGCGACCCTCAACGGCCTCTACGTCGTGGCCGGGAACCAGCACGTCGACAACCACACGCGCGTCGACCACCGCGCCCCGCACTGCACGAGCCGCGAATACTACAAGGGAATCCTCGACGAGGAGTCCAGCGGCGTCTTCTACGGCAAGGTGTTCATCCACAAGGACGCCCAGAAATCCGACGCCAGCCAGAGCAACAAGAACCTCCTCCTCTCCACGAAGGCGCTCGCCAACTCCACCCCCGCCTTGGAGATCCACGCCGACGACGTGAAGGCCGCCCACGGCTCCACGACGGGCCAACTCGACAAGGACGCCGTCTTCTACCTGCGGTCCCGCGGCATCGACCTCGAGACGGCGCGCAGCGTCCTCACCTTCGCGTTCGCGCGGGACGTCCTTACCCGCGTCCGCGCCGAGCCCGTGCGCGCCCAACTGGAGGAAGCCCTTTTTACCCGCCTACCGAATGGTGAAGCCGTACGGGAGGCACTGCAATGACGACGGGCAACGGAAAACGCGCCAAGAAGCCGACAGCACTGGACGTCGCAGCGATCCGCAAGGACTTCCCCATCCTGGCCCGCAAGGTCCACGGGACGAAGCCGCTCGTCTACTTCGACAACGCGGCCACGACGCAAAAACCCGTGCAGGTCCTCGAGGCCCTCGACGACTACTACCGCAACCACAACGCCAACGTCCACCGCGGCATCCACGAACTCAGCATGGAGGCCAGCGACCTCTACGACCGCGCCCACGAAAAGGTCGCCGACTTCATCCACGCCGGCGGCATGCCCGAGATCGTCTTCACGCAGGGTACCACGGACTCGCTCAACCTGGTCGCTTACGGTTTCGCCCTCCACAGCCTGGAGAAGGGCGACGAAGTCGTCGGCTCCGTGATGGAGCACCACTCGAACTTCGTCCCCTGGCAGCAACTCTGCAAAATGAAGGGTGCCACGTTCAAGCACATCCCCATCACGCCCGACGGTCACCTCGACCTGGAAGCCGCCAAGAAACTCATCACCAAGAAGACTCGCCTCGTCACCCTCACCGCCGCCAGCAACGTGCTCGGCACCATCAACCCGGTGCGCGACGTCGGCGAGTTGGCCCACGACCGCGGCGCCCTCTACCTCGTCGACGGCGCCCAATCGGTCCCCCATATGCCCACCGACGTGCGCGCCTGGGACTGCGACCTCCTCGCTTTCTCGGGCCACAAGATGTGCGGCCCGACCGGCATCGGCGTCCTTTACGGCAAGCAAGAGATCCTCGAAGCCATGCACCCGTACCGCTACGGCGGCGAGATGATCACCCGCGTCACCTTCGAAGAATCCAAGTGGAAAGAACTCCCCTGGAAGTTCGAGGCCGGCACCCCCATCATCGGCCCCGGCATCGGGCTTGGGGCCGCCGTCGACTATCTTGAAAGCCTAGGCATGGACGGCATCCGGGACCACGAAGTCGCACTCACCCGGATCGCCATGAAACGCATGAAGGAGATCCCCGGCATCACCATCTACGGCCCCCCCAAGGCCGAGGACCGCGGCGGCGTCATCGCGTTCACGTTCGGCGACATCCACGCGCACGACGTGAGCGACCTCCTCGACCGCCAAGGCATCGCGGTGCGCGCCGGCCACCACTGCGCGCAGCCGCTGGCCCTCCTGCTCGACGTCATGTCCACGGCGCGTGCCAGCTTCTACATGTACAACACAGAGAAGGAGGTCGACGTCCTCGTGACCGCCCTCCAGAAGATCAAGACCCTGTTCCAAGGAAAGAAAGCCGAGGTGCGCGCGCGTTGACGAAGGAAGACCTGGAAGAACTCGGAGCCGACCTCTACCGCGAGATGCTCCTCGACCATTACAAGAACCCCCGCAACGCCGGCGAACTCAGCCCCGCCGACGTGAGCCACGACGGCGACAACCCCACCTGCGGCGACATGGTCCACGTGACCGCCCGCATCGACAAGGAGGGCCGCCTCAAGGAGATCCGGTTCCGCGGCAAAGGCTGCGCCATCAGCCAAGCCTCCGCCTCCATCCTCTACGAGGACATCGTCGGCAAGACCGTTGACGACATCCTCAAGCTCAACGTCCAGCACGTCCAGGGACTCATCGGCATCACGCTGCGTCCCGCGCGCGTCAAGTGCGGCGACCTCGGCCTCGTCGCGCTCAAGGAAGGCATCAAAGAGTACCAGACCCGCGGCAACGCAAGGAAGACGCTCCCCGGGTTCTCCCGCCCCCGGGAGCCCGCAAAGTGAAGACTCCCACGCTTGAACGCGTGCCGCTGTTCCCCCTCAACGCCGTCCTCTTCCCGGGTTCTCGCCTTCCGCTGCGGATCTTCGAGGAGCGGTACAAGGTTCTTTACCAAGACGCGCTCAAGGCCGGCGCACGGTTCGGCATCGTGCTCATCAAGGAAGGATCGGAGGTCGGCGAGACGGCCGTCCCGTTCGACGTGGGGACCTTGGCCGAGATCGAAGCCGTGGACCACCACGGCGACCAACTCTTCTTGCTATGCCGCGGCACGCAAAGGTTCCGCATCCAGGAACTCCATCACGACAAACCTTACCTCACCGGCTCCGTCGAAGTCCTCCCCGAACCGGCACACGACCGAGGCGAGACCGCGGCGGCGGATGCGCTCGCCGAGCGGTTCCGCGAATACTTGGAACGAATGCGCGTCGTCGCGGGGGCGCTTGGCGGCGAACTTCGCGCTCCGCCGCTGGCCGCGGACCTCACGCCTCGGCAACTTGTTAATTCAATCGCCTTCCGGCTCCCGCTCGACCTCGCGGAGAAGCAGATGCTCCTCGAGTCCGAGTCGTTCAATGAGGTTGTTTCGCACCTCGAACAACGGTTGCTCGGCGAGAACGAGTTCATGCGGCCCGACGCGTAACTTTCACCGCCGTCGGACATCCCGCCTTTGGGAAGCTTGCAAGATTCGCGTGTCGAACGGCTCCGGTTAGGCCTTCAACAAAAATAGGTATTTTTATCTATATATTAGAATATAGGCGAATTACGCTATGGAAGGAATCGTAGTTTTAGGCGACATCAAAGGTTCCCGCGCCCTTCCGAATCGCCAACTAGTCTCGCTCAAGTTCAGGAACGCCCTGCGTGAAATCAACGCGGCAGCCAAGGGTCACCTGGTCGCCGACTTCAGGATGCAAAAGGGGGTGGATGAATTTGCGGGCATTCTCCGAGCCGATGCCAATCCGTCCAGGATTCTTCTCCACCTCTGTCAAGCGCTACATCCTGCCGCGGCCCGGTTTGCAGTCGTGCGAGGCCAACTCGACGTCGTACCTGGCAAGGCCAAGACCAACGTAAGCGATTATGACGGACCTGCCTTCCACGTCGCCGCCAGACTGCTCACGGAGGCCGACTCGCAGGACAGGCTTATCTCGTACCGCGTTGCAAGAGACCCTGACCGCGACGATATTCTGATGATCATCGCGAATCTTGTCTATTTTCATTGGCTCAATTGGACGCCACGCCAACTTGAGCTCTTCCGAGCGTACCGCCTGATGGGATTGCAGGAAAAGGTCGCCCAAGAATTTGGAATCACCCAGCCGACGGTTAGCCTTGCTCTTTCCCCTCTCCGCCCCACCTTCATGTTCATAGCCGAGAACCACCTTCTTGCCGAAACGATGAGGGCCCTGCGGGAGGCGTAGGACCTGGATTTCGAACCCTTCGCAATCTGGGCACTCGCGTACCTATTCGCTATCCTGGGGAGCGGGCCCTTCGTTCGGTTCGCCCTCAAGTCGGCCGGGCAGTCCATCCCCGCCGGCGAAAAAAACCCTGGACGAATGATTGGGAAGTTAGAGGATTTCCTCGTCGTAAGCCTAGTCTTGGTTGGCGCCTATGCCGCGCTTGCCATCATTTTCACCGCCAAGACCATCGTGCGTGCTCAGCACGAGGCACCCAAGTCCTCCTATTTCGTGCTTGGGACCCTGGCCAACTTTTCCTGGGCCCTTGGCCTGGCAATCGCCGCAAGGCTGCTGATTTCCCTTTTCGGATACGGCCCCCTGATATCGTCGTAGATAGGGTGTGAAAATTAGTCCAACCAGCTCGCTTTGAGGCCTCGCCAAAGGCACCGAGGAGGGCTTCTATTCCGGCCCGGGCGCTTGCCGGTGATGCCTTCCAGGCTTTCCCAATCAGTCGCGGCATGTCTTTTCGCCTGGCAGCCTTGCGAATCGCCGCCCCCGCGGAGTCCGGGGCCGCCACCCCAAAGGAAAGATAGCGTGTGTACGCTCAGACCGTCGTGGACCCCCCGCCCACCTTCCTGGCCAGCCTTCGGCGCTGGGGCGTGCTCCGCTCAACCACCGTCGAGCACGCACTCGAGGACCTACCGTGGACCGCGCTCCTGCCCGACATGCCGGGACGGCGAAGCCAATACTACGTCCCGTGGCGCGACAGGCGGGGCTTCCTCGAACCCAGCCCCCGAATGAGCGTCCTTCTGGTAGAACTCCTAGAACTCCAATCCGGCCACAGTGTCGCACTCCCAGTGCCCCGACCTCGCCTCCTTGCCGCAATCATCGAAGCGCTAGGCGCGCAGATCTTCGATCCCCTTCGCCACACGGTCGCCGACCGGAGCCTCGAAATCGCGCCCGCACCGCGTATGGTTCCGTTGGCGGAAGGCGGCTTCGCCCTGCACGCCAGCTTCGAACCGCATGACGAAGGACTCCTCAAGCGTGTGCGCGCCGACGAGAGCGACGCGACGTTGCGCCTCGAGAAGCTGGCGTTGCGGCCCGGCGAGGACCCGCCCCGTCCCATCCGGCACGCGCTCGTCGTCGAAGGATTCTGCCGCCGAGCCCTGGAGGGAAAGCCCCGGACGCCGCAAGATCGCGTCTTCCTCGACGCGGTCCACGCGACGTGGGCCCCCGCCGTCCACGCCGACGAGCGAGACCTTGCCGCCGCCCGCGACTGGTTCCTCCTAGCCTACATCCACCAGTTCAGCGCCGACCTCGTCGACGCCATCGAGCTGTACCGCGCCTCCATCGACGCCGCGCCGACCTCCGAGGCGCACACCTTCCTTGCCTGGGCCCTCAGCTTCACGGGCGACATCCCCGCCGCCATCCACGAATGCCAAGAAGCGATCCGCGTCGACCCGTCCTTTGGCAACCCGTACAACGACCTCGGAGCCTACTACCTCCAGCTTGGGCAGCCCGAGCAAGCGCTGCCCTGGTTCGACCGCGCCCTCAACGCCACCCGCTACGAAGCCCCCCATTTCGCCCATTGCAACAAGGGTCGCGCGCTGCTCGCCTTGGGCCAGCCGACCGAGGCCAAGGCCGAGTTCGAGCGGTCGTTGAAAATTTCTCCCGGCTACAAACCGGCGCAGGAGTTCCTCAGCCGACTGTTGGACTGATCAAGACCCGCCCGCCGAAGTCGGCACGGGCACCGTCGATGTCCTTCGGAACACGACGAAGAGCGTTGCGAGTAGAATCCCGCCCGACAACGCGAGGCCGAACGCGCCGACCCATCGCAGGCCGCCCTGCGAGAGCGCCCAGCCCCCACCGACGGCGGCCAGCGCGGCCGTCGTGGACGAGGCCATGTCCACCATGCCCGTGATGCGCCCTCGGCGCGCCACGGTCGTGAGGTCGGCCAACATGGTGGTCACGCCGATGAACGAGAAGCTCCAACCGACGCCGATGCCAAAAAGACAGACGGCCAAGACGTGGCCGGTCGGGTAGGCGGTGAGGGCCAAGGTCGATGCGGCCAGGACGAGGGCGCTCACGAAGAGGAGCGGCCGCCGGCCCCAACGGTCGCCCGCCATGCCGATCCAGGGCGTGAGGAGGTACATGCCCAACAGGTGCCCGGTCATCGTGGCCCCCACGAGGTCCGTGGGGAATCCGTCGTGCTTGAGCGACGCGCTCGCGATGGACATGACGCCCACCATGGTCCCTTGGGCCAGCATGAGGACGAGGCCGACGGCGAGGATGGCGCCGCGGTCCGTGCGCGCCGCGACGACGGCCGTGGCCGATGGGTCGCGCTCGGCATCGAGGGCCTGAATCTGCGTCGCGATGACTTTGGGGTCGGGGTCGAGCCGGGAAACGATGAATGCAGCGACCAACGCGAGGAGCGGTAGGACGCTCCAGGCGAGCAGCAGTTCGCTGCGGCCGAGGAGTTCAGCGGCGTACTTGGCCCCGGTCAGGAGGGGGATGGCGAGCACGGCGCCCATGCTGCCGGAGAAAACGACGAGGGCGAGGCCACGGCCGCGCCGCGCCTTCGGGAACAACTCGGCGGCGATGATGCGCGTCAGGAAAATGGCGGCAAAGCCGGCGGCGAGGATGGCGTTGCCGACGAGGAAGAGCTGGAAGGATTCCAGGATGATGGAGGCGACGGAGACGACTTGGCCGAGGGCGGCGACGCTGTGCCCGACGACCAGGACGGGTCGGCGGCCCCATCGATCCATGGCGTGCCCGGCGGGAATCGCGGCGAGGGCGCTCCCGACGGAAAAGAAGACGAACGGCAACCCGACAAGCGACAAGTCGCCCGTGAGGTCAAGGACGACGATGCCCGAGAGCGCGGCGGTCACCTGGATGCCGATCCAGGAGACGACGAGCGAGGCCGCAAGGATGCGCGTCGACCGACGCGCCAGCGCCGCCACGCCCGAGGACACGCCTCGACCACCGCCTACAGCCCTATCTAAACCCTTTCCCAGCGCGCGGGGTTCGGGCTTCATATTGCGCCACGTGCTTTGGCCATGAGAACGCCGTGGTCACGGTTTGGACGGTCCTCAGCTACGTGGGCGTCGCCCTCGGCGCTATCCTCGTCTACGAGATCCTGCGGGCCATCGTCAAGCGCGCCGTACGTCGCCGCTTCGAGCGCGACCTTCGACGGATGCTGTCGCCCTCCGACCTCTACGCCCAGCACTTCAAGTTCACAAACAAGCTCGTCATCAAGCAGACTCTTCTTGCCGATTCGGAAATCAACGCCAAGATTCTCGAATTCGCGGCGCGCGAAAAGCAGAGCATCGAGGACGTGCGGCGCCGCGTCGAGGGCTACATCGACGAGATTGTCCCCAACTTCAGCCTCCTCTCGTACTACAAGTTCGGCTACGCCATCGCCCGGTCCTTCATCCGCCTCCTCTATGACCCCGTCGTCGACCAAGAACGGCGCCGTGTCCTGGAGACGTTGCCGCGCGAAGGCAGCCCGGTCTACGTCATGAACCACCGAAGCAACGTCGACTTCGTGCTCCTCGCCTACATCCTGGCCGGGCGCGCGAGCGTCTCTTATGCAATGGGGGAGTGGGTCCGTGTGTGGCCGCTCGAGCATCTCTTCAAGAGTTTCGGGAGCTACGTTGTCCGGCGCGGCTTCAAGGAGGACCTCTACCACAAGGTGCTGGAACGCTACGTCCAGCTCCAGGCCAAGCACGGCGTGGTCCAGGCCATCTTCCCGGAGGGCCAGATCACGCGGGACGGCCGGCTCCTTCCTCCCAAGTACGGCCTCATCCAGTTCCTGGCCGGCGTGGAGGCCGATCCCGACTTCCACCGCGACCTCGTGTTCGTCCCGGTCGGCGTGAACTACGACTGGGTCCTCGAAGACTACAACCTCGTGGCAGAGTCCGAGGGCCGCCCCGCCAAGAAGGGTTTCTGGAAGAAGTTCCAATCGATCGTTACGTCACCGTTCATCGTCGTGGGCGTCCTGGTCGTCAATGGCGTCCGGTACGCCACGGGCCGCCTCAAGCTGCGCGGCTACGCAAGCGTGAGTTTCGGCGAGCCCATCGTCCTCAAGGGCTGGATGAAGAAACGTGGGGTCGAAATCGAGAAGCTTTCGTACGAGGACCGCAAGCCCCACATCAAGGAATTCGCCGAAGAGGTCCTCCGTCGCATCGGCACGGCGGTCCCCGCGACGCCCGCGACGCTCCTGAGCGTGGCGCTCCTGGACGACCCACGCCCGACTTACTCCATGACGGAACTCGTCGGGATGGCCAGCAAGGTGCGCGCGGAACTGGAGACGCAGGGCGTGCGCGTCGTCGTGGGGCGCGAATTCCAGAGATTCCGGCGTGCACTCTCGGAGATCCAGCAACACGAGGAAGAAAGGCCTCGGGAACTCGATGACGTGGAGCGCGCCCTCGTCCGCCAAGAAGAAGCCGAAGCGTTGGTCCGCTTCGCCACGGACGTCCTTCGAAGAAATAAAGTTCTGCGACGCCAGGGTCACGCGTGGTCGGTGCGCGAAGAACGCGCCAACTACCTGCGCTACTACGCCAACAGCCTCGCCCATCATCTCGGCCGATCGTATGCCATCACAGCCTCACAAATGAATGGCGGATGACGGAGCAATCCTCCTATACGACATCGGGGATGGTACCGCATTGGACCTCGAAACGGGAACCGTGCACCAGCTCAGCCTCCGCCCCGAGACCCCCGGCCAACACGGGCTACCCAAGTCACCCGTGGAGCGGGCGCGCATCACCCTCGCCGGCCTCGACGGAGACTTCAACCGTTACCGCCATGAGAAGAAGCACGACGACCCCGACATGGCCATCTTGCTCTACCCGCTGGAGACGATTCGCCAACTCAACGACGAAGGTTGGCCGGTGCGGGCCTGCGACCTCGGTGAGAACATCACCACCACCGGCATCCCCTATGACGCATTCCGGCCCGGCCACCGCGTCGCGATTGCAGCCGGGATCGAACTCCAAGTGTCGAAAGCATGCGAACCCTGCACGAACCTCTACCTCTTGCCTTACGTGGGACCAGAGAAGGGCCCTCGATTCCTGAAAGCGACGCTGCGACGGCGAGGATGGTATGCCCGCGTTCTCCAAGAGGGGCTCGCCCGTACGGGAGACGGGGTCCGTCTGCTGGATTAGCCGGCCGCGCCGACGACCGCGAGGCGGCGTCCTTGCGCTTGGACCGGCGCTGCGGGCCGAGCCTCCGGTGGGGCGTTCGCGACGCCCTCCAGGATGCGAAGGAAGGTCCGCGGTTGTTCAAGCGGCGGGATGTGGCCGCACTTGGCGACCCAGAAAACGCGCGTCGACGCGAGCCCCTGGACGAGCGCATCGACGTTGTGCGCGGGGAGCAGCTGGTCGCCGCGGCCCCAGACGATGGTGACGGGGACCTCGAGTTTCGGAAGGTCCTGGTTGATGAAGTGTTCCTCGCGCAGGTCGTCCAGCAGGGTCCGCACGGCGGGCGCCTGGAGATGTTCCGCCGACGCGCGCCAAAACGGCTTGTAGTACCATGGGACGCGGTACCAGATCCTCTTCCAGAACGCCTTCACCTCGTCCCGCGTCGTGGGGCTCAGGGCCTTGCGGAGTTCCTCGATTCCGTCGAACAGGATGCCGGCGCTGTTCACGAGCACGAGTTGGTCGACCTTGTCCGGGCGGAGGCGAGCCGTCTTGACGCCGATCCATCCGCCCAGCGATTGGCCGACGAGGACGACCTTGCCGCCGAAGAGGCTGCTTGCGAGGAATGCCGCCACGGCCTCCGCGAGTTGCGGCAACGTAAGGCCGGGGTGGCCCTCGACGAGCGGCGATTTTCCGTAGCCTGGAAGGTCGAGGGCAACCACGCGGTGCCGGCGGGCCAAGGGCTTGAGGGCTCGGATGAACGCGAGATTGGAGGACCCCAGGCCGTGGACGAAGACGAAGACGGGACCCGGCTTCTTCCGACCCCCCTCTAGGTAGGACACGTGCTGGCCGCCCGGAAGTTCGACGGAGTGGCGCCGGATGCCGCGCAGTCGCAGGCCAGCTTCGACCATCCGGAGCCAGAAATCGAGCGCCATGCTCACCGCTTGCGCCGCAACGCGTTCTTGATCGTGGCCGCCACGGGTGCGGCGCTGAGGCCGTACTTGTCGTAGAGTTCCTTCGGCGTGCCGGATTCTCCGAACCGGTCCTGGGCCCCCACCCGAACGAGCGGCGTCGGGGCCTCGTCGCTGAGCGTCTCCGCGACGGCGCTTCCCAAGCCGCCGATCACGTTGTGATCCTCCACGGTCACGACGAGGCCCGTCTTGCGGGCGCTCGCCACCAAGAGTTCGCGATCCAAAGGCTTGATGCTCGCGAGGTTGAGGACTTCGATGTCGACGCCGTCCTTGGCCAGCAGTTCCGCCGCCCCGAGGCACTCGTGGAGCACGGCGCCGCACGAGGCGACGGTCACGTCGCGACCCCCACGAACGGTTTCGCCTTTCCCGAACGCGAACGCGTGGGCTTCCTCGTGGATCGTGTTGACCTTGGCCCGCGTGAGCCGCACGTAGGCGGGTCCGTCCCGGGCGGCCATCGCGTACACCGCCTGCTCCGCCTCCACGGCGTCGGCCGGCACGCAGACGGCGAAGTTGGGGAGCGTTCGGTAAACGGAGACGTCCTCGATGCATTGCGCGCTCGATCCGTCTTCACCCGTCATGAGGCCACCGTGGCTCCCCGCGAGCT
>CAYVGY010000047.1:12671-18784 GCA_964451065.1 uncultured Halobacteriales archaeon
GTCGGGCCACCGCGTTGCGGACCTGTTCGAAGGCCCGCTCCAGGAAGATGGCGAACGTAGAGCAGAACGCCACCTTGCCGGTGCTCGCGAGGCCGGCCGCCGTCACGACCATGTCCTGCTCGCTGATGCCCATGTTGAAGAACCGGTCGGGGTGGTCGCGGCCGAACCAGAGGCTCCGCGTGGACTCGGAGAGGTCGGCGTCCAACGCGACGACGCGGCGGTTGCGCGCGCCTTCGATCGCGAGGCCGCGCCCGTACCCGTCGCGCGTTGGGTACGCCTTGCCCTTCTGGAACGTCGGCAATTCGTGGGTCAAGGCCACGCCTCCCCGAGTTCGGTCATGGCGCGCTTCATCTCGTCCGCCGTGAGGGCGCGGCCGTGGTACTCGTTCTTGTTCTCGGTGAAGCTCACGCCTTTGCCTTTCACGGTGTGGGCGAGGACGAGGGTGGGTTTCCCGGCGGTCTGGGCCGCCGCCTGGAACGCCCGGCCGAGGTCCTCTACGTCGTGGCCGTCGACTTCGACGACGTGCCAGCCGAAAGAGCGGAACCGTTCGTCCAACGGCTCGAGGTTCTTGATTTCGTTGACGAAGCCCTCGATCTGGATCTTGTTGTAGTCGATGATGGCGCAAAGGTTGTCGAGCTTGCGGTGCGCGCTCGTCATCGCGCTTTCCCAGATGTTGCCCTCTTGGCATTCGCCGTCGCCGAGGAGGACGTAGGTGCGGTAGGAGGCGCCGTCCATGCGCGCCGCGAGGGCGACGCCGTTGCCGAAGCCGAGGCCCATGCCGAGGCTGCCGGCGCTCATCTCGACCCCGGGGACCTTGATGTCGGCGTGGCCTTGGAGCATGCGGTTGATCTTGCGGAACCCCTCGAGTTCGCTCGCAGGGAAGAAGCCCCGTTGCGCCAAGACGCTGTAAAGGCCGGGGCAGCAGTGGCCCTTGCTCAGGATGAAACGGTCGCGGGCGGGGTCCTTGGGGTTCGCGGGGTCGACGCGAAGAACGCCGCCGAAGTACAGGACGGAAAGGATCTCGGCCTCGCTCATGGAGCCGCCCGGATGGCCGGAGTTGGCCGCGTAGGTCGTGCGGAGGGAGTCGACGCGGATCTTGCGCGCGACCCGGGCCAGGTCCGCGGCGGAGAGGCGTTGGGCGGCCACGGCCAAGGGCATCTTCGCGGGCAAGTTGCCCCGCGTTTGTAAAGGTTGGGGGCCCCTAGGGGGCGGGCCCGTCGCCGACGCGCCAGGCCTCGACGCCGTCGACCCCGCCGACGAGCGCTGCGTGGGACCACCACGCATCGCCGGATTGGTATTCGAGCACGACTTCCAGGGGGTCCGACGCGTCGGGGCCGTCCGCCAGCCGGACCGGCCACGCGGGAAGGACGGACACCGCGGTCCGGTCGGCGTCCGTTCGACTCCAAACCGGGACGTCCGCGGCCCCATCGAAGGCGGCCAGGGTACGGTCCCGCCCGGCGGGGGAAAGGTTCGTGGCCGCCAGAAGCAGCAAGTCGTCGCCGGGTTGGCCGACGAGGTCGCCAAACGGAATGAGGACGGCGTAGCCCGGCGACTCAAGCGACCGGAGCGGGGCTCCCGTGCGCCCGGATTCGATGTGGATCGTGCTCTCGAATTCGACCATCGACGGCCCGAAAATGGCCCAGTTCCATTCGAGGGCGACCTCTTCGACACCATCACGGTCCAAATCCCCCACGGGACCCCGGACAAGGTAGGCAAACGCGGCGGTTTCGTGAACGAATTGCTGGCTGGTCGAGAGGAGAAACGCGCCATCCGCGCCGTCGTACCGTTCCATCCAGAATGTGGTTGTCCAGGGATCGAAATTGTCGGTGCGGTCTCGGAATTCGAGCACATCGTCGCCGGGGCCGCCGCCCACGGGGCCCAGGACCGCATAGTCGGCTTTGTGGGCGTCGCGCCGCCACAGCTCGTGGCCATCGGCGCCGCTGATGCTCAGACGGAAATGGACGGGGTAGTAGCCGTTGAAGCCGCGCAGGACGAGGTCGGCGCGGCCGTCCCCGTCAAGGTCGCGCTTCCACGCGTCGACGCCGGCGGCGTCGCGGCCCTCTTCGGAGACGGTCCGCCGCCAAGCTGTGGAGAGGTTCGCGCCGTCGATCATCTCCAAGTCGACTAGGGACCGAGGGGGCACTTCGCAGGCCGGAAGGGGCAGGACGTTGGCACCCGCGCAAGCGAACGGCGGCTCGACGTGGCGGATGCTGCCCCAAAGAAGATCGTGCTGCGCCGTCCCGACGGCGTCGCCGACGGGCACGAGGGCGGCGCCGAAGGCTCCCGGGGCCGACACTTCCTCGCGCGACAGGAGCGCTGCGCCGGTCCGACCATCGACCAGTTCGGCGCGCGTGGTCGTCGCCGCAAGATCGACGTCGACGATGCCGCCGGCGCCGAGCCCCCCTTGTCGGGAGGGGTCGTAGTAGGACGCGTAGGTCGCGTGCGAGGAGCCGTAGAAGTCGTAGGCTTGAAGCACCACGTCGGAGGCGCCGTCGCCGTTGTGGTCCGAGGTCGGAAGCGGCGCCACGAATGCGTTGCGGACCCAGTAATGGACACCGGCGTGGTCCGGATTTCGTTGGGGCGTGATGGCTTCTCCGTAGACGAAGCGTGTCTCGCCCGGGTAGCTCCTGTTCCAACGCTCGGGCCCCGAGGCTCCATCGAGTGCTCGGAGGTTCCATTCGAAGGGCCAGCGCACGACGGCGACGCAGGCTGCCGCCGTGGCCGCGACGTCCTCGGGGGTGCAGGCGACGTCCGCCTCCTGCCCAATGGTAAAGGATCCGAGGAGGACGTCGTCGACGTTCGCGGCTGCAGGCTGTTCGAGCACCATGAGGGCGGGCATGAGGGTGAGAGGCAGTGACACATTCCAGATTTCCGCGCCCACCTGGTGGTCGCGGGCGACCAGCTGGTAGGCCTGGGCCCCGATGGCGAATTCCAGGAGGACGGGGTCCTGCGCGGCGTCGCCGTTCCAATCGCCTCGAGCCATGTACGAGTGGATCGTTTTCGCATCGACTTCGTTGGCCGAGGAGGGGCCCTCGGATTCCGTCCGCGCGGCCGTCTCGGCCTGGACGAACCCAACGAAGGCATCCGCGTACGTTGCGGGGTCGCGGGGATGGGAGTGTTTCAAGAATTCGGCGAGGGGCCACGGACTGGGAGAGGCGACCCCAAGCGAGTGCTCGAGAATGGAATTCTGAAGAGGATTCCCGTGCTCGGTCTCCTCCGACGCAAGCACACCGGCCGGGGCGGAGACGGCCATTAACGCCGCAACGAACCAACCAAGTCGACGCATACCACACGCACCCGCAGCCTGTCTGTGGGCCCGGGTGACCACATAAGCGTTCTTTGTGATTCTTGGAACGCCAGCGAGGATCAGGCCGTCAACGTCCAAGCGAACGCCTTTCCGCGTCGCTGGGGGCTGACAAGGCCGGCCCCGCGCAGCCGCTGGACATGCTCCCAGGTCGATTGGACGCGCTGACCGAGCCTGGTGGCAAGCTGGGGCGTCGTGAGGCCTGGCTCGCGGGCCAGCGCGTCAAGGATCTCGCGGCGAGGCGCCGCCAGCGCGGCGGGCGGGTCGAACTTGGGCCCCTTCGGGTAGAACCGCGTCGTGCGCCCATCCCGCAGGCGCCGCACGAGTTCGTGTTGCTCGAGGAGCCGCAGGTGGTGTTGGACCACCCCGTGGGCGAGCCCGAGTTGTTCGCAGAGGGCGCCAAACGGGATGCCCGGGTTGGCGCGGACGGCCTCGTAGAGCTGCGACCGGCGGTCATTGCCGAGGACGTCGTCGCGGCTGAAGCGCGAGAAGAGGAACGCCGCGAAGGCGGGCGCGCCCACGGCGCGCGCAAGGGCCCAGCCCACGGCGGCAAGCGTCACCGTCCACATGGCCTGTAGGATCCATCCGTGGGCGGGCGATGCCAGGACGCTTTCGGCGGGCACGACGGCGTCCGCGGCCGCCGACAGGCGGAGCGAGAGCGATGCGTAAGGGTCGGCGGGTCCATGGGCGAGGCCGGGGTGCTGGGCGAGGCCGAAGAGGGCGAGGCTGTTTTGGGAGGCCGCCAGAAGCACCAGCATGCTTTGGCTTGGTTCCTTCGGCGGGGTGACGGGAGGCGAGTTTTCGTCGGCTGGGGCGGGGTCGCCGACCGGCTGCGTTACCGGGGAAGCCGACGCGTCGACGTCCGCCAGCGCGTCGAGCCTGAACTCTTGGGCGAGGGGCTCACCGCCGACGGAGCCCACCCACCGGTCCTCCGCGTAGGAGCTAAGCACGATAGTGACGTTGGAGTTCCCCGGGACCTCCATCGTCAAACGTTTCAGCGAGTTCAGCGACGCGGAAGGAGGTCCATCGTCGTGACCGTTTTCGCCGCCCGCCTGGACGCGCGCGTCGAATAGGGCGTCCTCATGGAGAGGACGAGCGGCTGACTCAGTCCCCGGCTGCGGGGACTCGGCGGGCGCAGGGACGGCGCCTGGCACAAGCACGCCGACGGCCGCGAGCGGAGCCAACAAGAAGAGGCCGACGAGGGCCAAGATGAGCCAGGAGCGCGGGCTTGTCGCCATGCGGGGACCGTGTCCATGTCCGGACCTGGCACATATAGCCATTCTGGTCGAATGGCCTGATGCAGGCTCGACGGAGGGAGTCCGCCGCGCAGGGTTATCAACGTTCTTGCATTGGTGGGTCAAAACCCCCCAAAGGTTTATCTTGGGCCGTCCCGAGTCTCCGGCGTGTTCGTGGCGGTAGTGGCACGGTCCGCGTTCCTTGTGACCGTGGTCTTGGGGCTCCTTCTTCCCACGGTGGCGGCCGACCATCCGGGCACAAATGACGGCTCCGCGCGTCTCCGCCAAGCCGCAGCGCTCGGCGTCCTCGACCAGCCCTACCTCGTGTACCGGTACCCCGACCTCATGCTCGCCATCGAGCGATGGGAGGCCACCTACCCTGGCTTCGTCGACCACGGAACCATCGGGACGACGACCCAGGGCTTCGTGTTGCATTCGGCGCGGATCACCGACGAGCGCGTCGCGTACGACGCGGCCGACCTCTCGACGGGGCATAAGTTGCGCGTCTATCTGGATGGCTCCCACCACGGCAACGAGTTCCTGGGCACGGACCTCCTCATGTACTACTTGGAGGAGATGCTCGCCAAGGCCGCGGCCGGCGACGCGGACACGTTGGCGTTCCTCGCCCGGGCCGAAGTTTGGACGGTGCCGCTCGTCAACCCCGAGGGCAACTCGCTCGACACGCGCAAGAACGGCCGGCTCGTCGACCTCAACCGGAACTACCCCTTCCAATGGGGCGGCCCCGGTTCGAGCGGAAGCATCGCCGACTTCACGTACCGCGGACCGAGCCCTCTCTCGGAGCCCGAGTCTACCGCGAACGCCGCGTTCGGGGAGTCCCTCATGCCGGATCTCTGGATCACGACGCACACCGGCGTGGCCGAGTTCTACTGGCCCTGGGGCTGGACCCATGACAAGAGCCCCGACGACGCCTTCTTCGTCGGCCTGGAGAAACCCTTCGAGGAAGCCACGAAGGGCGCCATCGACGCGATGCAGGGCGCAGAACTCTACCTTGCCGCGGGCGCCACGGACGATTTCGGGTATGGGACCTTCGGCATCCCCACCTTCACGTATGAGGTTCACGAGGACCAGTTCCTGCCCGCGTATGGCGAAGCCATCCCGGATGTGATCAGGAACCAGCTCAATGGGCTGGACTTCATGGTGAAGAACGTCCAGTTCATGGGCGCGTGGGTCGAGCCAACGTCGATCGAGGGCGGGCTGGCGTTGGAGAACGTCGGCTGGGGCAACGCGACCAACGTGACCGTGAGGCTGGGCGACCAAGAATTCGTGGTTCCCCTCATCCTCCCTGGCGGTCAAGCCACCGTAACCTTCGGGGGCGCGGCGCCGGACGCCACGGCGACGGTGAGCTACCCCGTGATGCTGATCGGGACCAGCCAGACCCGCACCCACCGGGTCCAAGTCCTCGCCGCCGAGCTTCCGGCGGAACCGGGCGAGGACCTGCCGTGGGTGGACGCCGCCGTCCTGTTCGCGGTCTTGGGCCTCGTCGCGGCCCAGCGCCGGCGCTAGCATGTAGGTTTTCCGCCCGGCCTTCAAAAGCTGCCGCTGAAATCCTCTTA
>CAYVGY010000048.1:0-16252 GCA_964451065.1 uncultured Halobacteriales archaeon
GATGTTGGAACGTTGGCCGGGACGCAGGGCCACAATCGCCTTGCCGTCGACGACCTCGACGTAGTCCGTCGTTCCGTCCTCGTGCGTCACGTAGAGAAGAATCGCGGCGACGCCGGATGTGGCATCCTCGGCGTCGACCGTGAACCGCGCCACGTCGCCGTCGCGGGAATCGAGGACGGCGCGGCTCGCGGGCGGGATCAGGTCGACCTGGTGTTCGACGACGTTCGTGCGCAGGGGCGGGTTGAAATCGAAATGGACGTCGGCCCAGCTCTCCGCACGCGTCCCGTCGGCCGCTGCTTCCTTGAGGTTCAGGCGGAACTTGACCCATCCCTCGCCGGCCGGCGGCGCCTGGTTGGGGGGGAGGCGGATGTTCGTGAAGGTCCAGGTCGCATTGTGCGCGGCGGGGTCGACGCGCGCATCGGTGAGCGCGTCAGGGTGGGAGACGGCGACCAGTTCCATGGTGTCGAGGTCGAAGGCTTGGCCGAAGGTCGCCTCGACGCGGACGTCGATGGCGTTCGCGGTGGCGTTGGCCAGGTTCTCGAAGGCGGCCACGAATTCGACCTGCTGGCCCGGCGCCAGGAACCGCTCGGGGACAGCGTAGAGGTGGTTGGGGTCGACGGACGCCGTGAGCGGCGGGTTGCTGCACGTGGGGCAGCTCGGAGGCTCGGGGGCGGAGCCGAACATGTCGGAGAGCCAACGATCGAACGCGAGCGCGGTGGGTTGGTAGGCGGCGGGGGGCAACGTGGGGAATTCGATGGCGCGCGGCACGAGGTTCCCGCCTTGTTGCGCCGCTCGCAGGATGACGAGGCGGATCTCGGGCCAGAAGTAGAGGTGCCAGACGCCGGGGTGGATGGGTTTCCCCGCGACGGCGTTTTGAATAGCAGGGATGAAGCCGGCGCCGATGTACCAACCGAACTTGGGGTGGAAGGCGATCTTGAGGAGGTTGCCGAAGGCGCCGCACTTGGTGACGGTCTCGATGCCCCAACCCATGAAGGGCGGCGCCGATTTGAAGAACTGGGCGTTGCGCGCCAAGGCGATGAATCCGCCGCCGGCCTTGGCGGCATGTGCGACGGGGAGGAGGACCGTCCCAGTGAGGACGACCGTGTTGGTCGTCGCCTCGATGTCGGTCATGAGGTATTCGGCGCCGCCGATATCCATGATGACGTGGCCGAAGGTCGCGACCTTGACGCCGTGCTTGGTGAGGGCCTTGAGGCCGTCGGCGGCATTGTAACAGAAGGTCTTCGCTTCGCCCAGCGGGTCGCTGACCGAATTCACCATGAGCTGGCCGGTGCCGACCACCGTGTAACCGGTGTTCTCGAGCGTTTGGCGCAGCGTCTCGAGGAGTCCTGTGGGCGGGTCGTCCGTCCCGAGCGCACGGCCGGCGTCCTCGTGGCGGGCGGCGGGGGCGGGTTCCCGTCCCAGGTAGTCGTCGCGCCACGTCTCGATGGGCCCCATCCAGGCGTCCATGAGGAGGACCATGCCGCCGGCGTCCGCCAGCGGCGAGTTGCGTTGGTAGAGTTGGGCGACCTCGGCCACTCGTTGCTCAGCAGGTTTGGCGAGGAAGGTGGTGACGACGTGCGTCTCGAGCATCTTCGAGGCCTCCATGAGGGCGAGGATGAGTCGTTCGCCGGAGAAAGCGCCGGCCACCGTCGTCCACCAGTCGGCCGGGAGGGCGGCGAGCGTGAAGAGGCCGCACAAGGGCACGTCGTCGCCGATGCGCAGCAATTTGTCGCCACCGAGTTGGCCGCCGCCGAACGCGACGGCGTCCGGTCGGACCTTGAGGGTGAGGGTGAGTCGGGTCTCCGAGATCCCGGAGAGGTCGACGCCGAAGAAGAGGGCGGCGGCGTCGCGGGGCACGAGTTGGACCCCGGTGCCGCGCATGCCGACGGATTCGAGGGCCGCGTGGTGGCCGACGCCGAGCAGGAAGCGGCCGGGCGTGGTGCCGACGCTGGCCAAGTCGATGGGGTACTCGAAGGCGCGTCCGGGGTTGAGGGCGGGTGCGGCGTGGCCTTGGACGTGGAGGACCGGCAGGATCAGCGTGTCTTCGCCGGACGCCTCGGCGGTCGGCGCGGCGACGCCGTTGGGCAGGAACGTGTAGTAGGACCAGTGGTCGCTGCCGTGGCCGGCCAAGAGGTCCGGTTGTCCGTCCTCGTTGAGGTCCCCGGCGACGGCGGACCACAACCCCGTGTAGCCGGTGGCGAACCGCTGGTACGTGGGGTCGAAGGTGCCGTTGGGCAGGCCCAGGTGGAGGGCGACGCCGGGATTGCTCACGAGGAGGAGGTCCAGCACGCCGTCCCCGTTGAAGTCGGCCGTCGCGGCCTCATGGGCGTGGTCCAGGGTGGCATAGACCCGCGGCGCGGCGAAGGACCCGTCGCCGTTGCCCGCATAGGTGCGGAGTTGGCCGCCTCCGGCGGCCAGGATGTCGGTGCCACCGTCCGCGTCGAGGTCGCGCGCTTGGAGCACGCCGACGTCGGCGCGCGCGTCGAAGGCCACGGTCGTGGCGGCCCCGAAGGTGCCATTGCCGCGGTTGGGGAAGATCCACAACTTGGAGGGCGCCGGCGGCGTGTCTGTGACCGCGTGCGTGAGGAGGTCGATGTCGCCGTCGCGGTCGACGTCGCCGGCGGCGAGGGCCGCCGCGGCGTACTCGCTCACGCCGGTGATGGTGATCCGCTCCGCGTTGAGCGTGAACGACCGGGCGTGGTCGTTGAGGAACACCTCGAGGAGTCGTTTGTCGCCGCCGCAGCCCTCGGAGGCCCACACGGCGAAGTCGGGCCAGGTGTCGTTGTTGAAGTCGGCGATGACGAGGTTGGTTCCGCCGCCGCATTCGCCGGCGTGGTTGGTAAGCATGATGGGGGACTCGAACGTGCCGTCGCCTTTGCCCCACAGCACGAGGTTGCGCGGCTTGGGGCCGCCTTGGACGCCGCCCGTGGCGAGGAGGACGACGTCGAGTTTTCCGTCCTTGTCAAAGTCGGCGGTTCGCAGCGTGTTGTAGAACTCGCCGGGGCCGGCCACGCGGGGGTGGCCTTCAATCGCGGTCTGGAACGTGCCGTCGCCGTTGCCCAGGAGCACGTCGACCGGGTCGCGGATGGTGGCCACGTCGAGGTGGCCGTCGCGGTTGAAGTCCGCGGCCTGGAGGCCTCGACGGTCGTTGCTCGCCTGCCGTCCATGGTTGACGAGGGTGCCGGCGCGGAAGGCGCCTGGTTTGGTGGCGTCGTTGAGGACGATGGCGAGGCCGCCGCCGCGGCCGCTGGCGCCTTCGGAGGCGGTGAGGAGGTCGGGCGCCCCGTCGCCGTTGAAGTCGGCGGCCAGGGCCGCGTTGACCTTTTGGCCGTCGAGGACGTCGGCCGCATGGTCGGGTCCGGCGCTGGCCACGAAGGAGGCGAGGCGGAACGAGCCGGCACCGTCGCCGAAGGCGACCGTGACGAGGTTGCGGCCGTCGTGGCCGAAGAACGCGTCGAGGTGGCCGTCGGCGTTGAGGTCGACGGGGACACGCTCGACGAGCTGGTTCCTTGGAAAATGCTCCGCCACCCAGATCGTATTGGCGTTGGGGGCGGCGAAGGTGCCGTTGCCGTGGCCCTTCATGAACCCGATGACGTCGATGGATTCGACGGAGCCGAGGGCGCCAAAGACGATGTCCGCCTTGGCGTCCCCGTCGAAGTCGCCCACGAAGGGGCTGAGGAGTTCGCTTTTGGCGTCGCTGCGCGTCTCGGAGCCGAAGCTGAGCGATCCCTGGTTGAGGAACGTGACGACGGCCCGCGTCGGGACGCTCACGGCCACGAGGTCGACCTTGGCGTCGCCGTTGACGTCGGCCAGGCTCACCGAGGAGACGTCGTGGTAGGCGAGGAGGGTGTGGAGGGTCGTGAAGCGGCCGTTGCCGGCGCCTCGGAGGACCTCGATGCGGCCGCGCCACGCGCCGTCGACGGCGTCGGCGCACTCGTCGCGCTGGCAGTCAGGATTTCCGGCGACGATTAGGTCGAGGTTGCCGTCGCCGTCAAGGTCGGCCGCCTGGCCTTCGGCTCCGTTGGGCACGGTGAGGGCGTTTCGGATGGGGTCGGCGAACGTGCCGTCGCCGCGGCCCTTGTAGAACGCGAATGTGGGTTGGCGGGTCCAGACGACGCCGAGATCGACGTGACCATCTCGGTCGAAATCGCGGGCGATGACCGTGTGCGGGACCGGGTTGTCGCGCGCGTCGGGCACGAACGGCGTGGGCATGCGGTGGATGCCGACGAGGCGACGGACGGGGTCGCCCATCATGACGGAGACGTAGTAGCGCGTGCCGAGGCCGAGCTCGTTCTCTTCCGCGAAGGCGACGTCGACGTGGCCGTCGTCGTCGAAATCGGCGGCGGCGACGCCGCGGACCTGTCCATTCTGCGAGACGGAAGATGGCGTCCCTACCGGGGCCAGGAAGGAGGCGGGCGTGGCGAGGAGGGGCGTGCCTGCGGCGGACTGTGATGCCGCCGGGGCGAACGGGAACGGCGCGACCTGAAGCAAAAGGAGAGCGGCCAAGCCGACGGAGGCCCACCTTAGGCGCGAACTAGGATTGGGCGCGGTTCCCCGTCCGATCGACTCGGCTCGGCCCTGCACGACGACCCGCGCTCCGCCTCCCGGGGGCCGACAAGGGCCTCGGGAAGGGCCACCATTGGCCGTGCAACGATAATCCCTTCGGAATGGACCATCATGACCTTGAGTCGGTGACGCGCACCGTCGAAGCCTGGGCCGCCCGCAGTCCGCTCAGAGAGACGAAAGGAGGTCGATACCGATGCCGAGCAGCCCGGCGCCGCCGAGCCAGACCGCGTCGTTGGCAAGCGGCGGGGGTCCCCAGAACGGCGAAGCCGGCGGAGCTTGGGCGGGGTAAAGCTCGGTGCCGCCGAGGTCCGCGTACAATGCAATGTCCCCGGAGAAGGCGGCATAGCCGAAGGACAGGAGAGCCACGTGCCCGCCAGGATCGCACCCGGGCACCTGGTCGTACACGTCGTCGCCCAGGAGTTCCACGAAGACGCCGACGCCCACCAGGGCGGCTCCGTAGACGGCGGTCGTATCTTGCGAGTCGCACGCGTTATAGGAGTTGTATGTGTCACTCGACGGGAAGGAAATGGCGGCCGCCGCCAACATCGTGGCCACTTGCGCAGAAATCGCCGGCACCGTCGCCTCCGCAAAGAGGCCATAGCCTCCGTTGCCGCTTCCGAGGCTGCGCCGGATGGCGGCCGTCTCGGCACCGGGGGCCCACTGGGTATCCGCGGCCGTCAGCTCGTTCAGGCTGTTGTAGGTGTCGGCCCCGGTTGTCCCGCCTGATACGGAAAAGTCGAACGTCTGTCCCTGGGCCGCGGCCTTGATGGATCCCTCGAGGTCCAGGAATCCGTCCACCATGACGCCCAACCCGCTGCCGAGGCTCGAGCCTTGGTCGTTGTCCACAAGGTACGAGGCATAATTGCGGTCAGACGCCTTCGCGTCGAGCCGATTCGCGGAGTTATGGACGTCGTCTCCGTCCGCGTCGACGAGCACGCCGATCCAGCAGGTCCCGATGGGGTCGCCGAGTCGTGTGCCGGGCGGCGCCACGGCGCCGGTAGGGTTGAAGGGTCCCCCCACCGAGAACGTCAGGGGTCCGCTGCACGTATCACGGACCAGGCTGGTGGGGCAGTTGACGCCCGCCGCAGCGAGCGCCGCGCACAACGGGTCAACCGGACCCGCAGGTTCCTCGTCGCCGTTGGGGTCGCCGCCGCAATCGGGGTCGCTGGGGTAGTACCCGCCGATTCCGTCCCAGTCCCAACCGCCGTCGCCGTCATTATCCATGTAATCGTTGCAGGGGCCGAACTCGCTGGCGCCGCCGGAGGACGCGCAGCGCGGATCGGCGGAGTCCGTGAGGCCGTCTCCATCGTTGTCCCAGCCGTCCGTGCACATGCCGGGCCCCTCCGTCGTGTCCTGCGGGTCCGAGCAGTCGGCGTCGGCGGGGTAGTCCGTGAACCCGTCCCAGTCGTCGTCGAAGCCGTTGCTGCACTGCGGGAGGCTTTCGTGTCCGAGGGGGCTCCCGCCGCAGTCAGGGTCGGACGCCCAGTCCACGAGGCCATCGTAGTCGTTGTCGGTCCCGTCCGCGCATTCGGGGAGGGCGCCATCGTAGCCGCCGAAGCCCTCGCTCTTGGAGGTCTCGTACGTGGCGTAGGAGCGCGTGGTGTCTTGCCAAGGCGCGAAGGAGTAACCCTCCGCGACGAGCGTCACGTCGCTGTTGTACCGGTCGTGGCCGAGGGCGTCCACCATGACGCCGACGTACCCCAGGGCCGGTTCGGCGGCGAGGGCGGGGAATCCCCCGGGTTGGCTGGGTCCGCCGTCATGGTTGAGGGACGCGATGGTTTCGACGCCGGCGACGCCCTCGTTCAGCACGACGCGTTGGGTGGCGTCGACGTGGCACGTGCGGCATTCCTCCGACACGCCTGGCGCTGGTCCCGTCCCGCGGGCCTGGTAGTAGTTGCCGTCGTTGTACGCGTCCGCGCCTGTGACCTCCACGAGGAGGCCAAGGGCGGGGCCCACGCCCACGTCGGGGACCTCCAGGCCAACTTCGCCTCCGGCCGACGGGGCCTCCGGGACGCCGCCCGCCGCGCCCAGACAGAGAAGCATGTAGGCCGTCGAGGCGCCGCCGAAGGCACCCACGTCGAGTCCACCCCAGGAGAGCACGCGGTTGTGGGAATTGTACAGGTCGCTGCCCAGGGTGCGTGCGGTCGCGAGGTCGTTGACCGAAGCATCCAGTTCGTCGGAGCCTTCGACGAGAACCCCCGCTCCGCGGGTCACGGCGGAGCCTTGGCAGTATTGGGCGACATACGTGGCGTAGGCGTCGCCGGTTCCGCGCAGGGCGTCGAGGACGTTGCCCGAGTTGTACGCGTCTTCGCCCAAGGCGTCCACCAGGAGCCCCACGCCCATCTGGCCGCTGCCTTGGGCCAGGGAGACCTTGTACGTGGTGTGGCCGGAGTTCGAGTCCAGGACATTGTAGGAGTTGTACTGGTCGTCGCCTTGGAGGTCCGCCAGGAGACCCACGCCGATCTCGCCGTACCCTTGGGCCCGGGACACCTCATAATAGAGGTCGCCCGCGGCCGGGAAGGGGACCGCGGAGCTGTACCGGTCGTCGCCGCACACGTCGACGAGCGCGCCGACGCCGAGATTGGCCGCGCCCTGGACGTATTGTCGGACGTAGGACGGGGCACCATTGGTTCCATGATACACGTCATCGCCTGCCAGGTCCAGCACGACGGAGACGGGAAAGGGCGCGAACGGCGCGACGCCGCCGGCCGTGTCCTCGTAGGCGTCCGACCCGCCGGGTTCGAGGACGAGGATGTGGAACCCCGAGTACGCGTCGGGCCCGTTGGAACCGACGACGATGAGTCCGCCGAGCAGCGAGACGGGGGGCGTGCTCACGATGGGGGCGTTGAGGACGTCGCAGGCGTCCGCGAGGAGGCCCATCGAAGTTTGCAGGGATTGACCGATGACCAATCCGGCCGCGGCCAGAGCGTCCTGGTCGACCTTCGACTCGAGCGCTCCCAGCTGCGACACCGGTTTCGCCTGCGTCGAGGGGTCGGCATGTGCGTCCCCGAGCGCGTCGCCGGCCCGGAGGGCCAAGGAGGCCAGTTCGGCGCGCTCCCCCTGCGTGAGACCGGCCAGGGCCAACTCGCGCAGGGCGTTCGCCTCGCGGACGCCGTGCGCCAGGATCGCGAGCGCCTGGGCTTGGGAGGAGGAGAGCGTTGCGACGTCGGCGCGGAGGGAAAGAGCATCCGTGGGCGAAACGGCCACACCGGCCAGCGGCGCGAGCGCCAAGAGTTCCGTGGCGAGGTCGCCGGGTCGCGTCTGGTGCTCTTCGGCGATTGCGATGGCGCGCGTCGTGAGGATTGGAACGAGGTACTGGTCGAGCCCTTGCGCCTGGGCCAAGCGGGTGGCCAGCGCCTGGCCGGCCTCGGCCGCGGCGAGACCGGGGGCCGCGGCGGGCCGAATGAGGTTCTCGGCCGGCGACCCGGGGACTTCCCACGATGAGGGGGCAGTGGCGGTCCTCCGTTCGTCGCCCGAACCGGTCGCGCCGAGCCCGAACACGATCAGGAGCGCACCCGCGACGACTCCAACAACAACCCCTAACAGTGAAGACTTCCGCATGTCCCCCAACCGCCGACGGCCGAAAGGCGCGGCCCCCATATGAAATCATGGCAGACCCGGCCGGATGAAGGCGTCGGGGCCGAAGGAAGAAACGTGGGCTTGGGGCAGCTCGGGATGGCGACCCGAGGCGGAGGGTCCGGTGCGCGTCGGGCGACCGTCCAGGTTTGGTTGGCTGTGGGTTCGACCGGTCCAAGGGACGGTCACGGGCCCAGGGCGAACCAGATCCCCCTCATCGGCTCCGCCACAGCGCCTTTGCCCCCCTCCGCCGTGGCGTTGGCGCCAGCCTGGAACTTGCAATCGCCCCCGGATGGGACTCGATGAGGAGGGTTGATGCGGGTCGCGCCAGCCCCAGATGGAACAGGACACCCTTGGGCTCATTCGGGCATCGGTCGATTCCGTGCGCCGGGGGCGCACGGTGTCGTCCAGGTATCGTGAAGCGGGCCCCGCGCCGGGCGATAGGTTCGCTCGCTCCCATCCTCCGACGGTCATCCCGGCCACCGCGCACATGACTAGGGGACCTATCCACAACGCATTATTGACGGCAGGAGTGGGCCGGCCGCATGCGCTCCCAATCGCGTGAAGCCTCGCGTCGAACGTCCCGAAATCGTGCCGCCGTCGCCTTCGGTTACTTCCCGCACACGGTTGTCTTGCTCTCTGCCTTGGCCCTTCTCGGCCTTCCCTCCGCAACCGCCGCTGAGGTTTCCGTCGTCGTGACCGGCGTGGGAACGGGTCACAAGGCGTATTCAGACACGTACAATCCGGCCGTTCCTGAGCTGGGGTGTTCGGAAGAGCTTCTAGTGATTCACTTCGTCGCCGAGTTCATCACGGGCACCGGGCGGGTCGATGTCGCGCCGACGAGCCCCGTCACGATGGTCAACTGCTGGTTCTTGGCCGGCTATTCGTTCAACGCCGGCGCGTGTCATTCCGTTGGTGACGGGGCCGTGGAATGCTACCAGGTCCAGGGGCAAAGTGTGGAAAGCGCGCGCCTGGCCGGGGATGGAAGCTTCTGGTGGGACGTCCGAAACCTCGAGACCCCTTACCACCAGATCTATTGGGGTCAGCTGGTGCGGACCTAGTCGCCCCGCCGCCCGCGCGAAGGGGGCCTGGGTGGTCACGCCTTGGTGTCGTCGCCCAAGGTTCCCGGGGGGGAGCCTGACGCGCGCCGCGGCGGCCCAGCCAGGGCTCTTCGGGGCGCGCCCTGCTGCCCCGGGAAGAACGGAACCGTCGAAAGGTGCGTCCTGAACCCGGCGCAGGGTCCTGTCGCCTGGCTCCCTCCCGGCCCGTAGTCTTGGCCTCGGGGGCGGTCATCCGTGAACGGAGTCGCGCGCCCCGCCGCGAGGCGACCGGCCAAGCGGCGGACACGAGGCGTCAGTGGGGTGCCGGAAGGCGCATCAGACGCGTCTGGTCAAAGTCGGAGTCAAAGCTGAGGATGGTCGCGTCTTCATGGCGTGCCGCGTAATGGACGAACAGCGCGTCGGACAGGCTCAAGGCGCCGTCCGCCCGAACGACGTGGACCATCGCCTCGTCCAGGTCGGAAACCGTCGGCATCGTGAGTTCCGTGGTGTCCCGCACCATCTCGTAGGCGGTTCGCGCCGCTTTTCCGCCGCGACGGGAACCGACGACAGCCACGACCTCGCCCAGGGCCAGCGCATGGGTGCGCCAGGGGACCGTCCTCATGAGCGAGGGGGCCGCCTGCTGGGCCCGGCGATGCCATTGATCCGCCTCGTCCATCAGGGCGACCAAGAAGGAAGCGTCGGCGAACGGCACGCGTCAAAGCTCCCGGCGCTGGGCGCGCTTCTTGTCCTGCACGGCGTCCGTCCGGCCGCCGCCGTGGAAGGCCCCGACCAGGTCGGGGAGCTTGTGGCGACGTCGGAACCGGACGCGTACCTCGCCGGCCGCCGTTTCTTCCCACACCAAGACGTCGCCGGGACCCACGCCGAACTTGGCCCGGAGCTCTGCCGGAACCTGGGTCTGGTTGGCATCCGTGACCTTTGTTTCTGGGCACATACAATGTATTGTTGGAATACATTGTACTTGAGTATTTGCATTGCACTCGAACGCGATGAGCGCGCGGAACCACCTGCTCGTGGGCCTAGCGGAGAATATTCCCGTGCTCCATCCAACGCGGATTGCCTGGAACCTGACAACAGTTACTCTTATATACGAGTGCTTTCTTATCATTTTCTTACCGGCCGGGAATTCGCGAGTTTTCGCGGGTTTTTCTGGCATCGACACGGGAGGAACATCTGTGTACGCACAAGGACAGCCTATCATCGTCTTGAAGGAAGGAACGAACCGCGAGACCGGTCGGGGCGCGCAAGGCAACAACATCTACGCCGCACGCACGATCGCCAACGCGGTCAAGTCGACCCTCGGCCCCCGCGGCATGGACAAGATGCTCGTGGACTCGATGGGCGACGTAGTCATCACGAACGACGGCGCCACGATCCTCAAGGAGATCGACGTGGCCCACCCCGCGGCCAAGATGATCATCGAGGTCGCCAAGACCCAGGACAACGAGTGCGGCGACGGCACGACCTCCTCGGTCATCATCACCGGCGAACTTTTCAAGGTGGCCCAGGAACTGCTGGAGCAGGACATCCACGCCACCGTCGTCACGGAAGGCTTCCGGTTCGCCAGCAAGCGCGCGCTCGAGGTCATCGAGAAGATGGCGGTCCCGGTCAAGATCACCGACAAGAAGACGCTCAAGAACGTGGCCACCACGGCCCTCGCGTCCAAGTCCGCGTCCGGCGCGGGTGACCTCATGGCCGACGTGGCCGTCGAGGCGTGCCTCGCCGTCACCGAGACGAGCGGCGGCGAGACCGAGTGCGACATCGAGAACATCCAGGTCCAGAAGGCCGTCGGCGCCAACGTCGGCGAGACCCAGCTAATCCGCGGCATCATCCTCGACAAGGAGCGCGTCCACAACAACATGCCCAGCCACATCAAGAACGCCAAGATCGCCCTGGCGGACGTGGCCCTCGAGGTCAAGAAGACGGAAGTCGACGCCAAGATCGAGATCACGGACCCCGGCCAACTCAACCTCTTCCTCGCCGAGGAAGAGAAGTTCATCAAGGGCCTCGTGACCAAGGTCGTGAAGTCGGGCTGCAACGTGCTCGTCTGCCAGAAGGGCATCGACGACCTCGCGCAGCACTACCTCTCCAAGGAAGGCATCTACGCGGTGCGCCGCGCCAAGAAGTCCGACATGGAGAAACTCGCCAAGGCCACCGGCGGCCAGATCGTGAGCACGCTGGACGACCTCAACACGAAGACCCTCGGCACGGCCGGCGAGGTCTATGAGGAGAAGTTCGGGGACGAGAAGTTCACCATCGTCACCGAGTGCAAGAACCCCAAGGCCGTGAGCATCCTGCTGCGCGGTGGGTCCGAGCACGTCGTCGATGAGTACGAGCGCGCCCTCCACGACGCGTTGAGCGTCGTCGGCGTCGCGATCGAGGACGGCAAACTCCTCCCAGGCGGCGGCGCCTACCACACCGAGGCCGCCCTCGCCCTGCGCGAGTACGCCCCCTCCGTCGGCGGCCGCCAACAGATGGCCATCGAGGCCTTCGCGGACGCCCTCGAAGTGATCCCCCGCACGCTCGCCGAGAACGCGGGCCTGGACGAGATCGACATCCTCATCGAGCTGCGCCGCGGCCACAAGAAGGGCCAGAAGAACGCCGGCATCAACGTGTTCAGCGGAAACGTCGAGGACATGACGAAGAACAGCGTCCTCGAACCCCTGCGCGGCGGCACCCAGGAGAGCAACTCCGCCACCGAGGCGGGCACGATGATCCTGCGCATCGACGACGTGATCGCCAGCAAGGCCACCGCGCCCCCGATGCCCGGCAAGGGCGGCAACGGCGGCATGGGCGGCGACCACGACTTCGACTAAGCGCGCCGCAGAGCCCTCTCTCTTCCCTCCCTCTCTCCCTCGCCGGCTGGCCGGGGTCGCGGCCAGCCGGAGTACCTTTTTTGGGTCCAGTACTGACAAGCTCCACCCCGCCCTCGCCAGGGTCCCCGCAAGGACCGTGTGCCCACAAGGTCTTGAGGACTGAAACTCACGCTCGGCCGATTAGGCGGGCCTGGCCGACCCTGCGTTGAACTCCGTCCGCGGTCCTCGTCCAAACGAAGGGGCAGGGACTCCCTCTGTAGACGCGGCCGAACACCCGAATCGCCTTCCACAGGTCGGGCATTCTCTCGACGGTGCCCTCAACGAAGCGCTTCTTCGTCAACTGCGAGAGCGACTCTTCGACCGTGTTCGGCTGTCCGAACGCGACAGACAACCCCTCATTAGAGGGAACGCCCTCGTCGCGCTTGTTCGAACGGGGAACGTGAATTGAGTGACGAACCCAACGAGGATACGTCCCCGGCGCGGAGACCACCCCTGCGCGGGGGCCCCCCCGAACGCCCAGGACGCCCGCTGAACCGGTCCCTTGCAGCCGGGACCGGTTCAGGGGCCTCCCCGAGGACGGTTTGGGTCGTCGACGACGACGAGGACGCCCTCTTGATGTTTCGCCGAGCGCTGGAGCCCGACCCGGCGGTTCGGGTCCAGTCCACCCGAACGACGGAAGGGGCGCAGGCTTGGATTGGCCGGTTGGGTGCCTCTGCGGGGCGCCGGCCCGACGGGGTACCGGTCCTGATCCTGCTCGATCGGAGCCTCCCCGATGGGACGGCCGCCGAGCTGCTCGACACCATCCACTCACACCCGTGGCTCCGGCGGACGCCGGTCGTGGTCTTCTCCAACGCGTTCGGTCCCTCGGAAGCCGACGCCTACCGGGAGCGCGGCGCGGATGAATGTGTGACGAAGCCGGGCACGGTCTTGGAGTTCGAGCGTGCCGTCGCGGGCGTCGCCGCGCGGTGGATCCCAAAATGAGTCCCGCATCGCGGACCCGTACGTGGGAGGGCGGGAACCAGGGTCAAGTCTTCGGGAACACGAAGCGGGGCGGGGGAAGTCCCCATCGTCCCGGGGGGAGCGCGGGCACGACCCGCGGGCGACGCCGTGGCCGGGCCGCTGCGGGCGCGTGGAAGGAGGAACGGGAGCCTTCCAGGCGAAAGGCGCAAGCGTGGGGCAAGAACGGGCGAAAGTGTTATGGCCATCTTAGTTTGCTACTAGTGAGCAAACTCCTGGGGCCGTGGCAACGCATCGAAGATTGGGGCTGACCGGATGACGCGCCTGGGCGGTCATGCGTTTCTCCCCGCGGCGATGCTCGTCATGCTCGCCGGCCTCGCCGTCCCCGCTCCGACGGCTAGCGCCGCTCCGGCCTTGGTCGGCCATGCCCCCATCTCAATCATCGGGGATGCGGATTTCTGCGACGACGAGGACGGGGACGGCTCCGTCGGCCAAGACGACGGAATCGTCAACTGCCAAGAGGCCGACGGGAGTCCCGCCCGTCCATACCGCGTGGCGGGCTGGAGCATCCGCGTGGAGTCCCTCAACGCTTGCGTGGACGCTGCTGTGCCGCCCGGATGCGACCTACCATCGCTCTGCCCCGGGACCCTCCAGCCGGGGTGCCCCCTTCCCGAGGCGCCGCCGGAGTGCACGCTAGGGGACTTCCTGGGAGCCGCCGTCACGATTTGCCAGACCTCCAAGCACGTGGTCTTCGAGGACCTCGATGTCCTCGTCGCCGCGACCCAGGCGTCGATTGCGGGCGTGTCCGTGCTGGGCTCGAGCCACGTCGTGCTCGACGGCGTTCAGCTCACCACCTCCAAGGGCGCCCTTCACGTCGGCCGCGTCGTCGCGTCGGACGGGCGGGGAAGCCCCGCCACGGACATCCATCTTGTCCGAAGCGGGTTGACGGCCCTCGTCCTGGGCGAGGACAACACGATCGGCGGCGTTCCTGCCCGCGCCTTGGTGGACGTGGTGGATGGTGACCTCGAGATCGACGCGACCCGCATCGATGCCACCAAGCACCAGGACGGCATCGTGGTGGACAACCGACTGGACGCCCAGGACGGACGCCGCCACGTGTTTTCGTTGACGAACTCGGTCCTCGCCAACGCGACCACGCGGGGAGTCTTCGTCTGGAGCGACACGGAGGTCGAAATCCGGGGGAACCGGTTCCTGGACAACGGGTTGGGCGAACCGAGCGCGTTCGTCTTCCCCGGCGTCGAGGCGTCGCTCCAGGACCCGTTCGTGATCGATTTGGCCGGGGGCGAGTACCAGGTTTGGGATAACGAGTTCGAGCTGCGGTCGGGCGGCGTCACGATCCAGACGAACGCGTCCGGTTGGGTCGGGCTCAACCGGTTCACGGGCTCCGCTCAGGGATTCGACGCGCTCACGGTCCAGGTCGGCGCGGGCTTCGGGTGCGGCGCGCACTTCTCCTACAACGATCTCGCCACGATGGGGATCCGCAACGGCAACGCGCTCTGCGCGTTGGACGCTCGCTGGAACTGGTGGGGGCAGCCCGAGGGCCCGAGCGGCCAGGGGTCGGGCCAGTTCCTTGTGGGCCAGGTGAAGGGCACGGCGGGGTTCCAGCCGTGGCTGAGACTACCCTTGGACAAGCTTCCCCAAGTCAGGATTCTGGAACCCGAGGCCCAAGCTTCGGTCGCGGGCAGGGTTTGGTTGCGAGGCGAGGCCACCTCTCCTTCGATGAATCGCCTCGTGCGCGTCGAGGCCACCGAAACCTACGGCGACTGGTCGGAGGCGGCCGCGGCTTCCGGCCTCGAAACGTGGAGCGTCGAACTCGACCTCTCGGGCGCGGCGGCCGGGCTCCACTCCGTCTGGGTCCGCGGCTGCGCTGAAACCGACTGCGGCCCCCCCGCCCGGCTGGACTTGTCGAACCTTGGGGCGCCAAGGCCCCCCGTGGCGCTGCTGACCGCCGCCCGCCGGTTCGTGGCCGTCGACGAACCCGTCGTCTTGGCCGCCGGCGGGTCCTACGCACGAGACGGCCTCGCGGTCGAGGCGTACCGATTCCTGCCCGGCGACGGACGCGCCGGGGAGTGGACTCCCAACGCGACGACCGAGATCCGCTACACCACGTCGGGCCAATACCGAACGAGCCTCGACGTGCGGGACACCCTCGGTGCCGTGAGCCCCAACCTCGCCATCCTGTTCGTCTACGTCGAAGGCGGGGAGGCCACGGCCAAGTCCGTCTCCGACGGCGCCTCCTGGCTGCCCGGACCTTCCCTTCTGGTCTTGACGGCGGCCGTCGGGGCGGTCGTGTGGCCCCTTCGGCGAAGGGCGGGGTGAGTACGCCGCTTGCCCTCCGTTGGAGAATCGCGGGCGCCTTCGCCGCAACCGTGGTTCTCGTCATCGCCGGATCAACGGCCGCGGCGGTCTGGTACGGGACCCGGCAGCTCCGCCAGCACAGCGTCGACGCGCAAAGCGAGGCCGCCGAGAACCTCGCCGGGGCGCTCGGCGCGAGCCTCGCATCGGCCGAGATCGTCCTCGCATCGGCCGCCCAGGAGATCCCGCCCGATTTGGGCGCGTCCGAGATCGGGCCGCTCCTGGATACGCTCATCACTTCGAGCGGACGCTTCAGCGCCGCAATCCTCCTGGATGCCGACGGGGGCGTAGTAGTGGCCCGCCCGCCGGGGGAACCAGCGCCCCCCATCGACGGCTTCCAGGGGCCCGAGGGTGAGGGGCCGGCCAACGGAACGGCCGCCTTCGCTTGGGACGCTGAGACCCGGACGCCCTTCATGGTGACCGTCGCTTCCCCCCAAGCGAGCGGCGACGGCCCGCGCCACCTCGTCGCCAAGTTGCAACTCCTCTCCATCGAGCGGACCCTCTCCTCGGCCCGATCCGAACCCGGCGCTCAGGCGATTTGGGCGGACGCCTACGGTGACATCATCGCCTCGACTTGGCCTGCACTGGGGCCTCGCCTCCCGGCGGATTGGCCCCACGCCGCAGCGGACCGCACGGAGCCCGTTTGGGCCGAGGAACGCTCCCCGGTAGGTGAACCGCTCTACGTCACGGCGGTGGCGCTGCCCCACGGTGCCGGCCAGGTCGTCCTGACGTCACCGACCGCTTCGACCTCCGTCCTCACGTCGACCCTGTTGCGAACGGAGGTGCTCACGGCCGGGGCGCTCGCCTTGAGCGCGGTCCTCGTCGGTTTCCTCCTGGCGCGCCACATCGCTCGTCCGCTGGTCGACGTCCGCAACGCCAGCCGCCGGATGGCACGAGGGGACC
>CAYVGY010000048.1:16262-18783 GCA_964451065.1 uncultured Halobacteriales archaeon
CCGCGGGCGCCAAGGAGATCCGGGACGTGGCCCACGACTTCAACGTGATGGCGGACGAACTCCACGGCCTGACGCGGGGCCTGGAACGCCGCGTCGAAGAGCGCACGATCGAACTCGAGCGCCGAAACGAGGACCTCGACGCGTTCGCCCACGTCGTCAGTCACGACCTCAAGGCGCCGATGCGGGGCGCCCGACTGCACGCGCAGCTCGCCCGGGAAGCGCTCGGCCCCCGACTCAAGGGCGCGGCGGCCACCCACCTGCGCACGCTCGAGGACCGAATCGAACGCATGAACTGGATGCTCGACGGCATCCTCGCCTACTCCCGGGCCGGGCGGCAGCAAGACCCGGCCCAGGAGGTAGACGTGGAATCCTTGGTGCGGCGCGTGGGCGAGACCCTCGACGTGCCTCGGGGGTTCCACGTGGTTCCGCAGCCGCCCATGCCCACCATGCTCGCCCGGGAGCTCCAGCTGTCCCAGGTCCTCCAGAACCTCATCGGCAACGCGGTCAAGCACCACGACCGCCAGAAGGGCACGGTCACGGTTCGGGCGCGGGACCTCGGGCCGACCGTGGAATTCGTCGTCGAGGACGACGGGCCGGGGATTGCGCCCCAGGACCAAGAGCGCCTGTTCCGCCTGTTCAGCGTCGATGCGCGGCAGAGGCCCGGCAGCAGCGGCGTGGGCCTGTCCGTGGCCAAGAAACTCGTCGAAGCCAACGGGGGAACGATTCGGTTCGAACCAGTCGAGCCGCGGGGGAGCCGGTTCCGGTTCACCTGGGGCACGAAGGCTCCAACTGTCGCGGACGCGCCTCCTCGTGCGGAGAAGCCCGTCGCGCTGCCCGCGGGCGTCCCGGTCGCCGGAGCTCCGAGTCCGCGCCTCGCTCCGGGCGGCCTCCATCCGAGGCCAGGTGCGCCTGGCGTTCCCGTTCACGTTGCCCGGGGGGAGCATCCACCTGATGCGTAGTCTTGAACCGTCAGGATGCGCTCCGTCGTGGTCGTTATCTGGGGGTGCCCGGATGCGCTTGCAGCCTGCGGCTCCCGGGACGAACCACGGAAGATTCCGTGGCGCGCGCCCGGGAGCGCGAACGCGTGAGACGTTGGCTCGTCCGGCGAGGATGACGCCCGGATGGCCAGGAGCGACGGACGCGGGTTCGGCGTCGCCGCGGGAAGCCCAGAGGCGGAATCCATGACTCCGGTGCCAGCGCGGAAGGCGAGTCCGGCCCCCCTGATCCGAACGCTCGTGGTGGACGACAACCTCGACGACGTGCTGAGCGTCCAACGGGACCTCTCCGCGGACCGCGGGTTCTCCGTCACGCACGTGCGAAGCCTGGCCGAGGCCCGGCGACTCGTCGCCGAAGGCGTCTTCGACGCGTTCGTCCTGGACTACCGCCTTCCCGACGGGGAATGCTTCGGACTCCTTCGCGACCTGCGCGAGAAGCGGGCCGGCGCCGTAATCCTGGTCCTCACCTCCGTTCGCCAAGAAGCCGTGGCGCGCCGCGCGAGGAGCGTGGGCGCCGACGAGTTCATGGTGAAAGCGGCCGACTACGGCGGCCGACTCGCCGAGACCCTCACCGACCTGCGGGAGGTCGCCCGACCTGAAGCTTGACGACGTCCTCGCCCTCATCCAAGCCTACGGTCTCGGCCCCCGCGAGGCCGCCGTGTACTACCACTTGACCCAACTGGGCCCCAGCCCGGCCCGCAGCCTCGTGGCCGCGTCGCGCGCGCGCCGCACCGAGGTCTACCGGGCCCTCGAACTCCTCGAGGCCAAGGGATTCGTCGAGAAGACCATCGAACGGCCGGCCCGGTTTGCCGCGCGACCCTTCGAACTGGTGCACCGCTCCGTCATCGAGGACCGGACCCAACAGATCGACAGCCTCCGGAGCCTCGTCGACGTGCTCACTCCCCTCCTCAAACCCCACCGGGAGGAGCCGCCCGAGTCCACGCGCCTCGCGACCTTCCAGGGGCGCACCCAGGTCGCCGGTCAACTCCAGCGCATGATCGGTGCTGCGCGGCACGGCCTCGTTTTCGCGTGCCCTCGCCGCTTCGCCGTCTCCTCCGAGTTCGCGCGCCTCGGTTCCGCCCTCGCCGGACGAGCCCGGGAGGGTGTCCCCGTCCGCGTCCTGACGGAGATTGACGCGGAAACCCGGTCCCGATGGGGCGATCTGGCGCCGGCGCTCGAGGTCCGGCACGCGCCGGTTCCCGCCTACTACCAGGCGCTGTTCAAGGACAATCAGGAGCTCGCCCTCTTCGTCTCCCAAGGCCCGACCGTCTCGACGCGGCGCCAAGAGGAGACGCTCCTCTGGATCAACTCCCCCGACGTGGTGCTGTCCCAGAAGGCGCTCCTCGACGGCCTCTGGGACTCCGGCGTGAACTACGCCGCCCGCGCCGCGGAACTCGACGGAGCCGTCGCGCCCGACCGCGCGCAGGTGCTTCGCGGGCGCTCGATCCGGTACGAGAAGATGAAGGAGATGATCCACCATGCCCGCGGCCAAGTCTTCGTCGCGGCAGGCTCGGCGGACGCCGCCC
>CAYVGY010000049.1:0-18621 GCA_964451065.1 uncultured Halobacteriales archaeon
GACCGACTTCAGCTTGTCAACACGTGTCACGTCTGAGCGCCTAAAATTCCCCATGCTTTGTCACCCCCCCGAAGAATTTTTCGTCATCGTCTCTTGATTAGGGCTGGAGGTTTAATGAGTTTTCTACTAACTGTTTCTGTGTTTGGAGAATCCCGTTCGTTCAAACGAAACTACATGCGGAACGCGCGCAATCCGCTGCGTTTGTACAAACCTCACGCGCGTTTCGTCGCCGACGGCAGCAGCCTTTGATCGAGGCGCGCCGGCTCAGGCGCGTCCGCATCATCGCTAATGGAGACCCCAAGGACCCCTCCCGCATGGATGGGGGTCCCCAACTCCTAGCCGTGACCGCGATGAAGAGCGGCCCAGAACAGGAATCGACGGTCACGTGTACGATGCAATAGTATTCGATACCAGTGTGTGACGGCAGTGCGGTTCAATTCGCCAAGGGGATTCAATCCTTCAGCGTCACGGTGGAATCGAGGAGGGCCGACGTGGACCCCCAGGGACAGGAGGCCGAAGGCTTGGGGCCTTTTCAAGTCGTGGCGCCGGCAGCAACGGCCGGCCTGGTGGGCGTCGCTGGCGGCGGTTGGGGATTTGGCCCGGGTGGCGGTCCAAGGTGAGGCCAAAGTCGTTTTCGCTCATGGACGCGCCGATCTAGGCCGCTTCGTTCCGAGGCTCGTTGAGGTTGAGGCCTTCCGCGTCCGTCTTCACCGGTTCCGCGCCTTCCAAGAGGTCCTCCATCCGCCGCGCGCGCGGCGCACGCGCCGCCAGGACCGTCTTCGGGAGGGCGCAGAGCGTGTAGAGCGGTCCCTGGCTGGTGGCAGCCACCGCCGGCTTGCGACTCTCCTCGCACGTCGCCACGAGCCGCCGCGCAAGTCCCGGCGGAAGGCCGGGCGCGTCGCAGGGTACGATGAGGACGGTCGGCGTGAGGATGACGTCCACCGCGCCCCGGAGCGCTGCCACTGGGCCGCCGTGCGGGACCCGGTCGGGAAGGACGGACGCGCCCGGCACCAAGTTTGCGTATGGGACGCCGTTGGCGCCCGGCGGCACGAGGATGAGGACGGCGTCGCTCACGCCGCGGACGGCCTTGCCGACGCGCGCCAGGTAGGGTTCGCCCTCCCAGAGCGCGAACGCCTTGTCGGAGCCGAACCGCTCCGATTTTCCGCCGGCTAGGATGACGGCGGTGACGCGTCGGCCCATTGTTGGGGCGACGGTTCGGCGCCGCGATAAGCCTTTTCAATTCGCCCGGAGGAAGGATTCAGCTCGTGGGGCGCCCGCGCAAGCGTGCCCTCGCCGTCTGGGCTCCCCCGTCGTCGCGTCGCACGCGACGGGGTCGACGAACCCCTCGGCAGGGTCGGCCGTGGCCTCGGCGCGGCAACGCTTTCATACGAACCGGCGTTGGGCGCCGGTCAAGCCGTGTCCAGACCGAAGAAGTCGTGGCCCAGGGCAGGCCGGTGGCGGCCCAGCTTGTGGGCGGGCTGGGTCCCCAACGGCGTGGGGCAGGTCAAACCGAACCACTACTGGGAGATGGTGAAGACCGCCTGGCAGAACCGGCGTCACCCCGTCTACGCGACGCGGATCCTCAGGCGAGGGGTCTGCGACGGGTGCGCGCTCGGCACGTCGGGCCTCCGTGACCACACCATGAAGGGCGTCCACCTCTGCACGGTCCGCCTCAACCTTCTGCGCCTCAACACGATGGGTCCCATGGACGGGAGATTCCTGGCCGACGCCTCGAAGGCGGCGCAACTCGATCCCCGGGAGCTCCGCAACCTGGGGCGAATCCCCTACCCGATGATTCGCAGGAAGGGGGAGCCCGGGTTCCGGCGCATCCACTGGGACGACGCCATCAACCTCCTCGCGCAGCGCATCCGGGCCACCGACCCGGACCGGCTCGCCTTCTACTTCACGAGCCGCGGCCTCACCAATGAGAACTACTACGTGGGCCAGAAGGTGGCGCGCTACCTCGGCACGAACCACGTCGACAACTCGAGCCGGATCTGCCACGCGCCGTCCACAACGGCGATGAAGGCGACGTTGGGCGTGGCGGCCTCCACGTGCAGCTACGCGGACTGGATCGGCAGCGACCTCATCGTGTTCTTCGGCAGCGACGTCCCCAACAACCAGCCGGTCACGACGAAGTACCTTTTCTACGCCAAGAAGCAGGGCGCCAAGATCCTCGTCGTGAACCCGTACAAGGAGCCGGGCCTCGCACGCTACTGGGTCCCGAGCGTCTTCGAGAGCGCCATCTTTGGCACCAAGTTCGCCGACGACTTCTTCCAGGTCCACACCGGCGGCGACATCGCGTTCATCCTCGGCGTCATGAAACACCTCGTCGCTGTTGGCTCCCTCGATGAGGCGTTCATCCGCGAGCACACGCAAGACTTTGAGGCTTGGCGGGCGCGAATCGATGCGGCAGCCTGGGAGGACCTCGAACGCCAATCCGGCGCCTCCCGGGCCGACATGGAACGCTTCGCGTCGACCTACGCCCAGGCGAAGTCCGCCGTCTTCGTCTGGTCCATGGGGATCACGCAGCACCGGTTCGGGGTGGAGAACGTGAAGGCGATCTGCAACCTCGCGCTGGCCCGCGGCGTGGTGGGGCGCGACAAGTGCGGCCTCATGCCGATCCGCGGCCACAGCGGCGTCCAGGGCGGCGCCGAGATGGGCTGCGTCCCCAACGCTCTGCCCGGCGGCGAGCCCGTGAACGACCACACGGCGCCCAAGTGGAGCGAGACGTGGGGTTTCCCGGTCCCGGCGCGCCCCGGCATGAACGTCGTCGACATGATCGACGCGGCGCACGACGGCCGCCTCGACGTGCTGTGGTCGGTCGGCGGGAACTACCTCGACACGCTCCCGGAGCCGGACTACGTCCGCGACGCCGTCGCCCGCGTACCGCTGCGCGTCCACCAGGATATCTTCCTCACCCACCAGATGCTCGTGGAGCCCAACGACACGGTCCTCATCCTCCCCGCCACGACACGCTACGAGCAACCCGGCGGTGGGACCGAGACGAGCACCGAGCGGCGCGTCTACTTCAGCCCCGAGGTCCCCGGGCCCCGCATCCCCGATGCGCGCACCGAGTGGCAGGTCCTCACGGCCGTCGCCGCGCGGGCCCGGCCCGAGCACGCCCACAAGATCCAGTTCAAGGACGCCCGACAGGTCCGGTTCGAGATCGCCCGCGTCATCCCCTCCTACCTCGGCATCCAGAACCTCGAAGGGCAGGGCGACTCGTTCCAATGGGGGGGTCCGCACTTGTGCACCGGAGGAAAATTTCCCACCATGGACGGTCGCGCCCACTTCGCCGATGTCGCCATTCCTGCGCGAAACGTACCCGACGGCCTGTTCCTCCTCAGCACGCGTCGGGGCAAACAGTTCAACAGCCTCGTCCACGCGCGCAAGGACCCGTTGACGGGCGCGCGCCGGGACGACGTCCTCATGAGCCACGAGGATGCGGTCACCCTCGGCGTGCGGGACGGGGACGCCGTGCGCCTCTCGAACGACGTCGGCCAATTCTTCGGCCACGCCAAGATCGTGCCCATCCGGCCGCGGAACATCCAGGTCCACTGGCCCGAGGGAAACGTGCTCATCCGGCGCGGCGAATGCGACCCCGCCTGTGGCATCCCCGATTACAACGCCACCGTCCGAATCGAACGGGTGGAATCCCAGCGCGTGGAGGCCGTAGCGTCATGAAGAGACCGGCCACGGTCCCCCCTCGGGCCGTCGCCAAGGTGCAAGTCGATTCCACGCGCGCCGGCCGTCGACGCCGCCGACCGGATGAGGTCGCCGTGGAGGAGCCCCTCGAGATCCGGCTCGAGGACCGCGGAACCGTGCCCTCGCTTGGAATCACGATGCGGACGCCGGGCCACGACTTCGAGCTGGTGACGGGCCTCCTGGTCGCCGAGGGCATCCTTCGGCGCCGGTCCGATTTGGCGGGAATCGCACATGGCTCGGATCGGGACGGCGCGCCGGATCCCAATGTGGTCGTGGCGCGCCTGGCCCGCGGCGCCACGTTCGATCCGGAAGTGCACCGGCGGGCTGCGCTCACGACGTCGGCGTGCGGCGTTTGCGGTCGGGGCACCATCGAGACGCTCCTTTCGCGCGGCGTGCCACGCCTTGAGGCCCGTCAGCCTCGTGTCGGCGACGCCGTGCTTCGGAGCCTGCCCGAAAAGCTACGGCGCGGACAAACCGTGTTCCGGTCCACCGGAGGGCTGCACGCGGCGGGCCTGTTTGACGCGCAGGGTCGGGTCGGGACGCTGCGCGAGGACGTGGGCCGCCACAACGCCGTCGACAAGGTGGTGGGCGCCGAATTCCTGGAAGGCCGGCTTCCACTCCGGGACCAAGTGCTCGTCGTCAGTGGCCGCGCGAGTTTCGAGATTCTGCAGAAAGCCGTCGTGGGAGGCGTCGCCTTCATGGGATCGGTCGGCGCCCCTTCCAGCCTCGCGGTGGACGTTGCCCATGCTTTCGGCGTGACCCTCGTAGGGTTCCTTTCACGCGACGGCTACAACGTGTACACGGGCGCCGAGCGTCTCGTCGCGGCCCGCGCCCCGCGCGCCGCGGGCCCGCGCACGCCTACTTGAGGCCCTGCAGCGCCTTCTGGATGTCTGCGTAAGGCGGCTCGTCAGCCGCGTTGGCTTGCACATGGGCGTACCGGACGAGGCCGCTGCGGTCCACGACGAAGGTGGCGCGCTTGTTCGTCCAGCCCCACGGCGAGTTCCAGGCGACACCCCAGGCCTGCGACGTTTTCTTCTCGAAGTCGGTGAGGAGCGGGATCTTGATGTTCTCCTTGGCCGCCCACGCGTTCTGCGCGTGCTTGCTGTCGACGGTGATGCCGACGACTTGCGACCCCATCTTCTCGTACTGGGGCCAGTTGGCGGTGAAGTTGCACATTTCCTTCGTGCAGGTGCCCGTGAACGCGCCGGGCATGAAGCACACGACGACCGGGCCGTTCCGCACGGTCGCCGTGAGCGACCAGGGCGTCCCTTGGGACGTGGTGAGCGCGATCTCGGGCGCCTTTTGTCCGACTTGGGGTGTCGCAGGCATGGTTGTGGTGGTCGTGACCATTTCGTGGAGCCTCCATGAGGCCACTCGGGCCAGGCGCTTAAAGCCTTCCGACGGCCGCGACCCCCGCCGCCTCCTGATGTCTCGGGAATCCTCCCGCCGACGGCGGAGCCTCCAAACGGGGGACGAACATGTTTTAATAATTGGACCTTTTGGCCGAGGGCCCCTGGAGGAAGGATAAGGTGCCTACTGACGCGGCCACGGCCACCCCGAGCATCCTCCCGAGGATTTCCACGCCGGTCCGCCTTCTTCGGTTCGGCGTCGTAGGGGCCAGCGGCGTCCTCGTCAACCTCGGACTCCTTACGCTTCTCGTCGAGGTCCTCCGCTGGCACTACCTGGCGGCTGCCGCCCTCTCGATCGAGGCGAGCGTCCTCTCCAACTACCTTCTCAACCGGTCCTGGACCTGGGCCGACCGGCACAAGACCTGGTGGAGCCTTCTGAGCTACCACGGCGTCACCGCCGTCGGTATGCTCACGCAGTGGCTCGTGTTGCTCCTCGGCGTCTCCCTCCTACAGATGCACTACCTTACGGCTTCCCTGGGCGGGATCGGCGCCGGCACGCTCTGGAACTATTTCGCCAACCACCACGTCACTTTCGCCCCCTACACGCCCGACCGCCTACGCCGCCACCTCCGCGTGGCGATGTACGCGGTGGTTGTCCTCCTCCAACTTGCCATCGCCGTCCTGCTCACGCAAGGCTCCCGCGTTATCTCGGCCGACGCCGACGTCCAACCCCAGATTCTCCACGCCGTCGTCGACGTGGGCGCCTCCTGGACGAGGTCCCTCGCCGGCACCCTCGGGCCCGAAGCGACGACGTGGGCCGCCCTCCAGGGCCTCGCGAACGTCCTGGACGCGGTCACACCAGCCGTCCTCGCGCCCGGGGCGGCGACTCCTTGACGAGCCTCGTGGGGACCGCCGCGCCGCGCCTCGGACCCTCCCGCCGGGCGTACCTCCTGGCCGCCGCGTGCCAACTCTTCCTGGCCGCCTTCTTTGTGCATGCCTGGGACGGCTTCGTCTTCCAAACCACGATCCGCCAATTCGTCGAAGACGGCACGACCCCGTACGACGTCATCGGAGACGACCCGACCTGGATCTACAACAAGGCCGACGCCGCCACCGAAGGCGAATGGTACGCGTACCCGTCCCTCCCGCTCCTCCTCATGGCCATTCCGTACGCGATTGCCAACGCGCTTGGCACACCCTGGATGTGGGCGATGCGCATCGCGTGGAAACTCCCGATCCTCGTCGCCACGCTCCTCCTGCCCCGGCTGGGTCGCAAGACCGCCCTGGCCCTCGGCGGGTCCCCCTTGATGGCCGGCCGCCTCGAATCCGTCCTCCTCTGGAATCCCCTCCTTTGGATCATCGGTCCCATGCGCGGCATGACGGAACCCATCATGCTGGCGTTCCTTTTTGCGAGCCTCACGACGTACGCCCGCCGACGGTTCGTGCTCAGCGGAATCCTGTGGGGCCTTGCGGCGTCCGTCAAGATCTTTCCCTGGTTCGTCTACCCCGCCTTCCTCCTCTGGATCCTGGTCCACCACCATCGCGACTGGCGCCCCGCCCTCCAGCACGCCGTCGCCGCGGGAACGACCTTCCTCGCCCTCGCCCTCCCGTTCCTGCTCCAAGCCCCCAAAGGCTTCCTCGAACTCACGTTCCTCATGCACCTGCGGCGGCCCCCCGCGGGGTTCAGCGTCCTCGTGCCGCTCTACGACAACCTGCGCCACATCACCAACGTCGAGACGACGCTCTTCATCGTCACGCTGGTGGGCCTCGTGGGGATGACCGCCTTCCTCCTCTTCACGATCGGCTGGCTGACCGGCACACGGCGCGGCCAGCACGACGAACTCCCCATCGCCCTCGGCGCCCTCCTCCTCGGCTTCGTCCTCCTCAACAAGGTCGTCCATTGGCAGTACTTCCTACCGCCCGCCGTCCTCCTGGCGCTCGCGGGCGCCGTGCCCAACCACTACCCCCGCAACTACGAACGCTTCTACCGGCGCTTCTTCATCGCGGCCGGCATCGGCAGCCTCCTCGACGGCTTCAACCTCTTCCGCTACGTCCCCCTCGACGTCAGCCAACGCGTCTTCGGCATGAGCCAAGACGACGTCCTCGAAGCGTTCCGCCACCTCCTCCATTCCCCCACGTGGCTCTTCAACCTCCTCGCCCTCCCCTTGGCCGCCGTCCTCACCATCTGGGGCTTCGCCCCCGTCGCGCGCCCCATCTTCCACTTCTACCACGACGCGAGCGTCGGCTTCGGCAAGGCCCTCCACCTCTTGGGCGGCCGCTTCTCGCAGGGCCACCTGCCCCGACCCGTCCTCGCCGTCCTCGTCGTCGTCATCCTCCTCCTTCCCAGCGGCGTCGCACTCTACCTCCACTCCTCCGAACCCGAGGAACCCCTCATCGAACCGCCCCCCGCCGGGGACCGGCTGCTCGGCGCCTACTACTACCTGTGGTGGCGCAACCCCAGCTACGACTACGAGGTCCGCGACGGCAATTGGCGCTTCGCCACGACCACCCCCATCCCCGGCTACTACTCCAGCACCAAGGGCATCATCGAAGAAAGCGTCCGCAACATGAAAGCGACCGGCATCGATTTCGCACTCATCCCCATCCACGAATACGACGCGGGCGCGCCCCTCGAAACGTTCGTCGAAGCCTCCCAAGACGAACAGTTCCGCTTTACGCCCCTCTTCCAACTCCAAGAACGCCCCCGCTGGGACGAGCGCACCGTGGGAGAAGCGTCCCCCCCGCGTCAGCCGCTCACGCGCGACACGATCAACGATTGGGAAGGCCTCATCGACGACCTACCGGCCATCGCCTACGCGTCCCCCAACCTCCTGCGCGTCGACGGCCGTCCCGTCGTGTTCCTGGAGGGCGCACGCTACCTCGGCGATCCCAACGACGCCGACGAGTTCGATGCCGTTCTCGCGCGTGTCATCGACGACCACACCAACGCGCAACTCACCTGGGCCGTCGGCAACGACACGTGGCTGGATGAACCCCAACGCCTCGGCCCCCCGCTCTTCAACGCCGCGGCCCACCCCCAGGTCCTCCGTTCCTACTGGACCGACGCGTACGCCGCCCTCCACAAGGACGCTTGGACCGAGATCCTCGACGACCTCCTGGACGACGTCCCCGACATCGCGTTCGTCCTGGCGGACTCCGACGTCGGCACCCCCGGCTTCCCCCACGACCGCGTCGTCGCCACCTTCTCCCCCTGGGACGAGATCCGCCCCGGCGCCGCCCCGCCCCCGACCACCCCCCTTGACGTGCCCCAATTCAACACCTTGTACCCCTCCTACAACTGCAACGTGCTTCGCGCCGAGGACCCCATCGTCGCCCCTTCCCAACCGGCCGACGCCGGTCTCGCCGAGAACTGGACCCGAAACGCGGACGCCCCCTTCCTCCTCCTCCACTCCTGGAACGAACACCAGGAAGGAACGGCCATCGAACCGACCCGAGAAGCCGGTGCCGCCCTGCTTGGCGCCACGATTCGTCTGGCTGCTGCCTGGCGCGAGGCGGACGCTTCGCTTAACTAGGCCCCCCCGCTTGGCTCTCCCCAGTGTACCGCGGCATCATCCTCGACAACCATTTTCACGTCCAGCGCACCGGCCGCTTCCTCGAAGCCGCCAAGGCCTTCCACGCAGCCGGGGGCACCCACATCACCCTCATCCCCATCCCCGGCGCCGCCGACAAGACCACGCGACCCGCCTGGCGCGCCTTCTTCGAGGACCACCTGGCCACGGCGGATCTCCTCGAACGCGAAACACACGTCCGCGTCCTGCGCGCCATCGGACCTTATCCCATCGAGTTCGTGCGCATGACCGAGCACCTGGGAATCGAGGCGGCCCGCGACGCGTTCCGGGCCGGCTACGACGCCGCCCATGAACTCCTGGCCGAGCGCCGCGCCGTCGCGATGGGCGAAGTCGGCCGGCCCCACTTCGACGTCCCCCCCGAAATCATGGCCGCTTCCAACGAGCTCCTAGAGTATGGCCTCGCCCGCGCCCGCGAAGCCGACGCGGCCGCCATCCTCCATACCGAGCACGCAACGCCAGCCGTCTTCGCAGACCTGGCCCGCATCGCCGAGAAGGCACGCTTCCCTTTGGCGCGCCTCGTCAAGCACTACGCACCTCCCGCAATCCGTCCCGAGGAAAACCACGGTCTGTGGCCCTCCCTCATCGCAAGCCGTTCCAACGTCGCGGCCGCCATCGCCAAGGGCCCACGCTTCCTCCTAGAGACCGATTACATCGACGACCTCACGCGACCCGACGTCGTGCTGCCTCCCACTGCCGTCCCCAAACGGACCAAAGCGTTGAGCCAGCAAGGCGTCCCTGACGCCGACCTTGACGAGATCCACCGCGCCAACCCGGAAGCCATCTACCGCGTCGACATGCGCCTTCCCGCCCCCCTTTGACACGCTATTCGGGGTAGAGAAAGCGGCCGATACGGTTAACCTCATATGGGACCCCGTCTTCGACAGAACGTGGCCACCCTGGGCGACGTCTGGCAGTCCTTCTTGGACGTCGTCTACTTCAAGAACCCCAACTCCACCCACGTCCTCTACTACGCCCTCGGCCTCGTCGCCCTCGGCACGCTTTTCCTCGCCACGTCAGCGTCCGCCCTCAAGTCTAACGGAAGGCTCGGCCGCTACGTCGACCGCATCCGCCCCTGTCAACCGTACCTCTGGATGATGATCGGCATCATGACGCTGGTAAGCTTCGAGCTCGCCGTCGAACGGGGCGTCACGTCGTGGGTCAACTTCGATTTCACGCCATGGGTCTTCGCCGTCGAAGGCAATTCCGTCCAGCACGTCCAGAGCTTCCTCCACGACGGACCCCTCGGCGGGTTCCTGGACGCCCTCCTCATCCCGGTCTACACGTGGATCTCGATGCTCCTCGAGTTCCTCCCGTTCCTCATCGTCGCCTTCATGGGCCACGCGGCCGCCGCCCGCCGCGTCGCCTTGACGGAACTCGTCGTCTGGACCGTCGGCGTCCTCTTCTACCTCTTCGTCCCCGTCTACGAGGTCTGGGTGACGTCGTCCCCCCCGTACAACTACGGGACGACGGCCTATCTCCTCGGCGAGAAAGCGCCCGAACTCGACGGATCCCGTATCGCGGCCCTCAACATCAACAACAATCTCCCCAGTCTGCACGTGGCCGCCACCAGCGCCATGGCCTTGGCGCTCTACCGCGGCCGCGAGCGATGGCTCGCAGCCTTCGCCATTCCCGCAGCCGCCCTCGTCGCGTTGGCCACGGTCTACCTGGGCATCCACTGGGTCACGGACGTCGTCACGGGGGTCGGACTCGCCGTCGGCGCCTCCTGGACCTACGAGTGGTGGGAGCGGCGCCGGACGGCTTCGTCCCTGCCGGTCTCCGCCGTTGAGCCCGCGGCGGCGTCCACGCAACAACCAGCCCCGATGCCCGCGCTCGAGACCGACGGGCGACACGCCTTTAACCCGGCAGCCCCGTCCCCCGGCCCGGATGCCGGACGATCTGAAACCCCTGGAAGCACCCATCACCGTTGAGCGGAACTACCAGGTGGCCGGCAAACGCATCACGGTGCAGGTCGTCTTCCCCTCGTCCCTTGGCAAGCTCATCGGCCTCGAGAACTCGTTCACAGCGGCGCAAGCCATCCTCGTGCGGGTCGAGGGCAAACACGTCGAGGTGAAGGAACTCAAGCTCGGCCAATAACCCGGCCGGTCAAGCGCCTTCAGGGCTTGGGCGGCGCCGTCGGCGCCGAGGGCGTGGGCTTCGACGCGCCCACACGTGCCGTCGTGAAAAGCCAGAGGAGGCCCGCCCCGAGCACGAACACGCCCAGGCCGGCCAAGAGGACTTCGTTCCGCGTGAGGCCGACCTCGATCCCGTGGGTGGCGCCCACCATGTAAAAGAGCATCGGGAAGCTCAACAGGAAGTTGATGCGAGAGGCGAGGAAGGCCTGCTTAGCCCACGCCGCCGTCTGCGGCGGCAGTTCGGTCCCCTGCGAGGCCTTGGCGACGTTGGCGTTGATGATGCGCTTCTGGTTGGGCCAGATCACGAGCCACACGTTCGCGAACATGACGAGGCCGATGGCCATGCCCCACGAGATGATGGCACCGGCGTCCTCCCCCATGTAGCCCCCCATCCCCTGGGGGTGGTCGCGCCCAATCAGGTACAGGAGGGCGAGGCCGAACAGCACCGTAAAGAGGGCCGCGTACCGAAACCACGCCAACGCCACCGGCACCAACTTCTGGATCGCGTGGGACCGCGTCCCCGCGTCGAACCGCTTGAAGACGGGGGCCTGAACCACGTTGAAGTAGTAGAGGAGGCCAATCCAGAAGATTCCGGCGGTCACGTGGACGAAGCGTGCCATCACGGTGAAGACATCATCCATCGCAGGCATGGACCCACCAAGCAAAACCATGCCTCGGAACAGGATAAAACCTCCGAAACCAGGGCCCGGGGTGACGAAAACCACATAGCAGAGACCACCCTGGCGCGACCGAACCATGCGGCTCCCCTGGGCCCCGACGGCGGCCGCCCTCGTCGCGTTCGCGACCGCCGGCGTGCTCGCGCAAGACCCCGTCACCAGCGATGGGCCGACGTCCGCCGAGGACGGCTTCGATTCCGGCATGATGGACCCCGACGGCCGCTGGGAGTTCACCTTCCCGACGGTGGGTTCGTACGACTACTTCTGTCGGCCCCACCCGTACATGCGGGCCACCGTCCGCGTGGAAGGAACGGGAAACGACACGGAACCATCCGTCGCGATCCGAAACTACCGCTTCGAGCCCGCGACGGTCAGCGTCCCACCCGGCACCCGCGTCCAATGGACGAACGAAGACGACGTGGGCCACACGGTGACCGAGCTCTCGCACGCTGCCGACCCGGGCGGCGGCTACGTCTTCGTGTGGATCGCGGCCGCAGTCGTGGCCGTCCTCCTCCTGTTCGTGGCCGTCCGCCTGTTCCGTTAGCTCGCCATGCCAACTAAGAACGTTGATAAGCGTTCCAGCCGTTGGCCGGGAACGGCCCTCGGGCCAGGACGTGGTGGACTGACCAATCAAGCGTGGTGGCGACCGTGCCTCGCGGAATTCGTCGGCGTGATGGCCCTTGTGTTCCTCGGCGCCGGCTCCATCATCTCGCTCAACAAGTTGGCGCCCGGGGGCGGCGAGTTCCTCATTGGCGTGGCCCTCGCCCACGGCCTTGCCATTGCGGTGATGGTCATCGCGGTCGGCCACATCTCGGGCGGCCACTTCAACCCGGCCGTCACGGCGGCCGCCCTCTTTGCACGCAAGATCCGCCTCGAGCTCGGTGCCTTGTACATCCTGTTCCAGCTCCTGGGGGCCGTCGCAGGGTCCTTCCTCTTGGTGGCGGCGCTGCCGAGCGATTGGTGGGAACCCGTCCACCTTGGCACCCCCGCCGTTCGCGACGGGTTCGATCCCGCCAAGGCCGTCCTCGTCGAAGCCGTTCTCACGTTCTTCCTCGTCTTCGTGATCTTCGGGTCTGCCATCGACAAGCGCAACCCGGCTTCGCCCGTGGCCGGACTCGCCATCGGTCTCACCATCACGGCCGACATCCTCATGGGGGGTCCCCTCACCGGCGCGGCCATGAACCCCGCGCGGGCCTTTGGCCCCGCCCTCCTCAGCCGTACGTGGGACCTCCAGCACGTCTACTGGGCCGGGCCCATCCTGGGCGGCATCATCGCCGGACTCGTCTACGATACCGCGTACTTCGAATCCCGACCCAAGGCGCCCACGCCAAGCGTCGAAAGCCCGCCGGAGCCAACGCCACCGGCGCCCCCGCCGCCGCAATGAGGAAGGCTAAGCGCTGCGGCGCCGGAGGACCAGGGCCAACGCCGAAGCCGCGACCATCAGGGCCAAGGGCCCCACGCCGGGCGTGTCTGTGTCGTCTTCCCCGCCCGACCCCGGGGTCGTGGTCGTCGTGCCGTTGGCCGATGCCGAATTGGCGACAACGACGCCTACTGTGACCGGCGACGGGGCCGGATACTCTTCGCTGAGCGCCCGCGCGTAGACCGTGACGTTGCCCTCCGGGGCCGTCGTCGTGTCCCAGGAGTAGCTCCAGGTCCAGGTTGGAGACGCGCCGGCCAGCGCGGCCGTCCGCCATTCGCCGGCCGAACCGACCCGGACATCGACGGTCGTGACGTTCACGTCGCCGAGCCCCGCTTGGGCCCCGCCCGTCACATTGATCGTCCCCCGCACGCTGGCCCCCGGGGCCGGTGCGTCGATGGTCAGCCGAGGCGGGGTGGCCTCGTCCTCCCCAAGCACGGTGATCACGCCCACCATGCCCTGCCCGAAGTTGGCAGAGTGGTACTGGCAACGATACCGGTAGAGACCGGCCTGGTCCAACGTGAGGTCGACCGTGGCGCCCTGGGGGAGCTCGCCCACGTGCCCGATAGCGTCGTCCTCGAACACCACGTTGTGCAGTGAAGTGCCCACGTTGGTCCAGACGATGTCTTGACCCGCCGTCGCGTTGGCGTCATCCGGCGCGAAGGCGTTGTCGTCCGAGGCTTCGATGACGAGGTCGGGCTCGGGCAGATCGTCGACCACGACGATGACGCCCTTCATCTGGTCGGGGTGGTACTTGCAATGGTAATGATAGATCCCTAGCGTGTTGAGGGTCTCCGGGGCCTTGTTGAGGAAGGTGTCGTCGAATTGCCCCGGCAGGATGGGGTCGTTGTCGAACGACTTGGGGGCTCCCGCGTCCGTGGTCGCGCTGTGCACGGTTGCGCCGAGGTTGGTCCAATTGATTTGCGTGTTCTTGACCACCATGATGCAGTTTGGCGCGTAGCCGAAGTCGACGATCGTGATGTTGCTCACGTTGAGCGGGTCGCAATCGTACGCGGACGCCGCCGCCGGCATCGCGAATCGCTCGGCGGGGCCCGGGACGAGGAATGCCGAGGTCAATACGGCAAAGGCGTAGGCCACCACTCGAATCCGCATGGTCGTCGCGTCGGGGACGCCGCGGGGGCGATTTAAGCGTGTTGCCGAGGACGCCGTACCCTAGCGGCCGATCCCCGCCGGTGCCGCGCGGAGGGCCTCCGCCAGCACGTCCACGCCGCCGTCGATTTGGGCCTCCGAGATGACGAGCGGCGGAATGATGCGGATCGACGACTTCCCGCAGGGGAGCAGGATGAGTCCACGTTGATAGGCGTCCCGCAGGACCGCGTCGCGGCGTTTGGGGTCGGGGGTCTTGCGCCGTCCGTCCGTGACGAATTCGACGGCCCATAGCAGGCCCAAGCCGCGGACATCGCCGATGCCGGCGTCCGCCTCGTGGAGCTCGCGCAGGCGGTCGCCCAAGTGCTCGCCCACCTTGGCCGCGTGCCCGACGAGGTTCTCCTCGCGGAGGGTCTCGAGCGTGGCCAAGGCCGCGGCGCAAGCGACGGGGTTGCCTCCAAAGGTGTTGCTGTGGGCACCTTGGACTCCAAAGTCGAGTCGGGACTCGAAGACGGCAGCCCCGATGGGGAGCCCGGAGCCCAACGCCTTGGCCACGGTGGTCACGTGGGCGGCGGTGCCGAAGTGTTCCATGGCGAACATCTTCCCCGTCCGGCCCATCCCGGTCTGGACCTCGTCCGCCACAAGGAGGATTCCGTGGCCGTCGAGGAGCTTCTTGAGCTTGGGGTAGAACGCCTTGGGCGGGAGGTTGTAGCCGCCTTCGCCCTGGATCGGCTCGACGAACATGGCGGCGCATTCCTGCGGGGGGAGCGAGGTGTCGAACAGCTCCTCCACGAACCCGAGGACGGCGGACGTGAGGCCGTCGGGGTCGGCGTAGCCGTCAATGCCGAAAACGTTGCGGTAGGCGTTCGGAAACGGGACGTGTTGGGCGCCCGGCATTGTCTGGAACCGTTCGCGGTGCACGGTCTTGCTGTTGGTGAGGGCGAGGCTTCCCAGCGTCCGGCCGTGGAACGCGCGCTGGAACGAGAGGAACCGGTTGCGTCGGGAGGTCCACGCCGCAAGCTTGAGGGCGGCCTCGTTCGCCTCGGTGCCGGAATTCGTGTAGAACACCTTTTTCGGGCCGGCGCCGGGGGTCGCTTCGGCAAGTTGTTGGGCGAGCTTGACCTGGACGTCGTAGTAGAAGTCGGTGCCGGCGAAGTGGATGAGTTGGGCCGCTTGCTCCTGGATGGCCTTCACGATGCGCGGGTGGCAGTGGCCGGTGTTGAGGACGCCGACACCGCTGGAGAAGTCGAGGAAGAGGTCGCCGTCCACGGAGAGGACGACGGCACCCTTGGCGGCCCGCGCCGCGATGGGGCTCGTCTTGGTCGTGGTCGCAATCGCTTCCGCGTCCTCTTGGATGATCTTCTGCGCGGCGGGGCCGGGGACCGGCGCGTGAACCTGGGGCCGGGTCTCCCTGCCCGTGACTACGAATTCCTTCTGTGTCATGGCCACATCTGACTTGATTTCGAACCAAGATATAAAAGTTCGGCTGCGAAAATCGTGGTTCTTGGACGTGGCCGCATGAGCGTTTTCCGCAAAAAGTTCAGCCCGACCCCAACAATCTAGAAATACGACCCCAATTTTGCGGCGAACGAACGCGATGAGATTCTCCTCTTTATCGTTGCTTGCAAGCTCCTTGTTCGTCGGGGCAGCGCTGGCCGGATGTATGGGCGGCGCGGACGACAAGGAAAGCAACGAGGCGCCCACCGCCGTCCTCGCGATCACCAAAGGGGCCACCGGAAGCTACATCCTGGATGGATCGGGATCGACCGATCCGGACGGCGACTCGCTCACCTATTACTGGAACTGGGTCGTGGGCAACGCCACTACGGAGGAGGCCCGCATCGAGGTCGAGTTCCCCCCGGAAGCGGCCTCGGCGGGAGGCCAGTTCCTGTCCACGCTCATGGTTGAGGACCCGGATGGCGCCACGGGGTTGTCGTCGCTTGTGCCGCTCGTGTTGGGCGACGGCACGAACGAAGCGCCAAAGATTGCCCTAGGGGAGACGAACCGCTGGATTGCCGCCAACGCCGACGTCGTCCTGGACGCCTCCCCCTCGAACGACTCCGACGGCGACCGGCTCTCCTACGAGTGGATCTGGGGACCACGCGACGCCACCACCGAGGACGCCCACGGCCTCGAGAATGCCTGCGACGAGAGTTCGGCCGACCCCCTCATCTTCTCCACGGGATGCATCGGCCAAGACCAATCGTTCGACGTCACCTTTGGCAAGGCGGGAACATTCTATTACCACTGCCACCCCCACCCCTGGATGAAGGCGAAGCTCGTCGTCGATCCCAGCGGGACCAACACGGCACCCGTCACCATCGAGATCGAGAATTTCCGCTATCCCAGCGAGATACGGCTCGGCTTGGGGACCAAGGTCACGTTCGTCAACAAGGACCCCGTCAAGCACACGGCGACGCTCGAAGACTTCACGCCGGGGTCGGGCTCGGCCCCCAACGAACCCGTGTTCCGGCAGACCCTGTCCGAGGGCGAGTACATCGTGCGGTTGGTTCTGCGGGACCCCGGGGGCGGCCGCGCCAGCCAAACGTGGGGTGTGAAGGCCGGCGGCGACGCGCCCCCGAGCCCCGACGTCCGGACGTGCCCCAGCACGGGTCCGCTCACGGCCGCGGCCCGCGATACGCACTGCTACTACAACGTCACGCACGAGTACCGGATCGAGTCCACGCTCACTTGGACCGACACCGGGAACACGAACGTCCCTGCCGGCAACATCTCCATTGGAAAACTCGACGAAGACGGAGGCTGGGAAGGGGCCGACCAATGCGTCGGCCAGCGCGGCACCGGGTTCGAGCAGAATACGGCTTACTTCGACTGCCGACTGGCCAAGGGCGATTATCAGTTCCGCGTCGAGGCGACCGCCGGCGTCCTCAGCGACTGGGAACTGGTGACCACCGGCAACCCCCGCGCGATTCCCGGCTTCGGAGATAGCGCCGGCGGCGGCCACCACCACTAGGATCGGCGTCCGGCTCAGAACTGGAGGCCGATGTCGAGCATGTGCTCGCGGCAGTAGTTCCAGTAGGGACGAAGGTTCATGGCCGTCAGGGTGGACAACACCTTCTCCACCTTTGCGGCCGGGAGCGCGCTGCGCTGCGTCTTAACGAATTCGCAGAGCCGCATCATCGCTGCGTCCGCCTCGCGGGCCCGCATGGGGTTGCCGCGCCGCTCCTTGTCCAGGTCGAGCAACGTCCGGAGATGTTGGTCGATGTCTTCCTCAGCCGGCGGGGGCAGGTTCCATCGCCTCCTCGCTGAGGCGGCCGCTCCTGAGGCCGCGCGGGTCGAGGTGAACCTCGCGGAAACCGAAGACTCGCAGGTTTTGGACGAGGTAGGGTTCGAGGGCGAAGAGTCGGGCCACGTCGGCGGCGGGGACCTCTACGCGCGCGCGGCCGTCGATGTGGCGCACGCGCACGTCGCGGAACCCCAGTCGTCGGACAAAGGCTTCCGCCGCCTCCACCATGCGCAGCTTATCCTCGGTGACGGCCTCGCCGTAGGGGATGCGGGAGGCAAGGCAGGGGGAGGCGGGCTTGTCCCAAACGTCCAGCTGCCACCGGCGGGCGGCGTCGCGGACCATGGCTTTGGTGAACCCGGCCTCGACGAGGGGGAACCTCGCGCCGCGTTCCCGCGTCGCTTCAATGCCGGGGCGCCATTCGTGGAGGTCGTCGAGGTTCACGCCGTAGCTCACCGTCTGGGCGCCGACGGTTTTGGCGAACTCCTCGAGGTCCTCCTGGAGCCCCTTCTTGCAGAAGTAGCAGCGGTTGGTGGGATTGGCCGCAAACCGGGAATCGTCCAGTTCGTTGCGTTCGATGCCGTAGAAGCGGATGCCGATGGCGCCCGCCGTCCGGGACGCGTCCTCCAGTTCGGCGCGCGGCATGGTCGGGGAGTCGCTGGTGGCCGCCACGGCCCACTCGCCGACGGCCAGGTGCGCGGCCTTCGCCACGAGGGCCGAGTCGACGCCGCCCGAGAAAGCGACGACCGTTGACTCGTAGCCCTTGAGGATGGCCACGAGGCGGTCCAGCCGCCCGTCGAGGTCGTCGGTCACCATGGGTGCGCGTCGAATCCTGCCGCTGTTAACTATTTTTTGGCGCGCCCCAAGGGGCTCGCGGCCACGATGGCAGCCAGGGCCAGGCCGAAGACGGCGGGGATGCCGACGAGCGTCATCCAGGCCCACGAGGATCCTTGGAGGAACCGCTGGTCGTCCGTGAACTCGGAGGACGGTTCCGAGATGACGAACCAGTTGGGCGGCGGAGGCTTGTAACCCGCGGCCACCAGTGTCGCGCGCGCCGCCATGCGGGCGTAGGAGAGGAGCTCGTAGGCCGCCACGGATTCCGCGTCCCCCGAGACCTCGAAGAGGCTAGCCGCGAAGACCGGCTCGATAGCTTGGGACCGCGCCAACTCAATCTCGTAGGCGGTTCGTTGGCGGAGTGTCTCCAATCGCAGGTCGAGGGCTTCAGGCGAATTGAGGCTCGCCATCGCCGCGTTCACGAGGCTGATGGATTCGAGCATGTGGAAGACGCCGGCGGCCGGATGCCCGGCGGCCAAGGCCGCGGTTCCCTCTTCGAACGCGACAGAAGCCCGGCCCAAACGCTCGGTCTGCACGCCGGCCTCCCCCAGGACGCGGCTGGC
>CAYVGY010000050.1:0-18617 GCA_964451065.1 uncultured Halobacteriales archaeon
CCGTCTTGGGGCCGATCCCCACCACCCCCGGGTTGTAGTCGGTCCCGATGAGCAGCGCCGCATCGATGAGTTGCTCCCGCGTGACCTGCAACTTCTCCAACGTCTCCCCCAACGCGATCACTTCGGGTTCGACGTCGGTCCACGCCTGCCGACCCGCGACCTTGCGCCGGCCCGTGATGCTGAGGTTTCGGAGGAGCCGCGGCGCCCCGAAGAGGACGGCGTCATAGTCCTGCGAACCTACGGCGTGCGCGACGCCGGTCTGGACCAGGAACGACGCCTCCGCCTCGCCCTCGCTGGGCGCGTCCACGAACGGGAGCCCCAGCGCGGAGAGGAGGTGCCGCGCCTGGTCCACCATCTCCTTCGTGAGGCGCGACGTCTGCTGCGCCTTGGCCCGCGCCGTCTCCAAATCCCCCGCCTTCAGCGCCTCCTCGTACGCGGCCTGCGCCTTCTCCTTCACGACCGCCCGCGCGCGGATCGTCGCCTGCTTGAGCGCGTGCGGCACGCCGTCGAAGACGTAGACCGGAAGCACGCCGGCCTCCACGAGGTTCGCCGTCCGGTTGAAGAGGCCCGTGAGGTGGCTGGTAACGCGGCCTTGGTCGTCCATGAGGGGGGTCCCGTCGGGACCCCGGATGGTGGCCAGGAACTGGTAGAGCGCGTTGTAGGCGTCGATGGCGACGGTCTTGCCGGCGAACTCCGCGATCTGGACCGGCCGGCGGACGCACAGGTCGCCCAGGTCGACGCCCACGGAGCTTCGCAAACCAGGTTGCGTTCTTAGAAGTTGGCCGGGAAGCCCAGCCGACGCCGACCCCGGCGTCACGCTTAAGGAGACGGCCTCGCCTCGACCCCGCGTGCCGGCCGCCTACGCTGACGTGGACGCGCGCGTGCGCGACGTCCTTGCCCAGCAAGGCATCACCAAGCTCTACCCGCCCCAAGAGGCCGCCCTGGGACCCGTCCTGGCCGGAAAGAACGTCGTCGTCTCCATCCCCACCGCAAGCGGCAAGTCGCTCGTGGCCTACCTCGCCATCGTCACCCGGTTCCTCGCCCAGACCCGCCCCGGCAAGGCGCTTTACATCGTGCCGCTTCGCGCCCTCGCGTCCGAGAAGTACGACGAGCTCCAAGCGTTCAAGCCGCTCGGCCTCAAGGTCGGCATCGCCACCGGCGACCTCGACGACGAAGACACCTACCTCGCCCGGTACGACGTCGTCGTGGCCACGAGCGAGAAGGCCGACAGCCTCCTGCGGCACCGCGTCGGCTGGATGAACGAACTCAAGACCATCGTCGCCGACGAGGTCCACCTCATCACCGACGCCGACCGCGGACCCACCCTCGAGGTCCTCCTCGCCCGGTTCCGCTCCCTCGTCCCGGAGGCGCAGATCCTCGCCCTCTCCGCCACCATCCACAACGCCAAGGAACTCGCCGACTGGCTCGACGCGGAACTCATCGAGAGCCAGTGGCGGCCCACGCCGCTCAAACGCGGCGTCGCGTACGGCCGCGCCATCGACTTCCTCGACGACGGCCAACGACCGATTCTCGCCGAGACCAAGGACCCCATCGCCGACCTCTGCGTCGACATCCTCGACGAAGGCGGCCAAGCCCTCGTCTTCCTGTCCACGCGCCGAAGCGCCGAGGCCCTCGCGCGCGAACTCTCCCGGCCGATCCGCAAACGCCTCAAGGACGACGAACGCGCCAAATTGGCCCGCCTCGCCAAGTCCCTCGCCGACGACGAAGAGGCCGCCGAGTTCCCCGAATCCGACATCCCGGCCCCGGAACCAGGCACGGAGATCCTCGACAAGTTCTCCACGGCCACGTTGGGCGGCAAGCTCGCCAACGCCGTGGTCGGCGGCACCGCCTTCCACAACGCCGGCCTCTCCAGCCGCCAACGCCGCGCCGTCGAGAAGAACTTCCGCGCCGGCCTCATCAAGGTCCTCTGCGCCACCCCCACGCTGGCCGCCGGCGTGAACACCCCCGCCCGCCGCGTCATCATCCGCGACATCCACCGCTACGACGTGAACCGCGGAAACCAACCGCTGCCCGTCCTCGAAGTCCAACAGATGATGGGCCGCGCCGGCCGCCCCCGCTACGACGCTTACGGCGAAGCCGTCCTCGTCGCCAAATCCATGGACGAACGCGAAGCCCTCATCACGTCCTACCTCCGCTCCGACCCCGAACCCATCACCAGCAAACTCGGCGCCGAACCCGCGCTCCGCGTCCACGTCCTCGCCTCGGTGGCCGCCGGCTTCGCCGCCGACGAAGCCACCCTCGAACGCTTCCTGGACTCGACGTTCTACGCCCACCAAGGCGAGTCCTGGCTCATCAAGGCCCAACTCCAGATGGTGCTCCAGTTCCTCGAAGACAACGAGTTCCTCGTCCGCAGCGGCACGCGGCTCTCCACGACGCCGTTCGGCAAACGCACCAGCGACCTCTACATCGACCCCCTCTCGGCCCTCCTCCTACGCCAAGCCATCGAACGCGCCGCCAAACGCCCCGACGTCACCACCATCGCCTGGCTCCAGGTGCTCGCCGCCACCCCCGACCTCGACCCGCTCTTCCTGCGCACCAAGGACGAGTGGGTGATCCGGAAAATGGCCGAACTCGCCGACCAACTCCTCTTCGAACCCCACGAGGCCCGAAGCCACGAAGAGTTCCTCAGCCAAGTCAAGACCGCCAACCTCCTCCACGACTGGATCGAAGAGACCCCCATCGGCGACATCGAGGAACGCTACAAGATCGGCCCCGGCGACCTCCGCAACAAAGTCGACCGCGCCGAATGGCTCGCCCACGCCGCCCGCGAACTCGCCCGCCTCCTCCACTACGAGACCGCCACCACCCTCAACCATCTCCCGCTCCGCCTCCGGTACGGCGCCCGTCAACAACTCCTCCCGCTCATCGAGCTCGAAGGCGTCGGACGCGTCCGCGCCCGCATCCTCCACCGCGCCGGCTACACGTCACTGGGCGCCCTGCGCAAGGCCCGCGAGGAGGAACTGGCCCGCTTGGCCGGCATCGGGTCCGCGCTCGCCAAGAGCCTCAAACGGCAAGTCGGCAGCGAGGAGAAGAAGGCCGACGTCGACCTCAACGCCTTCGCGTCCCGCAAGACGCCATGAGGCCGCCCGGCCAGCCAAGACGCGACCCCGCCCCGGTCGCGCAGGCGACCCAATTGTGCGCTGATTGCCCGCAAACGACAATACCTTTCCCGGCCAAACCGAGTCCCCACGCCACGGCGGCGGAACGCGTCCTCCCCGGGGGTCCCATCTTCGAGACGGGCGGGGCCCCTCACTCTCCCGCCCACCATCCACAACTATCGAAAACCGCGGCCCACCGTTTTTGAAGAATTGTGCCACAACGCACATATCCCACCTCCATGTGGCCGCTCGTGAGGCCGGGCCCAGATGCACCACGCCATCGTCGCCAACGGGGAAGTCCAGGACGTGAAGACCGTCCTCGACCTGGCCGACCTTGTCAGCAAGAAGCACGGCGTGACCGTCCAGTTGTTCGACGCCGACGCCGTCTACAACCAGCGCCACCTCGAGACCGCCATCCTCCACGCGGAGCGCGCCTTCCAAGAAGGCCGCAACGCGGCCAAGTCGCTCGGCGCCGAGATCCTCCTCTACGCGGCCGGCGAGCGCCAGGTCCAGCGCGCCATCGAAGCCGCCGGGATCCGCGTGGGCAGCAAACGCACCGTCATTCTCGGCATCGGCTACCGGTGCGGCGCCGCCATCTGGGAACTCCTCGACCGCCTCCACTGGAGCAAGGACCCCAGAGGCCTCCAGGAGAACGTGGCCGCCCTCCAACGCCATGGCATCGTGGGCCTCAACGGCAAAAGCGAGCTCGCCGTCCTGGAACGCGTGGCCCTCGTGGACCTCCAAAAATAGGCCCCGCGCCGCGTCGAAGCGTTAAAATGGGCGTCCCCTTCTGGCCGTCGTCCCGCACCGTCTTGCCCCGGTGGGGTAGTCTGGATATCCTAATGGCCTGCGGAGCCGTAGACCCGAGTTCGAATCTCGGCCGGGGCGTCCCTAAATTCGCTAGTTTTGGCCCTAAATCGTTAGCTCGGGCGTGGAAATGCCGCCAGCATCGTTAGGCCAGCATCTCGTTTAGGCCTAATGACGGGGAGTGGGCAATCGCTCGGATTCGAGCGGCACTCGGCGGAATCGAGAGAGAGCGACTCACGTTGCGCAGGGGCCTGCGGAAAGCGCAAAGGGTCTCCCAGAACGTAAGATTTCTCTCCGTCAGCCTGAAACGGAAGACACGAATGCACCCCGTCGAGGAAGAAGATGGGTCGCTCCTGGGAAGTTCGGATCGCGGAATACGTCGACTCCCCCAAGCTTGCCTGCCGCATCAAGGTTGGCAAAGTGATTTCGTGCGCCGTCGCGGGAAACTACGGCACGTACCACACACGGGCGAACCTGAAGGAGACCTGGGACGCATCCTGTTCATGTCCCTACGATGGCGGGCGATGCAAACACATCCTGGCGTTGGAGGAGACGTACCGGAAAAAGCCACGCTCATTCGTCGACGTCGACCGGTTCTTGCAACGGTTGTCCAGGAGGCCCATCACGGAGATACTGGGGCTAATGCGGGATATGATGGGCGCTCACCCGCAGGCACTAGACGTGCTGAAGATCAAAGGGTTCCGATATCTGCCCGAACGCGACGAGGATGAGAGGGACGATTGGTGACTCCGGGACACGCGTAGGCAAGCCGCGTGGAAGCGAAGCGGGTCACGGACTCTTTCGTTTCAGCCACTGGGAGACCAAGTCGTACGCCTCACGATGCGCGGGCCGACGGCTGGACGCCGCGGCGACGTACTTCGCGGCGTCCAGTCGGTCCCTGGCTTCGACCTGCCCGAGAAACCAAAGGGGCGGTGTGTTGGCTTGACTCTGGAAGACCAAGTGGTAGATGTCGAGCAAGTCCTTCGCGCGCTTGTCCTCCGAATCTTCGCCCGACCGCGGCGGCACCGCGCGGACCTTCAGGCGTAGGAGGACTGGCACGGCCGGTAGGAAGCCCTGGCCTTTCACTTCCGGGGCGACGTTTTGGGACCGGTGCATGGTGAACAGGTGCGCGCCGATCTCTGCATCCGTCGTAAAGACGTCGATGATGGGTGGATACGGGTCCGCGTCGACGAAGCGGCACTCCTTGAATGTGCTGCGGCCCTTGCGTCGCCACGCGATTCCCCATTTCGAAAATTGCGACTCGAAGTCGCTTAGTGTATGGTTCGAGTGGAGGACGATGTCGATGTCGCGGCTGCGCATTCGGTACGCGGGCTTGACGAGTTCCCAGACGGCAACGCCGCCAATGACGGAAACGTCATTCCGGTCCTTCGCCCACGCCTTGACTTTTTCGTACAGTTCGTAGGTCCGGGTCGTGGCGCCTTCATCGTACCATTCAGGCAGGCGGCGTCAACCTCCTCGCCAAAGGAATCAGAGGGTCTTCCTCGTAGTCAAGTAGGCGCTGGCCCTTTTCAACAATGTGTGGATGATCGTCGTCGGGTACGAGCCAGGGATCGGCCGCGCGCAGATGGAGGTTGGCCTCGCTGACGCTCGTGACTTGGGCGAACACGTCGAGGGCGGCCTTGGCGGCCTCTTCCAACCGGTCGGCAGGAACATAGACGAGCAGAGTCGCGGGCACAAGGTTGTAGTGGTCGGCCTCCGCGGCCGCGACTTGACCACTTACCAGGCAGGGGCCTTGGAACTGTCTCAGCCATTGAAGCGGATTGGGCGCTTGGAAATGGAGGGCACGACGGTCGGGCCGGCGGGTTGTCTGGTGCAACCGGTGAAGCCGCTGCTCTTCCTCCTGGACGCCCTGAGCCTGGAGGCGCTTGATTGCCTTGTTCGCCGTGTCGATTCGGAGACCCGTGTCGTGGGCAACCTGGGCGGGTTCGTCGCCGGGATGGCTAAGCAGGTGGCGCAGGACCACGAACTCGGCGGGGGCTCTCACAACTCACTAGTTATTGATAATAGTATTTGGATGTTACGCGACTATTCGACTTACTTATATATCATATTCTAGTAGATATGAACGACATTATAACGACGAGGGGTGACATCCACCTCCAGGTGGGCGGCGGACGTTGAGAATTGGGAAGGCCCGCTGCCGAGCGGGAAGAAAATACGAATTACCGTCGCGAGGCCCCAATTCCACCGTCCGTTTGCCGATCTGTTGGCATGCGCAGAGCGCGCACGCCGCGTTCTCGCTGCGTCGCGGATGCATCGTCCATGCGTGGCGTTGCGTTCATTCTGTCACCTCGAACCGGCCCGTCAGGCGAAGTTTGGGCCCAAAGAACGGAAGCGTTCAACGGTTGCCTCACGGCGACCCAACCGCAGAAAACGGGAATCCTAGGCAGGCCCGGCCGGCAACCGAAGCCGGTCTCGAATCACGTCCTCGTGGTCGTGGAGTCGGTTGCGCCAAGGTAAATCGCTTCGCTCTTGATCGTGGTCCTGGCGGATTAGGTCAAGGACTTCCTGGGCAGTTTCCGGGGGAAATCCAAGTTCTTGCCAGCGAACGCGGGCCCAGTGGTAGAAGGCGGCGACGCGCTGGTCACCCTGCTGCAACAGAACGCCTGCACTCGCATAGGCGCGTCCGCGAGATTCGGCGATGACAAGCGCCGTCGAGTGGTTTTCCTTCTCGATAGCGAAGCCCTCTTGCTCCTGGATAATGAGGCGGACCCGTACCCAATCAAGGATGGGGACTCTTTCCACGATTCTCTGAAGGTCCGAAAGGTCCGCAGGACGGCAGGGGTACGTCTTGAACACAAACGTCGTCTCGATGTCGGGCTGCAAGAGCTCGAAGCGGCCGTGGGCCAAGAGAGTACAGCCGCGAAGGGCGGAGCCCTTCATGACCCACGAATTCCAGGTCGGGAACCGAAGGTCCACCAGATCGACGGCTTCGGAGTCATTGCGATAGCGGCGGAAGATCTCGCCCGGCACGGCTTGGAAGTCGGCTTCGAGCCGGTACCGGCCCTTGAGTAGGGCCGCGTCGCACGCGTCAAAGGAGCCCCGGTCAATGAACGCGAAATCGACGTCCTTGGTGGTGTCCTTGATGCCGCGCAGCGTGAGAAGCGTTCCGCCGTGGGCCACCCCTCGCGTCCGAGGGGGAACGTGCGGGCCCAAGATTCGGTCGAGCCACTCCCTCAGCACGACGCCGGTTTTTGGCTCCGTCACGCTGGCTCCCCACGATAGACGGCCTCGAACTCTTGAAACCGGCGCCCCGGAATCGTCCCAGTGACATTGAACTCTGTCCCCAATGGGTCGGGCCCTGGGCTGCCGAATCGCACGAGTTCCTCTGGCATCTCGGGTCTTCGAAAACCCGTCGGAATATGGGTGCGTTGGTCGGTCGCTGCAAGGACGTAGGCGAGGCGGCCCGCAATTTGCTCCCCGGCGGCCAGCGCCCACGCCAATGCCCAATCCAGGGCATGATCGCGCAGAAGAAATGGAGCCGCTAGGACGTACCGCTCGTCGCGGGATTCGAGCAACCAGAGCGCGAGCCGCTCGGGGGCCGGAAAGTTGACTCCCTCTTCCTTTCTTGGATCCTCGAGCACGTAGGCGGGACCCGGGACTTCGAGTAGGGCCAAGAACTGGCCCGGATGCTGGACGAAGGCATCTTTTTGGCCCGCAAAGGGGAGACCATAGTGCGCGAGGGACCAAACGGGGCCCGCGGTCGCCTGCGCCGGAACGAACCGAGAGGCTTCCGCTTCGATGAAGGCGTCCAGCATCTTTTGGCCGGGCGGTGTAAGGGCGTAGGCCGCCGTCGGGCGTCCCGGGCCCGCGCGCGGTAGGAACCGTTTCTCCAGGAATCCCTGGTTGGCCAGGGAATCGGCGAGGACGCGGGTCCAGTTCCGGGAGTGTTCGGTCTCTTGTTGGATGACGGAGAGTGGGGTGAACGTTCCAAAGGCCGCGCCGCGCAGGACGGCGGGTTGCTGCCCAAAGTCCGGGGGTCTTGCCATTTTACATCCTAATACATTGTAAATTATTCTTTAAATAGCTTCCGTTCGATGTTTCGAGGGTGTGTCTTCCATTTATGAGTAAAAGGCTGTCCGTCGGATTCGGCAGGCTTTGGCCTCGCAACGGGAGGCCGACGGTTCCGCCGGAATTGGTTGAGGACGGCGCCGAGATCCCGGCTTCTATGACCACTACGCGAGCACTTAGTGGGTCCTCCTCGTAATCGAGGAGCCGTTGACCGCGTTTGACGATGGCAAGGATGGATGTCGTCGTGGGCGAACCAGGGTCGCCCACGCGCAGATGTAGGCTCGCTTTCGCGCCGACACACCTCATCCCTCCGGTGGCATCTGTTCGAAAACGGCCGGTCGTTGGAGTCGCCGCATGGAGCCGTCGGAAAGACGAGCGAAAAGGCGGCCTTTGACGCCCTCAAGCAGGTCCACCTTGCCGCCCGCAGCGTCACGCCCAACGTACCAGTCGTACCCGCGCGAGTTCACGCGGCCATCGGACGCGACCGTGCGGGTTGCGACCCGGCGGCCGGGCACGGGAGGCCGCTCGTCGTCTTCCCCGAACGCCAACTTGAGGCCCCAGTCCGTGGCACGCCGGTACACCTCGACGACGCCATGCGGATCCGCCTGGCTCGACGTCCACACGGGAGGCAGGCCGAGGGCCCGCAGGAGGGATGCTTCCTCGGAGGGGGCCGCGATGGAAACGGAAATCGGCGCGGCGCCCGAACCTGAGTTCCCCCAGAACGGTCGCTGCCGTTCCGGAGCGGCGACGGCGACCGGTTCCTGTACGATTCCTACCGGGGTCGGGGACGCGTCCGGTTCGACGCGTCGGGCGCGTAGCGCCCCAAGGAGTTCCTCACGGGTCCTCCCCCGTAGGGTAAAAAGGAGGAAGGGGTCGGCGTCGAAGGCCTCTGCAAGCACATAGTGCACCGCCGCCACGTGCTTGCACGGGTTCTCCCAATCGGGACAGGAGCAGTCCGTCGACAGGTCGTTTTCCCCCGACGGGAAGAGGCTCCTGCCGGATTGCTGGAAGGCTTCCTCTATATCGTGGGGCACGTCTCCGGCCAGAAGGGAAGCCGCGAACCGGGCCCGCGCGCCCATCGCGTCAAGGACCAGTCCCCATTCCTTGGCGTCCAGGGCCCGAAGTCGGATGGTGACGCCGTACGGCCGGGCGCGCGACCCCTGCACCTTTGACTTGACGCCGTCCGTCGTGATGTCCAGCTTGGCGACCTGGCCGGCGCGGGCGTATCGTCGGCCCCGTTCCAGGCGGGAGGAGACGGCGAACCGCTCGAGCGCCTGCACCCATTTGCGGCTCCACCACTTGGATCCGATGTCGCCGCGCGCTGCCCGGACGCGGACGCCGCCGCCTTTGACGGGGCGAGGCCGCGACGGTGGGGGAAAGCGTTCGTCCATGTCAGCCCTCCTCCACGGCGTCGGGCCTCAGGGCGACGAGCTCACGGAGGTCGCGCGTCGAGAGTTCCGTGATCCACGCCTCGCCCGCGCCCACGATGCGGTCTGCCAGGGCACGCTTGTCCCGAAGGGCCTCGTCGATCTTCTCCTCGAGGGTGCCCACGCAGACGAACTTGTGTACCTGCACGTTTCGGTGCTGGCCCAGGCGGTAGGCACGATCCGTGGCTTGGTCCTCCACGGCGGGGTTCCACCACCGGTCGAAATGGAAGACGCGGTTGGCCGCCGTGAGGTTGAGGCCCGTGCCGCCCGCCTTGAGGGAAAGCAAGAACAGGGCGGGGCCGTCGCCGGACTGGAAGCGGGCGACCATCGCGTCGCGCCCCGTCCGGGGTGTCCCTCCGTGCAGGAACGGAACGTCCCCGAAGCGCTCGGACAGGTGCTTGCGCAGCAGGTCCCCCATTTCCCGGAACTGCGTGAAGACGAGGCACCGGTCCCCTTCCTCCATGGCCTCCTCGATCATTTCCACGAGGCGTTCCAACTTGCCGCTGCGGCGCTCCAGCCGGCTGTTGTCCGCTAGGAAGTGCGCGGGGTGATTGCACACCTGCTTCAGGCGGGTCAGCATGGAAAGAACGATCCCGCGCCGCTCGATCCCGGTCGCTTGCTCGACCCGGTCCAGGGCGTCGCGAACGACACCCTCGTAGAGCGTCGCCTGCTCCCGGGTAAGCGGGACGAACGTGTTGGATTCAATCTTCTCGGGCAGTTCCTTTGCCACCGCGGGATCCGTCTTGAGCCTCCGGATGAGGAAGGGACGGACGAGACGCGTGAGCTGGGCGGCCGCATCCTCGTCCCGATACCGCTCCACGGGCACGGCGTACTTGCGGCGGAAATCGTGAAGCGAACTGAGGTAGCCCGGGTTGAGGAAGTGGTAGATGGACCACAATTCGGCCAGTCGGTTCTCTACAGGCGTCCCCGTCATCGCCACTCGCCACCCGGCGCGCAAGGCACGGGCCGCCTGCGCTTGCTGGCTGAAGGGGTTCTTGACGTTCTGGGCCTCGTCGAGGACGATGTTGGACCACGACACCCGCGACAGCATCGCCTGGTCGCGCAGCAGCAGCGCGTAGGTGGTGACAATGAGGTCGTGCGACTTGGCCTGGTGCTCGAACGCGCGGCCCTTGGCGCGCTCTGGGCCGTGGTGCACGATGACTCGCAGAGACGGTGTGAACCGCCCGGCCTCGATTCTCCAGTTTGTGGCCACGCTGGACGGACAGACCACCAACGTAGGACCCTCGGAGGCCCTCCCGTGCCTGGACGCGAGCTCGCACGCAAGCACCTGAAGCGTCTTCCCCAACCCCATGTCGTCGGCCAGGAGCGCCCCCAGGCCCGTGCGGCGCATGGTGAGCAACCACGCCAGGCCCCGCAGCTGGTACGGACGAAGGTTGGCCTTCAGCCCGGGTGGAGGTTGTACGGTGAAGCCGCCTTCTGGCCGCGCGCCGAAAAGGGCCGAGAGCCACCCGTCGGCTTCCACGGACTCGATCTTGACTCCGTCGACGGCCCCCTCGCCGGCAATCTCGAGAACCTCGCGGAGGGAGAGTTCTTTGCGGCGGTGCCAGAGGCGCCTCGCCCGATCCAAGTCGCCCGGCCCGATGGCGACCCACTGCCCCCGAATCCTGACGAGCGGCGACTTGAGCGCCACCAGCGTCTCCATTTCTTCGGGTGTGAGCGGCTCGCCCTCGATTGCGAGGCGAAAGTCGAATTCGATGAGGGCCTCGAGGCCGAAGCGGGAGGGACCGTCGCCGGTGTCGCTTGGGTCCGTCTTTGCCTTCGCACGCAGGGTGGCCTGGAGCGCCGAAAGCAGGGGCCGAATCCCGGGAAGCAGGACCCCGAGGCCGGCTTCGGCCAATCGCGGGGCGACCTCGCGGGAAAACCGTTCCGCCTCGTCGGCCGTGAGCGAGGCCTCGCACGGGGTTGCCGTGTCCAGGCTGTGGCCAATCGTGGGCCACACTCGCGAGGCAACCCCCAGCCCTTGCAGGAGCAATTCATGCGGATTGGCGAGGCCCCAGCCCTTGAAGGGGTTGGACGGACCCGGAAACCAAACGGCTTCGGCGGGAACCAGGAGGCTTGGATCCTCCATCGATTGCAGGGCGTAGTGTAGCCTCCATCCCTGGGGCGGAGCGGCCATGGGCGCGGCCGCCTCCGGGATGGTCGGCGGGTCGAGCCGGAGGCAGGTCCTGAAGGAAGAACGCACGGCGACCGGAGCCGCCCACGCCTCCACGAGGCGTTCGAGCTTGCCGACCGCTGCGACGCTGCCGTTCTCGACCCATGCGTCCGCCGAGAACAACGCACGTGCCCAAGCCCCGCCGACGCCCTCCTGGGGGGCACTTTCCTCCAGTCTGGCGCCCGCACAGGCGGCGCGGACTCCGGCGTCGAGAAGCGCCGACAGGAAATCCTCGATGAGCGCCCTCGGCGGCCTGTCGCCGGAGAGAGACAAGGCCGCTCCCGGCAATGCCTTGGTGACAGTTGCCACGCGCCCTCCGTCGGCGCCGTCCGAGAGCACCGGTCGCCACGCGGCGTACCAGCGGTCGCCCTTCGACTCGATGCGCGGAATGAATCGTTGTCGGACGACAAGCTCAAGCGCCAGCCTGGCCGCCTGCGCCCAGACGGCAAGGCTTGGCGAGACCGCGGACGGAATCCCGGGCCGGGCCGCTGGGAGCCGCGTAAGAAGCTGGAGGCACTCCAGCGGCGTGAGCTCTATGCCTTCCACCTGGAGGTTGAGGAGATTGGACGGGGATGCCTTCGACCCAGGGGACAATCCGTCAAGGGCAAGCCGACGGCGGGCCCGTCCAGGCGGGACTTCTCCGTGGCCAAGCTCCGAAAGCACGAGGGCAACATCCCGCGCCGTCGCCACCGACCCGTCAGCGTCCGGGGCCGTATCGAACTGCCCCCACACGAACAGCCGGCCCTCCGCCGGGCGGGATCCAGGCGACCAGGCCGCATGAAGGGCACGGACCCGTCGAGACTCAGAATAGCGGACCGCCTGCGGGACCTGCAAGGAGGCAGACCGTGATGGCATCCCGGATGCCCAAGAATACGGGTCAGCGGAAAAGGTTGACGACGCGCCTGTGACGTTTCGGAAAGGGCAGAGAGGTTAAACGCGCGTCAAGAACTCGGCCCGTCTAGTACACGCTACAGGAAATCCTTGAGCGGCTTCCTCGCCCGACCCAAGGAAGGGCTTCCCTCCTGGTGAGCTCGTGGCTCGTCGCTTCCGGAAACTGTTCAAGGACTTGCCGCATCGTGTACTAGTGAAGAAAACGACTCGAACCGAGTTCGAATCTCGGCCGGGGCGTCCCTAAATTCGCCGATTTTGGGCCCAAATGGGCCTTTGGATGCCTGCCATGCGCTCATGATTTGAGTTGGCCGTGACGATTCTAGGCCCAAAGAACGAAACCACTCAATTCCGACGTCGGGCCCCCGAGAAGCCACCGGCCGCGCCGTTTCAATGACGGGCGACGCCCGGGCAACAATGGCCGACCCGGGCGCCGACGGGGGGGAGAGTCGATCACATCTTGTGGTCTTTCTTCGCGTGGGCCTGCAATTCGTCCTTGGTCTTGAATGACATTCCGCAATTGCACGCGAGTTTCTCTTTGCTGGAGAAGAGTCCCAGGTTCTGCACCTCCCGTAAGGACCCTCACTTGCCGCGGGACCATATGGTTGCGCTGGGACCGTTGAGGATTGTGTTGGACTCAGCCAGGTGCTCTCTTGCCGGTTGACTCGGACGGTCGAACCGTTGGAGCCAATTCATTAGTCGCCCCGGGGCGAGTACCCCATTGGAGTTCCCGAAGATGGATCCCAAGAAGAAAGCCCAAGAAGCCGTCGCCGAAGAGGACCCGAGCAGCGCATCATCGTGCGGCTGTTGCGGTTAAGCTCGCACCCAATGCCACCCCGCCGACGACGGGGTGGCGCTCCTCCCCCCATTGCGACTATCTCGTTCCGCAGAAGATCCCGTATCGTAGCGCGCCGGCGTCGCGCGCACGGATCGCCCCCTCCAAGAACTCGTGCAACTCGGCCCAGACGCCCTCCGACCCGTCCTGCGACAGCTTGGCGAGCAGCCCCCGCACGTCCATCCGACTCTGGACCCGTGCTTCAAGTTCCCGCAAGGCGTCGGACTCGTCCTGGAGACGGACGGACGAAAACCCCGCGCGTTCAAGCAACGTCGACATCTGCGTGCCGCTTCGTACGTTCCCGAGGCATGACAGGGTACCGAGGACGGGCGGGACCTGCGGGACCGGGCCTTCGGCGTAGAAGTCGCTGAACACCAAGCGACCGCCGGAACGCAAGACGCGCCGGACCTCCGCCAACGCTCGCCCCCATGACCCGGCCAGACACAGGGAGCATTCCGAGAGGACGACGTCAGCGGCCCCGGACGGCCACGGAATCCGGGTGGCCGTGCCGGGAAGGAGTTCAAGGCCCGTGGGCCCGGAGCTGGCTGGGCTGGCCGGGTCGACGCCGATGACGCGGAGCGACGGCAGTCGGTTCTTCGCCCTGCCCAACGCCTCGCCTTCGCCTGCCCCGATGTCGATCAGGACGCCATTCTTGGGGGGATCCGCAAGGGTGAGGAGTTTGTCCGTCAATTGTGCCCCACCCGGGTGCAGGGCACTCCCCAGGACGGCGCGAAGGAGGCCCCAGTCCACGTGGTAGGACGCCTCGTCTCTCACGTTTCCCTCGCCTGCACGGCATGACCGTTGGAGCTTCGCAGCGCCTCAGCGTCGGATGGGTGGTGCTGGTCGCGCCAGGCGTACCCGCCTTGGACATCCGTGAGGTAGTAGCCGCAGAAGGGAGCCAGTTTGCCCTCGCGCGTGACGACCCGGACGCAGCAGCGCGCCATCCGGTCCAAGTCGACGGTGTGGCTGTCCATGAAGCCGGTCACGCTCACGAAGACCGTCTCCTTGATGAGTTTCGCGGCCAGGCCGGAGAAGGGGATGCCGCAGGCGCAGGCCACGTCTCGGGCGACCTTCTCCGCGGCCGGCGTCCCCGCGAGCACGTCCATGAAGCGGCGCTCGCCGACGTTGGCCAAGGCCTTGAGAAACGTGGCCTCGTTGAGGTACCGGGTGAGGGGTACAGCGCCGCCGGGTGATGGCAGGAGGAGGGTCGCTGAATAGCAGGCCGAGCTGCAGCAGGGAATCGGGAGGAGGTCTCGGGTTCGAAGGAAGCCGGTCTGTTCCTCGAGGAGCATGGCCAGGCGGTCCAGGCTGAGGTGTCCGGAGTCGGCGGCGAACCGACCAAGATGTCGGACGGGCTGGATGTTGACGCCCCGTACGACATCGCGGTTCTTGATCGCGAACCGCAGGATGCCGCCCAGTTCATGATCGTTCACGCCGGGGACGACGGTGGGGACCAGGATGACGGTCAACCCGGCCCCACGAGCCGCCTCGATGGCTCGGATCTTGACGTCGAGGAGGGGTGCGCCCCGGGTCGCCTGGTAGGTTTCGTCCGTGGTTCCGTCAAATTGCAGGTAGAGCGAGGTGGCCCCCGCCTCCCGAAGGGATTGCGCGAAGCTAGGTCGGTTCGCGACGAGGATCCCGTTCGTGTTGACCTCGATGTGGCCATATCCAAGGTCGCGGGCGCGGCGGACGATGGCGAGGATGTCCGGGTGGATGGTGGGTTCGCCCCCGCTGAGCTGGAGGGGCGTGGGCCCTCCGGCCTCCGTGAGCGCGCCGCGGAGCATGGCTTCGACCTCATCCAGCGAGCGGTGGGTTTGGGCGGGGCCGGACGCGGCGAAACAATAGTTGCATTCGAGGTTGCACGCGTCCGTGATTGGAAGGACGGTGACGCAGCGACGGCTGGCCGCGTCCCCGCCACAACCGGGGGTGCCGGGGGCGCAACACGCCCGGGACCCGTTGACGGCGGCCGCCGCTTCGATTCCTTGGGTCCATCGGTAATGCTCAAGGTCCCCCCAGAAGGGGCTGATGGTTACGCCATGCTCCGGGCAGTTGCGCTGGAGCGTCACCGTGCCGTCCTGGGCGAAATACCCGCCGGGTGCTTCCCCCAGGCAAGAGGGGCAGAGGGATCGGGCCGGACCCAGGTACTGGGCGAGTAGAGGCATTCGGAACTCAACGGTTGGGCACGGACTTTAACGGTTCGCTTGAACCGTCCGAAGCCAAGTCGCATAAGCGCCTGGCCGCTCGGGAATCAGCTTCATGCGGGTCGACATCGTAGGAGCGGGGCCCGTCGGACTGGGGTTGGCGATCCAGCTCCTGAACGCACGATCGCAGGCGCCTCCGCGCGTGCACCTATGGGAACGAGCCTCCGCTCCATACTCGACGCCCTGCGGCGAGGGCGTCCTCGAATCCCATCTGCGTCTCGTCCCCGGGGTCGACCACGGTCGCCACGTGGCTTCCCACATCCATTGCGTGCGAGTCCAAGGTCCCGCGCCGCCCATCCTCGAGTTGCCGGCGCGCGCCGTCGTCTTGGACCGGGCCCGCTGGATCGGGGCGCTCGCCTCGAAGGCGACCGACCTTGGCGCGAGGATACAATGGGGAACCAAGGTCTCGAGCACCTCCGTCGCTCATCTGCCCGGCCACGTCGTCGTGGGCGCCGACGGCCCCGCCAGCCGCCTCGCCGCTCTGCGTCAGGTCACTCGCCGCATGGTCCCGGCCGTGCAGGCCCGGATGGTTTCACGCGCGTCAGAGACGGGTGCCATGCGATTCGTCTGGGATCCTGCGAGGGGCCTGGACTACGCCTGGGCCTTCCCCCGCCGCCATGAAACCACCGTCGGCCTCCTGGGACCGAACGGGTCGCAGGCCCGCGCCAGGCTCACGGCCCTAGCCCGGTCGCTCGGCGTGGAATCGACCCGCGTCACGTTCCAGTCTTGGCCGGTCCCCGTGGGCGGACGCCTAGTGCAACGGGGAAGGTTTGCCCTCGTCGGAGACGCCGCCGGCGCCGCGCACCCGTTGACGAAGGGCGGAATCGCCCCTGGCCTCCTCCAATCCAGCCTCTTGGCCGGCCTCATCCTCCAGGGACGGCCGCGGGCGTTCCAGCAGGAATTCGAAAGGTCGCCCCTCTGGCCGGATCCGGCGTGGCGTGCCTGGGAAGCCTTGCGCAGGCGCGGCGCCCACGTTTGGCGCCGCGTGCCGTGGGGCCCCGAGCCCGAATTCCGGGTCACCCGAAACAACACCCGCCGGCTCGCACTTAGAACGGTTCTTGCAAACGTTTTCCGGCCGAGTCTCCTGGTGGACCTCCATCGGATCGCCCAAGGGCTGCGGCACGCGGTGGCGTACGGCTGGTGACGGCGCCCGCGTCGTTGAGGTGCCAGTCGTACGTGGCGTAACGGACCCTGGCGCCCCCGGGTCGCACATATTCCACGTCGCTTGGGGGTCCCCAGCGTTCCAGGGCGCCCAGGGGACCCCCCACGCGCCGGAAGTCGGCCGCGTACCAACGGAAGATTCTGTTGAACGTGATGGTCGTTTGGTTCCGGTCAAGTCGATACCCTACGCCGGGCCGGAGAAACCCGCGCGCGGCCTGATCCAGCTCTTGCCCAAGGCGGTCGCCCGAGTAGAGCCCGTTGCGGAGGGGAGGGCAGCCGTTCGTAGCGCATACGAGTGCGAAATGAATCCGGGGGTCGAGGAAGCGGCGCCGAATCGTGAAGAACTCCAGCCCGAAGAGGGTGCGACGCCTCCTGGCGATGCGGACGCCTTCGAGGAAGAAGAACCGGAACCGGGACCACCAACCCCCCAGACCCTGCCGGCGAATCCGGTTGCTGCCTCGGTACCAGCGGGCGGCGATGGCAAGCGCGGCAAGGTTGTACGCGTTGAGCCAGAACGCCAACTCCTCGTCGGGGGTCCGGAAGCCCCGAGGATCCTGATCGGCGAACGACGCGAGGACCTGGGAGAGGTCCGCTTCGACCCCCTCGCGCTCGTAATGAAAGCGCCCCTGCCCGTCCACGTTTTGGGAGAGAAGGGCGGCTGCGCGTGAGCTCCAGCCGGTCTCCACGCCACGGATACCGTCTTGGGAGGTTCATAACGGCACGCTTGGACCGTCGCAGGCGGGGAAACCCGGCCTTGGAGGGTTCAACCGCCGAGTAATCTAAAGGGATGGACTCAACACCGCCGTACGCATGGCTCGGACCGTCATCGCCTTTGTCGGTGGTTTCCTGGGCGCGGGAAAGACCACCACGATCCTCGCCGCCGCCCAGCGGCTGGGCGCCGCCTCCCTCAAGGTCGGCGTGATTACGAACGATCAGGGGGATGACCTCGTGGACGCCCTCCTGGTGGGGAACGAGAAAGTGCCAAACCGGTTCGTGACCCGCGGATGCTTCTGCTGCCAATATGACGGCCTCGAAGCCCGGATCGACGAGCTAGTGCACGACGACGGCGCCGAGGTCGTCCTCGCCGAGGCCGTAGGCAGCTGCACCGACGTCTCCGCGACGGTCTTGAACCCTCTTCGCCGGCGCCGCGGCCGCCAGTTCGTGTACGCGCCCATCACCATCGTCGTGGATGCGCACAGCCTACAACAGTTCCTGGACGGGCGCGCAAGGGACGGCGAATCCGACCTCGAATACCTCTTCCTCAAGCAACTCGAGGAAGCGGACGTCGTCCTCCTCAACAAGACGGATGAAGTATCCGACCTGGCGACCCAGGAGCTGGTGTCGCGCCTCCGAACCCTCGTCCCGTGGGCCTACGTTCTGCCTTTTAGCGCCAAGACCGGTCAGGGTCTTGCCCAGTGGCTTCGCGTGCTGGGGACGCCCGGGGAGTGGGGCCAGCACATCCTGAGCCTGGACTACGACCGTTACGCGCGCGCGGAGGCGTCCCTGGGCTGGTTGAACGCGTCCATCACGTCCTCCACACCCTGCGATTGGAGTGGATTCGCCAAAGACTTCGCGGAGCACCTCGTCGCGAGCATCCACCAGGTGGGCACACCTGTCCATGTCAAGCTCCACGTGGAGTGCCCCGATGGTTGGGTGCGGGCGTCCGCCGCGGCCCCGCTCAACCTCGTGGACGTGAAGGGCTTCGGCGACCACCGGCAGGCTCCCGTGAGGATCGTAGTGAACGTGCGAGCCGTCGCGGACCCCGACCAGCTTCGGACAGCGGTCGATGAAGCGCTGCGCGCGAGCTGCGAGTCTTGCCAAGTCGAAGCGCAAATCGGCGCGTTGGAATCGTTTCGCCCATCGTATCCGCGACCGACGCACCGCGACCCGCAACCTTCCACTGCCTGACGTTTCTTGGGCGGCTTCTCAACCGAGGGGGGCCGGCTCTCCCCCGGACTCGGGGCCCTCTGGCGG
>CAYVGY010000051.1:0-18538 GCA_964451065.1 uncultured Halobacteriales archaeon
GCTTGAGCGGAGGCTGCTTCACGAACGCCCACGTGTTGAGGACGACGACCCCGGAGACAAGGTCTGGGTGCCGGGTCGCCCAGCCCATGCCGATGGGACCGCCCCAGTCCTGCATCACGGGCACGACGCGCCGCGCCTTGAGCTCCGCCACGGTCGTCTCGAGGCTCGTGATGTGACGCTCGAGCGAGTAGTACTTGGGATCCCGAGGCTTGTCGCTTCGGCCAAACCCGACGTGATCCGGGACGAGGACCCGGTGCTTGGTGCTAAGGTCCTGGATGAAGCGACGATACAGGAAACTCCACGTTGGGTTTCCGTGCAGGAGCAGGAACGTCACGCGCGCGTCCCGCGGGCCCTCGTCGATCACCGCCTGACGGGCCCCATCCCCCACGTCGATGAGACGACTCTTCCACGGAAAGAGGCCGTCGAAGTCCGACCACACGTCCAATCCATGGTAAGCTCGGGGCACGCACTCCGGAGGGCGCGCGGTCACAAAGCCTTGCCTTCTCGTGGGAAGCCCTCTCGAAACCCTTTAACGGAGGAATCCATCTCCGCGCCCGTCGAGGGGTCACTTTGGGTAGTCCTCGGTTCGTAGCCATCCCGCTCTTGGGCGTCGCGGCCGTCTTGGCAATTGTCACCATCTTCACGCCGTGGTGGACCCTGAAGATGGAACTCTCCGACCAATTCCGGGAGGACAACGATGTTAGCGATTCCGACATTCCAGACCCGGTCTCCGCCAAGCCGTTTGACGAAGGCGAGCCGGACGAGAAATGGAACGCGCCGGACGACGCGCGGATGATTGGGAGCACCCAGGCGTTGGTGGCAGGCCTCATCGTGGTCGCGAGCATCCTCTCCTTCGGCGCGGCCGCGGGCTTGGTTGCCGTCCCGCCGAAGCCGGGAAAAAGCGCGCTCCAGATCGCAGGCGGATCCATCGGCTTGGGAGGCGCCCTCCTCCTGGCGCTTGCCGCCATCCTCGCCGTAACCACCTGGCCCAACTCGACCACCGATGAAGATGCGAACGACGCAGGTGCTGGGGATGCGCTGGCCAGCGAAGATGTCGGCTTCTGGGATGAGACGGAGGTCCCCGGCTTCGACGGCGTGACACTCAAGGTCTTTGGGAACTTTGGTTGGTACATCGTGCTCGCGGGCGCCCTAGTCGGCGCCATCGGCGGCGGCATCTCGTTCCTGCGGCCAGGGACCGCCGGGGCCCCGATGCCTCCCCCCGGGTACGGCACGTGGTACGGGCCCCAAGGCGGCGTCCGCCCGGCGCAACCTGCCCCGCCCGCGTACGGCTATCCTGCCCAACGCCCACCTCAAGCCCCTTGGGCCCCACCGCCCGCGCCCCAACAGGCCGCGGCCTATCCACCTGCTCCACCGGTTCCGCAGCAGAGCCCCTGGGCGCCCCCCGGCCAACAGCAACCCCCGCCTGCGGCGCCGCCGCCCGGCTGGGGCCCGCAAGCCCAACCGCAACCGGCCGCCAAGCTCGTCCAATGCCCGCGGTGCGGCACGCGGGTCCAAGCGCCCGGGTTTCGGCCGGTCGACCTCGTCTGCCCCAGCTGCCGATTCACCGCACGACTCGAATCTTAGAGGAAAACGATGACTACTGCCCGAAACGGCGCGGCCGCACTCCTGGCTGCCGGGGCCTTGCTGGCCTTGGTCGCGCTCAACACGCCATGGTGGACGTTCAAGATTGAGGACGAAGGACGCGACGGAGAGACCCAAGAGTCCCTCGCGTCCGCGCGGCCCTTCGACACGGGCCTCGCCTTCTTCGGTGGCGGCGCCCTCATCGGTTCGCTCGAGGCTTCCCTCAGCGGAGCCCTCGTCCTCGGAGCGCTCCTAGGCCTGGCCGCCGGGGCCGGACTGCTAATCGGTCCCGGGTCCTCGAAGCGGGGTCCCGCAGCGGCGGGCGCCACGATCGGCATCGTGGCGGGCGTCGCCCTCGTTGTGGCGCTGATTCTGCCCATCTTCACGTGGCCCGACAGCGGCGGACTCGGCCCGCAATGGGAAAACGAGTTCGACGCCGAGCCCAGCTTTTGGGATTCCGAGGATTCGACCGGCGAGAAGGTCTCGCTGTTCGCCAACGTCGGCTGGTACCTGGGCATCGCAGCCTTCATCCCGGCCGTGGTCGGGGGCATCCTCGGGTTCGTCGGTCCATCCGGACCCGCCCCCGCTTCTTACGGGGCCGGTTACTACGCCCCGCCCCCGACGCCCGTGTATCCCCCCGCGCCCCCTCCCCCCTCGACCTATGCCACCTTCCAACCCGTACCGCCGACGCTGGGAGCCGCGGGGAAGACGGCGTCCGGCGCCCGACGGATGGTGAAATGCCCCCAGTGCGGCACGCGGGTCAACGCGCCGGCCACGCGACCCGTGAACCTCGTCTGTCCCACGTGCAGGTTCACCGCGCGCATGGAGTAGGCTCCCCCCACCGGGCCACCCGAGCCAAGCGGAAGGTTTCTAAGCGGCCGGCGCGGTTTCACCCCGAGGTTGGTCTCCGTGGCGAACAACAAGTTGATCGCAACCGCAGCGTGCGGCGTGGCAGCATTGTTGACTTTGATCTCCCTGTTCACGGGCTGGTGGACGGGCACGGTCGAGGGTGGTGGCCTTGAAACCTCTAACAGCGCGGGCCCCTTCGACTCGGGGGACAGCGACGACCTGTCCGGCAAGACAACGATGACGGGCATCCTCGTCGTGGTGGCCCTCGTTGCGCTCATCGCGGCGACGGTGCTCATGGGCATGGGAATCGCCGGCACGAACACGCCGGTTACCCCCTTTGCTTCTTGGATTGCTCTCGGCGCCTCAGTCTTGATTGCGCTCACGTTGGTCCTTGCCGTCTTCACGTGGCCGGAGGGCGACACGTCCTTCTGGGATTCGGAGGAGCTACTGGGTGTCAAAGCGACGACCGGCGCCGGCGTCGGCTGGTACTTGGCGTTGGCGGCCGTGGTGGTCGGAGTGGTCGGCGGCGTCTACGCGATGGGCCGGCCGACCGCTGCGATGGGCGGCGCGCAGTCGAGGACCGCCTGAGGCGGCGGTCTCTTGACGTAGCGGTTAGCGTGTCGCCTTGACGGAGACCTTACGCCCCAGTTCCGGGACGCGGTCGAGCTTCTCCCACGAGAGCTTGAGGTCGTCGCGGCCGAAGTGGCCGTAGGCCGCCGTGGGTTCGTAGATCGGCCGGCGTAGACCAAGTTGCTCGATGATGCTCCCCGGAGCGAAGTCGAACTTCGTGCGGAGGATCTTCTCGATGTCCGCGTTGGCGACCTTTCCAGTCCCGTAGGTGTCGACGTAGATGCTCAAAGGCTCGGTCGCGCCGATCGAATAAGCCACCTGGATGAGGAGCTTGTCGGCGAAGCCGGCCGCCACGAGGTTCTTGGCGGCGTACCGGGCGTAGTAGGCCGCGCTGCGGTCCACCTTCGTCGGGTCTTTGCCGCTGAAGGCGCCGCCGCCGTGGGGCACGACGCCGCCGTACGTGTCGACGATGATCTTTCGGCCCGTGAGGCCCGAGTCGGCGGCGGGCCCGCCCTTGACGAACTTGCCCGTGTGGTTGATGAAGAACTTCGTCTGGCCGTCGATCCACGCGTTGGGGATCACCGGCGCGACGACGTGGTCCTTGAGGTCCTCGTGGATCTTGGCCTGTTCGACGTGGGCCTCGTGCTGCGCGGCGATGACGATGGCTTCGCAGCGGAGGACCTTGCCGGTCTTCTCGTCGAACTCCAACGTCACTTGGGTCTTGCCGTCGGGCCGAAGGTAGTCGAGGACGTTCTTCTTGCGGACTTCGGCCAGGCGTTTGGCGAGCCGGTGGGCATAGACGATCGTGGGCGGCATGTATTCGGGCGTCTCGTTCGTCGCGTAGCCGAACATCAGGCCCTGGTCCCCCGCGCCGACGCCTTTGCCGTTCTTCTTCACGCCTTGCGCGATGTCGGCGCTCTGCTCGTCGATGCTCACGATGACGCCGCACGTGTCGCCGTCGATGCCGTAGTTGGCGTCGGTGTACCCAATCCGTTTGACGGTCCCCCGGACGACGCGCGGGATGTCCACGTAGCTTTCCGTGGAGACTTCACCCGCGACGAAAACGATGCCCGTCGTGACCAGGGTCTTGTCGGTGGCGACCCGCGCCAATGGGTCCTTCGCGAGGAAGGCATCGAGCAACGCGTCGCTGATCTGGTCGGCGAGCTTGTCGGGATGGCCTTCGGTGACCGATTCACTCGTGAAATAACGGCTGGGCATAGGAAAACCGCGCTGGTTCCAAGGCACGAATTCGCGCTATTAAAGAGTTGCTTGGAGGCCGGACTAGAAAATTCCTAACGTCATTTCTCGGGCGCGCTGGAGCGCGCGGCGCGGATGCGCGCGACCTCGTACCGGCGCAAGAAGGCCTTGGCCGCGCGCTCGTAGAATTGGATGGGGGCTGGCAACGCCTCGAGAAGAACGTAGGCGGCCGCTTCGCCGGCTTGGATTTGGACCTGGCCTTCGGAAACCAAGACGACGCCGTCGACCTGGAGTCGTTTCAAGGCTTGGGCGAGCGTCGATCGACCGACGAGCGCGGAGTCGGACCGCACGCGGAACGAGAGGGTGACTTTGTACCGATCCGCCATCGGTCGCATCACGTCGACGGTCTCCGCGAGTGCGCGGGCGAACGCGCCCCGCTGCGCTTCAAGAGTTCGGCGGCCGCGAAAGGCGAGAACGGCGAGGATTCCTTCCAGGAATTCCACGAGGTCGACGCCGACGCGAGGTTTTCGTAGAGGCAAGGCCATCGTCGCGAATGCTTCGCACACGTTTGAGGCAACCGGACGGCGCTGTTAGGTCCCGCCCGTCCGCCCAACGTGGAATTGTGCGCGCACGGTTCGACCGACGTCGACGCGACGGGCCGTGACGCGCCCCACTCCGCCCGTGTGGTCGGGAAAGGTCCCGTCACAGGGAAGCGCGCTCGCTTCGCCCAGTCGGACGACGCGCACGACGTCGGGCGGTCCAGGCATCGTGGTCGCGTCTTCGAACGGTTGGGAGTCCACGCCAATGATCGAGGTCCGTGGAACGAACTCCACCCGGACCTCGAGGCGTCGTCGTAGGGCGTCGTTGGTCGCGTCCATCAGGTCTTTGAGCGCCTGGCCCGACCAGGAATTCCAGCGGGCGGCCACGGCGAACTGTCGCCCGCCCACCACGCGGGCCTGGGCAAGGGCTCCCAGGCGGCTCCGTCCGAACAGGCTCAGCAGGACGTGCAGGGCCGCGTGGGCGGCCGAGGCGTCGTCCCGCCGCTGGGCGTCGAGGAGGCAGCGGACGTTCGTGCCGCGCGGCGGCGTGGTGCCGCGCAACGCGTGGCGGAGTTCGCCGCGCTGCCAATGGACCCCGATGAGGACACGCTTGTCGCCGCCGACCCAGACCTCGCCACGGTCCGCGGGTTGTGGGTGGCGGTACGCGTGGCTTTCGGGCGCGAAGATGGATCGGTCGAGGAGGAATTGTGGGCCTCGGGTGGCGGTCACGGTCGCAAGCAGGGTCCGGCGGTTCGGCTCGCGAAGCCAGACGCAGTCGGTGGGCGGCGCGCTCAAGCGGTCACCGGGCGTCGGTGAAGGGCTTCACCGGGTCGAGGGCGTCCACGGGGCAAAGCGCGACGCAGAGATTGCACTCCGTGCAGGCGGCCTGGTCTAGGAGGAGCCGGCCGAAGCGGAGTCGCAGGGCATTTTCGGGGCAGAGGCCCACACAACCGCCGCATTCGGCGCACTGCTCCTGATGAACGATGGGCACGGCCGAAAGCCTAGAGGTAGCGTCTACTTAACGAAATGGGTGACGTTTTACGCCGCGAATTCGGCGGGAAGATTGGGGGCGGTCTCTTCCGGCATGAAGACGACACCGAAAATCATGAGCAGCGTGACGATGGTGCTCTGGGCGCTGAGCTCTTCGTGGAACCGGAGCGCGGTTCGCAGGTCGACCTCGGCCGGGCCGCGCCCGTCGAAATGGACGGCAAACGCGTATGCTTCGTCGTGCGCGTGCTCCGCCGACGTGACGTCGAGCTGTTGGAGGACCGTCTCCTCGCCGACCGACACCTCGGCTACACCTACCGCGCTGACCGCCAGTGCGTCGGTCTCATAGAAAACGTCGGAGAACGCAAAATAGTTGAAACGTTCGCCGGACCCGGCGCGCACGATTCCGCGCAGCTCCTCCGCCTGGTCGGGGAGGCGCCCACCGAAGTCTTCCACGACCTCGCTGTGGAAGTCGAGGGCCTCGGCGCGGGCTTGGCCGAGTTCTTGCGGGTGGTACAGCGTCGTCCAATAGAGGCTCTTGGTGCGAACGTTGATGCCGACGGTGAGTTTCTCGTCGCTCGCGATCACGAATTCGTAGAACCCGGGCTCGAGCGTCCAATGGTCCGGGTCGCCGTCGTAGGGGGCGAGGAACTGGTGGTTGGTCCCCTTTCCATAGATGTAGGTGAGGGTGAAGACGTCCTCAATCTCAGAATGGCGGAACTCCTGGAGCGCTTCCACGTTCTGTTCGCGGATTTCGCGGCTCAGGGGGCGGATCTGCATGAACTGGAAGTGGTAGGCGTCAGGGTCGTCGACGTTGGGGGCCCGGCCGGTGCTCATGGCGTTGGTCGTGGAGAAGAAGAGGTGGACGTTCTCGACGCGTTCCGCCACGCGGACGATGTAGCGGCCGTAGCTCCAGCCTTTGAGGAGAAAACTCGTGGATTGCGTGAGGTCGTAGTAGGGCCGGTCGGCCAATTGGCTCTGCGCCGGAGGCGCCTCGTCCCAGCCGAAGGGGGCATCGCGCAGGTCCTGTTCGGACGAGGTCTCCTCGTTGTCGCCGCTGAGGCATCCGCTGAGAGGGATTGCCAGGAGGAGGCCGGCCAGACACGGAGCCAGGGCGCGCACGGAAACCCGGGCTCAAACGCGGTTTTGGATGGTAAATAGTTTGTTGGATGACCCCGGGGGGAGGGGGGGTCGCGGGCCCCGAGCTTAAGTATCGTCGTCCTCGGCCACGACGCGGTCCCGCTCGTGGTCGATGGGGCAGGGGGACGCCTGTCCGGCGTACGGGTTGGGCCCGCCATGGACGGACCACAAGGCTCGGCTGGTCGCCGAATCTTGAACGTTGCCGTCGGGGTCAAGGGTCTCGATTTCCACGCCGCGAACCTCTCCGCCCTCCTCGAGGCCGGTGCGGTTGTGGAGTAGCTCAAGGAAGATCCACCAGGAATCGCCCGAATCGGGGTTTGTGGGGTGGCTCCGCAACCAGCACGTCTCGATGGGCGCGCCGTCCGGTGCCGGCCCCACTTCCGCTCGCACCTGGGGCGTGATCCGCCGTTCCGGATCGGGCACGATGCGGGCGAAGTAGTCGCCGTCGCTCGTGGCGATGAGCGTGTCCACGAGCGGCAGGCCCGCCGCGTAGTTTTGGACGCGAATCCGAAGAACCACGCTGCCCGAGAGCTCCGTGAAGTTGGCTTCGAGGACGTCGTAGCGGGGCGGGGCGTCATCCCTCGCGTCGGTGAGGAACTGGCCAGGGGGCGCGGGCTCGTCGTTTGTTTCGGTTTCCTGGACGCAGCCCCCCAAGAGGACGACGGCCGCAAGGAAGAGGCCCGACGGCCTCATTCGAGTCCCAGGACCTTCTCGGCCTTCTTGAGGTTGCTCACGGCCATGACGAGTTGGGCGCTGGGGTACGTGGACCCGGAACCGTAGAGGAGCTCGATGTTGATGCCGGAATTGGCCAGGATTCCGGTGACGCGGGAAAGCTCGCCCGGGCTGTGCTTGAGTTCGAGAACGAGCACGTCGCCCTCGGTCACCTTGTACTTGAGGTGGTCCTTGAGCACCTTCTTCCCCTTGGTGTGGTCGTTGACGACGAAATGGATGCGGCCCTCGTTGTTGACGTTGTACGCGCAGACGGCGAGCATGTTGACGCCGTGCTTGCCCAGCGTGTCGGCGACCTTGTTCATCTCGCCGGGCTGGTTCTTGGCGGTGACAATGAGTTCCTTCAAGCGCCGTCCCTCGCGTCGGCCGCCCATGCCGAGGGGGGGTTAATGTGGTTTGCGGATGCGGACCGTGTCGCCGGAATCACGCGGGCGCGTTGATGGGGATTCGGAGTTCGAACGTTGCGCCGCGATTCATGCCGTCGCTCTTGCCATCCAGGTGTCCCCCGAGGGCTTTGGCGACTTCAGCGGAGATGTAGAGCCCGAGGCCGGCCCCCTTGCCGACGAACCGCGGATCCTCGTGGACCTGCACAAAGGGCTGGAACAGGCGCTTGCGCTGCATGGGTTCGAAGCCGATGCCGGTGTCGCGGACGCGGAAATGCATGTTCCCATCGCGCTGTTCGAGTTCCAGGTCAATCCGGCCGCCCTCCGGGGTGAACCGCAAGGCGTTGGCCAGGAGGTTGTCCAGCACCTGTCGGACGCGGCTGGGGTCGGTGACGCTTGGCAACGAATCGGCTCCCGAGATCTGGAGGGCGACGGCGTTCTCCTTCGCCGTCGATTGAAACGACTCCAACGACTCTCGGGCCACCTTGGCCAGGTCCGCGGGGAGCGGGCGGATGGGGAGCCGTCCCGATTGGGCGCGGGCGGCCTCGAGAAGGTCCTCCACGAGGTCGTTGAGGCGGTGGAGGTTGCGGGACAGGATGGCCATGAAGCGTTTGAGCTCGGGGTCGTCTCCTCGCTCGAGCCGTTCCCCCAGCAGGTGCGCTTGCACCGTGATGGGTGTCAACGGGGTCCGGAGTTCGTGGGCGGCGTTCGAAAAGAACTGGGTGCGCGTCCGGACCAGTTCTGCCGCCTCGACCGAGATCCGTTGAAGGTCTTCGTTGACTTCTTGCATGCGCCCGAGGCTCTCGGTGGTCCGCTGCGCGTATTGGTACCAGATGAGCATGAGGAGTCCGAGCCCGAATCCGAGGGCCGTTACTAGGACGACGCTGGTGTAGATCGGCGGAAGGGGAGAGCGGGGCGGCATGGTAATTCCGATGGCGACCATGCCCAACGCGATGAGCCACGAAGCCACGATGGTCCGGAGGAGCCAAGGGGGTCGGAGGAGAGGTAGCGCAACGCCGATGACAACGAGGGGCACAAAGACGGTTACGGGGTAGAATTCCGGCGTCAGAAGGGAGAGGCCGACGCCTAGGGCGTTGAGTCCGAACACGAAGACAAGGGTCGCCGTCGTGAGCGACCGTCGCTCGGCGTAGCCGTAGATCCCGAGCAAGAACGCGACGAGCGCGAGCGTGACCAAGGGGCGGTAGAAGCCGTCCCGACTCCCCGAGGAAACGTAGAGGGCGACCTGGAGAAGGCCGTAGACGGCGGCCAAGGCTGCTATCCATCCGACGATGGTCCGGAAGCGCCGCCGTTCGGCGCCCTCATGGTCGGGCGGGCCGGTGTTCCCCGGGGGCGTACGTTGGTCAATTCGCGTGGTCGCCTATATTAGCAGTACGCTGTGGAATCGTGGGTTAATGAGGCTTAGGCCGCCAATTGCTTGGTGAGTTCGTGGAGCCGTTGGGAGGGATAGTAGCGGACCACGCGGCCCTCCTCTTCCCGGACCACGAGGCCAGCCTGGGCGAGCCGGTCCACGTGCCAGGCCACGGTGCCTGGAGACAGGGACAGGCGGCGGCCGAGGTCGCGCTGGATGACGCCCGGGGTTTCGCGGATGGCGTCGAGGATGGTCTTGGCGGACGCGTTGGCGAGGAGGCCGACGGCGCCTTTGTCCGAGTAGTTGATGCGGCCTTGGACGAAGAACCGCTTGTGGCGTCCTTCGCGCGCGCTGGAGAGCAGTTGCATCCGCTCGAGGACCGTGAGGTGGTACACGAGGGTCCCCCAACCGCAGGCCAGGCGTCGGCCGAGTTCGCTCGCGCTGATGCCGGGCGACGACTCGACGGCCTCGAGGATGTCGTCGCGCAGCGGGTTCTCCAAGATGTCCTCGCGCCGCAGCCGTGCGTAGAGGGGAAAGAGGAGGAACTTGGTGGCGCCGAGCTTGAGCGTCGGCCAAAAATAGTAGCCTAGGCCCGCCCCGGCCAGGCCGGCCGCCGCGCCGGCTGCGATGGCCGTGGAGGTTCGCCAGGGGCCGGGCGAGGACACACCGCCCCCGAATTCGACATCGGACACGTCGTTGCCGATTTTCGTCGACATTCGGCGGCCGTCTTCGCTGGCCACGGGTTGCAGATCGAGGTTCCCCTCGAGGGTGACATCCTCCTCGTTCGCTTCGTGGAGGTCGTCGCCGGCCGTGATCGAGCCGACGGCGCGGCGGAACTGCGCGGCGCCCCCCACGGCGAGTGTCATGTCCTCTCCCGTCACGACGGTGGCGGGGAGATGGAGCCGCTCGAGGGCCGCCCCGAGGTCGGGGCCGCGCTCACGGCTCCAGTACCCGTGCGGAGGGATCCCGTCGCCTTCCCCAAAGACCTCCTCGGGGTCGTTTCCGGCCCAGAACGCGTCCGGGCGCTCGGCGCCCTCCTGGCCGACCACGGAAAGGGCGATCGTGGCGTCCAGGACGTAGGTCCGCACGATGCGGACCTTGCACTCGATGGTCTCGCTGGCAAACGGGTTGGGGTCGGGATTGTCGGCCTCTCGCGTTTCGTGGATCACCCCGGCCGCGTAGGTGGCGCGTGGTTCGCCGGGCATCTTGTCGTGGATGACTTCGAGCGTGCCGGCGTAGGCGGACAGCATGAAGGGGTCCAATGTGGTGAAGCTTGACGTCGGCACGGTCACGAACGGCCGCACGGGGAAGACCGGGGCACTGGAATCGTCGACGACGGCGGTCGCCGGAGGCTGTTGGCGTTCGTAGGCGTAGGGATTCGGGCCGACCCGGGCGAACAACTGGTCTTGGGTCGGGGTCTCTCCATACGCCGTGAGATGGAACTCGAGGTCGTTCGCGAACCTCAACTGTGCGATGGCTCCCGTCAGCAGCCTCAGGCGCGTCTGTTCGAAGGGCTTGGCGGGGTCCGCCGTGAAGATGGGCCTCCTCTCGGTGTAGCTTTCGTAGCGGTCGTAGCAGGCCGCGCTGATCCCTTCGCCCTCCACGTGGAAGAGGCTTTCCTCGACCAGGGATCCGCCGAGGACGGAGGCGTCGACGCTTCCGTCCTGCGTCGCGTAGTGGTGGACCGTGACTTGGGGAGCCTTCACCGTGCCGGACCCGTAGAGGTCCACCGGAGCGTCGCTGGCGAGCTGACCTGAGGCCTGGGCCGCGCTTGCGGAAGGCGTAGCGAGCAGGAGCACGGCCAGGCTCAGGAGCGGGATGGCGTACCGCATGGGCTGTCCTGCGTTGACCGTTCGAATATATAGGGTGTTTCTGGATGGTTCATAGAAACCTACCCAGCCGGCGGTTTCTGCGAAATTTGCCTGCGAAGTGCCGTTTTCCGCAGAAACGATTAAATGATGGTTGGAGTTTTTGCGGAAAACGGGGTCCGGGGCGGCGTGGACGACATCGACGAGAAGCTGTTGAACCTATTGCGGTCAAACGCCCGCGAGTCGTACGTGGAGTTGGCCGAGCGCCTGGGAACGAGCGAGGGGACGGTGCGGGCGCGGCTCAAACGCCTCGTCGACACCGGCGTCATCCGGAGATTCACGATCCGGACCGCCGGAAGCAACATCAAGGCACTCATCGAGATCAAGGTCGAGACGAACGTCCATACGGGCGACATCTCGAACCAGGTCGCCAAATGGAAGGGCGTGGAGCAGGTCTTCGAGATCTCCGGAGAAAACGACGTCATGGTCATCGCGGACGTGGCCAACACGGAGGAGCTCAACGCCATCATCGAGAAGATCCGCGAGTTCAAGCAGGTGCAGGCGACGCGAAGCCGGCTCATCCTGCACGAAGTGTGACGTGGCCCCTCGCGCCCGCAAGGCCTATCTAACGTCCCGGTCTCTGGGCGACCGCCGATGGTCAGCGACGAGCAGGTGGCCCTCATCTTCCTGGCCTACCTCCTCCTGCCGCTGCTCGTCCTGCTGCTCTTGTGGTTGTTGGGCCTCCTTTGGCGTCGAGTCTTCCGCAAGGGTGCGAAAGGGGGGGAGGAGGCCGCCGAGGGGGAATAGCCTCGGCGGCCAGCCGTCTAGCAATCGTACGGAACGGTCGCGGAACCGGAGGCCCCATCCGTCTGGCCGGGGCCGAGTTCGAACGTCCATGCGTGCTCGCCCTCGTTCTCGTACGTGGCGGGAACGAGCCCGGTCGTTAGGACGGAACGCTCGGGCAGGGAGAGGACGATGCGGACCTCGATGGTCTCGCTCTTGCGGTTGGTGAGCTCGAATTCGAACCAGCGTTGGTTCGTCGATTCGCAACGCGTCGACATGGAGGCCGGGATGTCGAGCGCGGACCCCGATACCAGCGTCGTCTCCTCGTCGCGCGGCAAGTACGCCATCCGGTCCTGGCCGATGAAACGGCCGTCGCGGTAGAGACTCGTCACGCCGGCCGGCAACGGCTCATCGAGCGGATTCGTGAACGTCCATTCGTGTTGGACCGCGATGGCGCCGTCCCAGAGCCCGGCGCGGCCCACGTTCGCGTGCGAGAGGTCGAGTTGTCCCTCGAAGAGGGCGAGGCGGAGTTCGCGCCCTTCGGGGATCGAGACGGGTCGGGCCAGCGCGTATTCGTGGTATTCGTCCAGTTGACCGGCATTCCAGTCGGTCTTGTCCGAGGACAGGCCCTCCATCCGCGCGTCGTAGTGGCCCGCGAACACGCTGCCGGACGAACTGGACATGACGAACCGGGGGGACCCGGAGACGATGCGGAGTTTTTCCGTCGTGATGCCGGGCGAACCCGCGATGGCGATCCACGTCTCGAAGAGTCCGGAATCCACCTCGATCCGATGGTGGGCCGACCACGACAGGCCGCGCAGAAGATAATTCGCGAGGACCTCGTAATCGCCGTCGGCTTCGTCGACCTGCACTTGGACCCTGACCCGGCCAGGCGCGATGGGGGCCGCGTCGACGAGCTCGATGGAGACGACCTGGCTCTTCTCGATGAGACGCGTCCCGTTTTCAGTGGCCAGCGCCAGGTAGGGGTCGAGGGAGACGACGTTGCCGTCGAACGTGTCCCGCGTAGTGGTCACGCGTACGCGGTCGCCTTCCGCAAAGGGTTCGGAGGCGTCGTGCGAGAGGATCTGGACGAGGTCCACGCCCGCCAGCCGTAGGGTGTCGAGGAGTACGCCTGACGGGAGCACGAAGGAGGCTTGGCCGCTCGAGACCTGCAAGTGCAGCGTCTGGAAGACCTGGCAGAAACCGTTCTGGTAGACCAAGAGTTCGTCGCTCTGGACGTCTTGGCGGTCGTTCGCGGTGCGGGCGTTCATGAGGCTGGTGGCCGAGGCGAACACGACGCCGGTCACGGCGAAGGCGAGAAGGCTCAGGAGCTTCGTGCGGGCGGACCACATGGGGATCGTTCCTAGTGGCCGCCGTGGGCCTCATAAGGAGCCTGGTCGGATCGCCTGATGCAGACGTCGGCCGCGCGTGAGAATCCTTAATGTAGCGAGGCCAGAATCCCGCGCCCGATGGCCGCGCCGGACCGCGTGCAGCAGCTGCGCGAGAAGAAGGCGCAGGCGCTCCTCGGCGGCGGTCCCGAGAAGATCCAGAAGCAGCACGAAGCGGGCAAATACACGGCGCGCGAACGCCTCGAGCTGTTGCTCGACCCCGGGAGTTTCCGCGAGCTGGACCAGTTGCGCGTTCATGAAGCGACGGCCTTCGGCATGGAGAAGAAGCGCGTCCTGGGCGACGGCGTGGTCACGGGCTGGGGGACCATCGAGAGCCGCATCGTGTACGTGTTCGCGCAGGACTTCACCGTGCTCGGCGGGAGCCTGGGAAAGGTCTACGCGGAGAAAATCACGAAAGTGATGGACCTGGCCGTCCAGAACGGCGCGCCCATCATCGGCCTCCACGACTCCGGGGGCGCGCGCATCCAAGAGGGCGTCGATTCCCTGGGCGGCTACGCCGAGATTTTTTGGCGCAACACAGAGGCGAGCGGCGTCGTCCCACAGATCTCCGCCTTTCTTGGGCCCTGCGCAGGCGGTGCCGTCTACTCGCCCGCGATCCCGGACTTCATCCTCATGACGGAAGGCGACGGCTACATGTTCATCACCGGCCCCGACGTCGTGAAAACGGTGACCGGCGAAGTGGTGGACTTCGAGGACTTGGGCGGCGCCCAAGTCCACGCGGCCCGAAGCGGCGTCGCCCACTTCGTGACGCCGACGGAGGAGGAGTGCCTGCTCCAAATCCGGCGCCTCGTCGGTTACATCCCCAGCAACAACCGCGACGCTCCGCCCCACGCGGACGCGGGCGACAACCCGGCGCGCCGCGAAGACGAACTGCGCACCATCGTCCCCGACCAGCCCGACAAGCCGTACGACATGAAGCGCGTCCTGGAACTCATCGTGGACCGCGGGAGCTTCCTCGAGGTGCAGGAAGCGTGGGCCAAGAACATCCTCGTGGGATTCGCTCGCCTGGGCGGCCACAGCGTGGGGATCGTGGCGAACCAGCCGGCGCACCTTGCCGGCGTCCTCGACATTGACTCCAGCGTCAAGGGCGCGCGGTTCGTCCGCTTCTGCGACGCGTTCAACCTCCCCATCGTCACGTTCGTGGACGTGCCCGGGTTCTTGCCGGGCGTGAAGCAGGAACACGGCGGGATCATCCGTCACGGCGCCAAGCTCCTCTATGCGTTCAGCGAAGCGACGACGCCGAAGCTCACGGTGATCACGCGCAAGGCGTATGGGGGCGCGTATGACGTCATGTCGTCGAAGCACATCCGCGGCGACTACAACGTCGCGTGGCCCACGGCCGAGATCGCGGTGATGGGTCCCGACGGCGCCGTCAGCATCATCTTCCGGAAGGAGTTGGCCGAAGCCAAGGACGCCGCGGCCAAAAAGACCGAACTCGTGGCGGATTACCGCAACCGGTTCGCGACGCCGTACATCGCGGCCGAGAAGGGCTACCTCGACGACATCATCGAGCCCCAGGAGACGCGGCCGGCGTTGATTCGGGCCCTCGGCACGTTGCAAGGCAAACGGGTTCGACGGGCGGAACGTAAGCACGGGAACATCCCGCTCTGAAACGCGCGTCCGGCTTGTCGGTCACGCGTGCTTCTCGGGCTCCAGCATGGAGCGGTTGATCGCGGCCTCGGCGATGCTCTTAGCGTAAAGCGCGATCCGTTCGATGCTCTCGAGGAGCGTGAAGTACTTGATGCATCGGTGGCACGAGTAGAGCTGGGGCTGCGACCGGGGCGCCGTGAACACATCGAACATCCGGTCGCGCCCACTCGTGGGGGCGAAGGCGGCCGAACGCTTGATGACGGAGTTGGCCAACTTGGCGTCGCGCGCATTGAACGCCTTGACGGCGTCCGCGACGATGCCGTGAAGCTCGGTCAGGCTCTCCTGGACGGTCTCGGTCACGGCCGACGACGGCTGTTGGAGCAGGAACTGCGAGAAGGACGAGGCCCGCATCGCGTAGTCCCCGATCCGTTCAAGATAATGGGCCACGAACAGCGCGTGGAGGCCCTCTGGAGGCGACGTCCCGATGGAGGGCGGGAACTCCCATCGTTGGAGGCAGGTCGTGTATTGTTTGAGGAGAAGGAGGACGAGGCGGTCAAGTTCCGCTTCGTATCGTTCCGTCTCCCGGTACACGGAGTCGCCTCCCCCGGCCAGGATCCGGCCGACGTTGTTCACCATCTGCAGGGCGAGGATCTGGGCGCGCCGGAGGCCCTTGTCGAGGTCGAACCCGCTCGTGTCGGAGAGGTCTTGGAGGATGAGGCGGCCGGACCCTTCCTCCACGATCTGGACGCCTTGGAGTCGCGCGCAGGCCTCGCCGACGCCGGTGCGGACGGCTTGGGGGTCGGAGCCCGAATGGTCCACGGCGGCGGTGCTGAACCCGGACACGTAGAGTGCGATGAGGGACCGAAGGACTTCGTCCGCGTCCGACGAGCGGATCGTGAGGAGGCGTTGGGGAGAGTCCTTGCCGTTGGTGGTCGTCCCGCGCAGGACGAGTTCCCCGTCCCCACGCGCCTCGATGGCGATCTCGTCGCCCGCGTGGAGGCCGCGCGCCTCGACCCACTGCTTGGGCAACGAGACTGCGAACGACGCGCCTCCTCCGATGGTCTGGAGTCGTCTGGTATCCATGCGGTTCGCCTCGCGACCGGTGGCGTCAAGAGTCTCCCCGTCCGCTAATACGGTGCCCGTCGATTCTCACCCCCGAGAACGACCGAGGCCGGGACTCATATAGCCGCCCTGCGAAGTCTGCGCAGACTGCGCCGGGAACCGGCAAACCATGGACCCGCGTCCTGGGAACCATGACCAAACGGTCCCCGTCCCCGATTGTGATGCTTGCCTCGTTGGCTGTCTCTTTGCTCCTGGTCGCCTCGGTGGGCGGCGCGGGGAAGCCCGACGTGGGCGACGCCGATCCGAACGTGTTCGGCTCTCACGGGGGGCTGGGCCACGCCGACTCGAACCCTCTCACCGATTTGCCCATCGGCACCCACCAGGCGAACCCCGACGAGGGCGACGGTTCCGGCGCGGGCGACGCGGGCGCTGAGGAGGCGGCGCCCACCGTCGCGGTCCAACTGGAGGTCGTCAAGAAGACGGTCGACGTCCTGGGAGTTCCCGTGGAGGCCTGGACCTTCAACGGCGTGGTGCCGGGGCCCATCATTCGCATAACCGAAGGCACCCGGCTCGAGGTCACGCTGGTGAACGGGCACGACCAGGCGCACAGCATCCATACGCATCTTCGCTACAATGCCCTCGCGAGCGACGGCAGCAGCGACACGGCGCCGCTCCCCATCGTTCCTCACCAGCACAACCCCTTCCCCGCGGAGAATCCCATTGGTCCCGCCGAGCCCCGCGAGGACCGAGACGTGGCGGACCCCGGCCAAAGCTACACCTACACGTTCTTCGCCGACACGCCGGGCACCTTCCTCTACCACTGCCACGTGTTCGTCGCAACGGAACACATCAGCCGCGGCCTCTACGGACTAATCGTCGTCTACCCCGAGGGCTGGTCCTGGGAAGACCTCCCCGCCGACGAGCTCAACGGGAACACGAAGTCCCGGGTCACCGACGACCAAGGGCACGAATACTTTGAGGACGTCGTGATGATTAGCGAGATTTCGCCAGCCGGCGCGCCGTCGCCGGGCGCCGCCATCCCAGGCGTCCCCTGGTATCCCTCCGGCGTCCCGACGTCCGGCGTGACGCCGCCCGCCGTCGGCAAGATCCACATGGCCAACTTCCGCGCCTGGAACGACCCGTACGTCGTGGGGCCGGTCCGGCCCAACGAGCGCACCATCATCCGCGTCGCCAACATCGGAGACGAACTCCACGATTGGCATGTCCACAGCCACTGGTTCGACGTCATCGACAAACTCAGCCGCGAAAAGCGCGTCCTCTACACGGCGGACACACTTCTCCTGGGCCCCGGCGACAGCGCAGAGACGATGCTCACCGCCGGTCAACCCGGCTACTGGTTCATGCACGACCACATCGTCCCGCAGGCCCTTACCGGCATGGTGCCTTGGCTCCTCATCGAGGGCGACCCCGCGCCCAACACGCCGCCCGGCATCCTCATCGATCAACCACTGGACGGCGGGGTCGTGGCGGGACGCGTGCTCGTCAGCGGCGTCGCGGAGAACTTCGAAGGCCGTGAACTGGTCCGGTCCGTGGAGGTCCGGGTCGATGACGGTAGCTGGGAATCGGCCCAGGGCCGCCTCGGTTGGAGGTTCGCCTGGGACTCCACGCTCGTCTCGGACGGCCTGCACACCATCTCGGTCCGTGCCTTTGACGGCGTCGATTATTCGCCAGAGCAAGCCGTCGGCGTCTATGTGGCGAACGCCGGCCTGCCGGGCCTCGGCGCGCCGGTCCAGGGCGGGTCCTCCCAACCCGAGGACGAGAGTGCGGGCGGCGCGTCGCCCGGCTGGGGCGCGGTGACCATCCTCGCAACGTTGGCCCTCGCCGGGTGGTTCATGGCTCGCCGACGACCAGAATGAGGAGGGAAAAGTCCCAATGAAACCTCGGCTCCGGATTGCCATGATCGCCGCCGTCGTCCTTTCCGCGCTGGTCCTGGCCGCCCTGGCGCCCGGCACGGCGCGCAAGAACGGCGTCAGCGGTCGGGCCGAGACGGGCTGCAACTGCCACGGTGGCGGATCGCCGGACGGCAGCGTCGTGGCCGGCCTTGACGGCGTGCCAGCCAAGTACGAGCCGGGAAAGAAATACGCGCTCACGGCCAAGGTATCCGGCGGCCCACCGTATTCGAAGGCAGGCTTCAACCTCAACGTGACCCAGGGAACGTTGTCGGCATCCGCCGGCGAATCCAACGTCCAGATTAGCACGAAGTCCACGTTCGGCGCCATCAGCGGGGAGGCCACCCACAAGAACCCCGGAACCCGTTCGTGGAAAATCGACTGGACCGCACCCGCCGCAGGCCAGGGACGCGTCACGTTCCGGCTCGCCGTGAACAGCGTCAACGGCAACGACCAACCGGACGCCCTCGACAAATGGAATCGAGCCACGCGGACGTCGGACGAGAAGAACGTCCCACCTGCCGCGGTCGTCCTCCAACCGCCGGTCCAGGTCGGACCGGGCCGCGTGAACGTGTCGTGGTCGGGTTCCGTCGACCCCGATGTGGTCCGGCTGGAAATCCACCGTGGGAATC
>CAYVGY010000052.1:0-2859 GCA_964451065.1 uncultured Halobacteriales archaeon
TCTACCGCGATGCCCAGCGGGAGATTTCCGAGCGCCGCCGGGCCCAGGAGTCCTTGATGGTCACCGAGGAACGGTTGTTCACGGTGATCAACCACGCCCCCCTCGTCCTCTTCGCCATCGACCGGGAGGGCAAGTTCACGCTGTTCGAGGGCAAAGGCCTCGAGACGCTCGGTCTTCGACCCGGGGAAGTCGTGGGCCGCAGCGTCTTCGAGGTCTACGCCAGCCAGCCGGCCATGGTCGCCGCTTGCCGGCGCGCCTTGGCCGGGGAGGCGCTGTCGGACACGATCCACATGAACGACATGGCGTTCGACGCGTACTATCGCCCTCTTGTGGACGCCCAGGACCGGGTCGCGGGCGTGGTCGGCATCGCGACCGACGTGACCGACCGACAGCGGGCCATCGAGGAAATCCAGAAGCGGAACCAGGAGTTGGAAGCGCGCGTGGCGGAGCGGACGGCCCAACTCGAGAGCTCCAACCGCGCATTGGAGTCGTTCGCCTACACGGTCTCCCACGACCTCCGAGCGCCGCTGCGCACGGTCGACGGCTTCGGTCAGATGCTCGTGCAGGACCACGCGGAGAGGCTCGACCCGAAGGGTCGCGACCTCGTCCAGCGGATGCGGAACGCCACGGTCCGCATGGGCCACCTTATGGATGCGCTGCTCGAACTTTCTCGGGTGTCGCGGCTCGAGATCCGTCGGGAACCGATCAACCTCACCGACATGGCCCTTTCTGTCGCGGCCGAGCTCAAACTGCAGGAGCCGGAGCGCGAGGTGGACCTGCACGTCCAGATGGGCCTGGCGGATGACGGGGACTCGCGGCTGGTTCGCGATCTTCTCTACAATCTCCTGGCGAACGCGTGGAAGTTCACACGACCCATGAAACGGCCGCGCATCGAGTTCGGCGCGGAACGGCAGGGCGGGGTTTGGGTCTACTACCTGCGGGATAACGGGGTCGGCTTCGACCGCGCGTACGCCACCAAGCTGTTCCGCCCCTTCGAGCGCCTCCACGGCCAGGCCGAGTTCGAGGGTTCCGGCATCGGGCTGGCCACGGCGCAGCGCATCGTGGCACGGCACGGGGGAAAGATCTGGGCGGACGCCGCCAAAGGTCGAGGAGCAACGTTCTACTTTACGCTGGACGCCGAGGGCGCCCCCGAGACGAGGTACCATGAAGCCGAAACGAGTCCTATTAGTTGAGGACAATCCGGACGACGCGGCGCTCGTCCTACGATTCCTCAAGAAGGGCGCTGTTCCGTGCGAGTTGGACGTCGCTCCCGGCGGCGAGGCCGCCCTTGAGGCCCTCCGGGCCGCGTCGCAGCGCGAGCACGGTCTGCCTGATGTCGTCCTTGTGGATCTAAAGATGCCAGGGATGGATGGCATCGTCCTCGTCCAGCGCATCCGTGCCGATGAACGGCTGCGTCAACTTCCCATCGTCGTCTTCACTTCGTCGAACGAACCCAAGGACATCGCCGACGCCTACAAGGCGGGCGCGTCCAGCTTCGTCCGAAAACCCATCGAATCCGGAGAATTCGCCGGCACCGTGCAGAAGATGGCGGAATATTGGCTTCGAATCAACGAAGCGCCGGTCGGCCGCCAATCGACGCCGATCCTCATGTAGCCCCGACCCCGCATAACAGGTTAAATACGAGACCGGGAATCGCGCTCCCCCTCGCCCACGAATCTCGACAAGGGGTGGTGGCGCAGCTGGGAGCGCGGTTGACTGAAGATCAACAGGTCGCCGGTTCAAGTCCGGCCCACCCCATCCTTCCCACGAGCCTCAAACGCCCGCGGGCCGTCGCCTTCCGAACCGTTTGAAAGACTATTGGATAAGCTACATCACCCAGCACTCCCAAATTTATACTGATTCGTCGTCTTCCTGTAGCGGGTGTCTGCGTGGGCTCGGCCGTCGTCGTTTCAAAGCATCGCGTCGACCAGCACCGCCCCACCGGACACCAGGACTTCTACGACTATTACGAAACGCTCCCCATCGGAGCCTATCGGGTAAAGCCCAATGGGGAGATCCTCGCGGCCAACCCCGCGCTCCTGTGGATGCTGGGATATTCGTCGCTCCGCGCGCTCAAGTCGTCCCCGCTCCCGTCGCTCAAGGCGTTCCCCCACTCGTCTTGGGCCGAAATGCGGCGTCGCCTGGAGGCGCTCGAGAATATCCGTGGCATCGAAACGACATGGCGGCGCAAGGATGGAGGGAGCGTCATCACCCGCGAGAACCTCTGGGTGGTCCGCTCCCCCGCAGGGGCGCTTCTCTACTTCGAGGGGACCGTCTTCGATGTCACTGGCCGCAAGGCCGACGAGGCCCTCCTCGTCTTCCGCTCCTTGTTCGAATCTGTCCCCGTCGGTTTTGTCCAAATCGACTTGGATGGGCGGATTCAAGAGACGAACCGCGCCTTCGACGAGCTTCTGGGCGGCGGCGACGATCTCCGCCGTAGCGACTATGCTCACGTAAGCCACGTCGACGATCAAGGAGCCGACCGCGAAATGCTGGCCAATCTCTCCTTGGGAGCGAAGGACTATTACAAGCGCGAAAAGCGCGTCATCCGCAAGGACCGGTCCGTCGCCTGGGTCCACGAGACCGTGAGCCTCGTGCGCGACGCCCGGCGGACGCCACGCTTCATTTGCGCCGTGGTCGAAGACATCACGGAGCGGAAGCTCGCCGAGGACGGACTCCGCCATCGCACGCACGAACTCGAGGCCGCCAACAAGGAACTCGAGGCGTTCGCGTACACCGTGTCCCATGATCTGCGCACGCCCTTGCGCGCCATCGCCAGCTATACCGACATCCTCCTTGACGAACACCGGAAGAGCCTGGACGAGAGCGGCCAAGCCCTCTTTGGACGGATCCGCGGCG